>JAISET010000008.1 GCA_031264015.1 Deltaproteobacteria bacterium | reverse complement strand
TTGCCAAAGACGCCGGGAAAGTAAGTTCGGTCTTCGACTATTTTCTGTCTAAAGTCACATATCACCAAAGACCGGAAAATGAAAAGACCTTTCACGCCCTCGTTCATATGCTCCTCTTGCGCTTGGGGTTTAAAGTCCTAAGCGAGGTGCCGGGGGCCGACAACCGGCTGGAGCTGTTCTGCATCTTGCCCGAGAAAGTCTGCCTGATCATCGAGCTGAAGTATTGCCCCGTCAGAACCAAGCTGAACGACGCGGCCATAAACTCGGCCCTGGCCAAAGAGGCCTTGGTGAGGCTGCCTAAGTCAGTCAAAATCAAGGCCTTGGCCGACGCTGTTAAGAAAAAAATCAGTCTGCTTGAGTTTATGGCGCTTCTCAATAAAATTCAGACTAATTTCGCAGATCAAGACACAGATGAGATTATCGCCGACAAGGCGGCCGAGTATCTGTCCGAATCGGAAATCGGCAAGGCCCTGGCGCTGGCGATCGAATCCGCGCTCTCCGAGGATGAAACGGAAGAGATTCTAATGAAAGCCGTCCCCGATTCGAAAAAGACCCCGTCTTCGGTTGAAGAAGAAGAAATTATGACAACCTTGGCGCATGCCGCCCAAAGGGCATTGGACGACATAGCCGCCAGGAATTACCACACCCTCGTGGATCATCTGGGCAAATCATTCATCTGTCTGGGAATGGCCGCCTACAGGGGCTCCCGGCTGATCAAGGCGATTTTCGGCTAAACTCTTGGCCGGAGCCGCTCGCTTTCGGAGGCCGAAGGCCGCGTTTAAGGCCGGGACGACCACGGCCCAAGCTTGAGGAGGCGCTTCCTTGATCCTTGGCCGCCTTTCTTCTTCGAAGAGGGCGCTCCGTCGGGCACTGCTAAAAATCTCTCGCCAGAGGCCGCGTCCTCGGCCAAAGGATTGCATGACGAGGGTAGGAAGCCGACGGCGGTTCGTCTCCTGTGAACGCTTACGGGAAAAAGACTTTCCCTTCGCCGCCCTTCTTTCCTTTCTTTTCCTTTACTTTCTTTTCTTTTCTTTTCTTTTCTTTTCTGTTCCTTTCTGTTCTTCTCCGTTCCTCTCCTCTCCTCTCCTTTCTTTTCCGTTCCTTTCCTTTTCTTCCGCCCTGTGAAACGCCCCTGGCCCCCCAAAAAAAACGCCGCCAAGCGGGCCATGAAGCCGGCTCGCAAACGGGGGGGCCGAATCACCAACGGGGGGCGCCGACGGGGCTCGCCAAATTTTTAACGCCAGTCCCGGGGAGGGAGGCCGCGGCAGGCGTCGCCGCCCCCGGCCGCGCAAGCCCGCCTGAAGGCGTCGTGGTCGAGGGGCCGCAGCCCGGGGCAGACCTCCCGGGCCTCCAGAAAGGCGCCCTCGTCTTGAAGCGGGCCCCTGTAGAAGGGCCAGGCCCGGCAGGCGGCGGGCTTCAGGGAGTGGACGCGGCAGTCGCCCGAGGGCTCCCTAAAAAGACAGACGTTGTCCGGGCCGGTCTTGACCTCCCAGACGCCGTTTTTCCAAGCCAGGTAATCCTCCTCCAGGCGTCCCGGCTCCAGCCCCAGAAACTCCGCCAGGGGACCGGTCTCGCCGGCCCGCAGCCAGACCCCTCCCCGGCCCAGGCAGCATTCCCCGCAGCGCAGGCAGACGAAGGCCCCGCCCGCCGCCCCCGGGGTCGGCGGCGCTTTTTGGGGCCCTCCGGGGCCGACGACGTTTGACGATGACATGGGGGCCTGTCTTCCTGGAAAGAGACTGCCAGTTGCCGTCGGGGCCCGCCGGACCATGCCCCCGGCCGCCGTCCGACGCGCGCCCCGGCCGCCTCGGCTACTGGCGCTTCCTGGGGATGAGGGAGGAGCGCTGCCCGTTGTAGCGGGTGGGGTCGTAGTGCCTCTCCACGTCCACGGTGTAGAGGCGCTCGACGGCCCGCTTGAGGGAGACCGAGGTGATCTGGCCGTCGCGGTAGGCCACCATGCGGCCGTAGTCCTGCTCGAGGATCAGGTCGACGGCGGCGATGCCGAAGTGCCTGCCCATCAGGCGGTCCCGGGCCGAGGGGGTGCCCCCGCGCTGGATGTGGCTCAAAACGACGTGCCGGGCCTCGAAACCGGTCTGGTTCTCGAGCTCCTTGGCCAGGGTCTCGCTGATGCCGCCCAGGACCTTGTGCCCGAAGCTGTCCACCTTCTCGGAGAGGTAGACCTCGTCCCGGCCCTTGATCTTGGCCCCCTCGGAGACGATGACGATGTCGTAGCGCACACCGGCCGCCCGCCGCCTCTCCAGGAGCTCGGCCACCCTGGAGACCTCGAAGGCGCACTCGGGGATGAGGATGACGTGGGCCCCGGCCGCCTGGCCTCCCTCCAGGGCCAGCCAGCCCGCGTGCCTGCCCATGACCTCCACGACGAAAAGGCGGTTGTGGCTGCCGGCCGTGGTGCGCAGGCGGTCCACCTCCTCGGTGATGACGTTCAGAGCCGTGTCGTAGCCCAGCGTGTAGTCGGTGCCGCTTAAGTCCCGGTCGATGGTCTTGGGGATGCCCACCACCTTCTGGCCCAGGTCGCGGTAGAGCCGGTGGGCGACGGACAGGGTGTCCTCGCCGCCGATGGCCACCACGGCCTCGAGGCCCAGGCCCGCGATGTTGTCGGCGCACTGCTGGCCCTTGCCGATCTTGGGGTTGAAGGGGTTGGTGCGGGAGCTCCCCAGCACCGTGCCCCCCTGCCTGTCCCAGGTGCGCACGACCAGCTCGTCCAAATTGGAGGTCCATTTGGCGACCGACTCGGGGTCGGACGGGTCGACCTCGATCAGGCCCCTCCAGCCCTCCCTGATGCCGACCACCTCCCAGGTGTCCCCGTGATGCGCCGAAAGCTGGGGGTCGGTGGCCGTCTTGACGACCCATTTGATCGCGCTGTTTAAACCGGCGCAGTCCCCCCCGCCGGTGAGGACGCCTATCCTGCGTAGCATATGAATTCTCCTTGGCTCGAAACGGTTTTCCTGCGGGCGCCGCCCTGGCGCCCGAATAAAATCAGACCGGGCGCCTCCCCGGACCCCGGCGGGGCGCGGGCCCCGGAGACCAGAATACCACAAATGACCATTAATGTTGAGAGTTTGGCGGGAAGTCCGGCGGGGCCGCGGCTTTTGGAGCCAAGCCCGGGGCGCCCGCCGGCCCGTCGCCCCGGCCCGGCCCCGGGATCCTGGCGGCGGGGCGCCGGCCGGGGGGCGAGTCGGGACATGGGGAGAAGAAACAGGGAAAAGTCAAAGACGGGGCGTTGAAAAACAACCGAAGACATTAACCTCCCCCCTCCCCGCCCTCCGGGCGTCCGGCCGGGGGGAGGAGGAGGGGGGGGGGGGAGCGGGAGGCAGTCAAAGGCCGGGCGTCCTCATCCCCCGAACAGGCGGGACAGGACCCCGGCCAGCCGGCCGATCACCTTGTCGTCCGGCAGGGTCAGCGTCAGGCTGGGGCGGCCCTCCTCGTCGCGCCGCAGGCAGCCGCCGACATAGTCCAGCACGGCCTTGCCAACCGCCGAGGCCCGGGGCGGCGCGGGCCCCGGGGCGCCGGCCTGCCGGCCGCCTGGGGAGGCCGCGCCGCCGTCGCCGTCGGCCGGGTCGGGCCCGGGCTCCCCGGACGGCGGGGCGATCTCGTCGAGGAAGTTCAGGACGGCCTCGAACAGCCTGCCGCCGGCCAGGGCGACCCTCTCCCCGGAGGCGCTTCCGCGCGCCCCGGCGGAAGCCCCCCCGCCGGAGCCGGTTCCGCCGGCCGCCGCCGCCCCGTCGGCCCGGGCGCCGCCGTCACCGCCCCGGACCCTGTTTTCCCCGGGGGCGTCGCCGCCGCCCCGCGCTCCGTTTTGCGCGGGGGCGTCGTCGCCGTCCCGGGCGCTGTCGGCCGCGGGTTTGGCGGAGGGTTCGGGGACGTCGTCGGACGGCCCGCCCGCGGCGATCAGGGCGGCCAGGGGCTCGGCGACGGGGGCGTCGGGCCTGCGGCCCAGGAGGACCTCGAGACGGTTCCTGAGCTCCTCGACGCCGCCGGTCATGGCGACCATGTCCACCTCGCTCCCCATGTCCAGGGCGGCCCAGAAGAGGTCGTTTTTGGCGCCCAAAACGGAGAGAAGACGCTCCTCGATGGTCTCGGCGGTGACCAAAAGATAGACCTGGACGGGCCGGGTCTGGCCCATGCGGTGGGCCCGGCCGATCCGCTGCTCGAGGACCGCCGGGTTCCAGGGGAGGTCCAGATTGACGACGGTGTCGGCCGCCTGGAGGTTGAGGCCGACGGCGCCCGCGTTGGTGCTTAAAAAGACCCGAATCCCGGGATTTTCGGCAAACCTGGCGACGATGCCGCCGCGCCTGGCCTGGGGCACGGAGCCGTCCAGACGCTCCCAGACGGCCCCCAGGGGGGCCAGGATCTCCTCCGCCAGGTCCAGCATGCCCGTCCACTCGGAGAAGACGACGATCTTGCGGTCGGGCTCGGCCAAAAGGGAGGCCATCAGCTCCCGGAACTCGGCGAGCTTGCTGGAGAAACCGGGCCGCTCCTTGTCCACCAGGGCGGTGGCGTCGGCGGCCAGGCGGCAGATTAGGAGCGCCTTCTTGAGCCGCAGGAAGTCCATCTCGGTCAGGTACGGCTTGGAGATGATGCGGGAGATCTGCCGGGCCTGCCAGGCGTGCATCTCCAGCTGCTGGTCCGTGGGGGCCACCCTGACGATCTCCGTCTGCCTGGGGGGCAGCTCGGCCAGCACCTGCCCGCGGGTGCGCCTGATCATGACGGGGGCCAGGGCGGACCTGATCTCCCCGAGCCCCGTCCAGGCCAGCAGCCTGCCCCGCTCGTCGGTCTGCTTGTGGGAGTTTAAAAAACGGAAGGCCGGGCCCAGGACCTGCGCGTCGACGAGCCTGACCAGGGTGAACAGCTCCCCCAGGCTGTTCTCCAGGGGCGTGCCGGTCAGAATCAGCATGTGCCGGCTCCTGATGGAGGCCACCGCCCGGTGCCCCGCCGTCTCCCAGTTCTTGACCCGCTGGGCCTCGTCGAGGATGACCAGGTCCCACTCCTCCCGCAGAATGAAGGGCGCGTCCCGGGTCACCTGCTCGTAGTTGCAGATGGTGAAGAAGGCGTCGCCGGAGTACTGCCCCCCCCGGGCCGCGGCCGTCCCCAGAATAGTCCGGCTGCCGCGGTCCGTGAACCGGGCGATCTCCTCGCGCCACTGGCTCTTCAGGCTGGCGGGGCAGACCACCAGCACCCGCCCCACCCCGGCCTCCCGGGCCAGGAGCTCGGCCACGGCCACGCCCTGGATGGTCTTGCCGAGGCCCATGTCGTCGGCGATGACGGCCCGGCCCCGCCCGGCGGCGAAGGCCACCCCGTCGAGCTGGTAGGGCAGGAGCTCGACTTTCAAAAGAGTTTTTCTCAGAGGATGCGAGGCCGGGTCCCGGCGAATCTCCTCGGCGAGCCCCCGCAGCCGCAGGCGGTGGAGCTCCAGCTCGACATGCTCGGCCGCGTCGGGGAAGACCGTCGTCTCCCGGCCCAGCCGCTCCAGCATGGCCAGGCAGGCCACCAGCCCGGAGACGTCGTCGATCGGGCCGTTCAGCAGGGGCGCCACCAGGACCCTCTTGTCGGCCGGCAGCCCCTCCAGAAATTTCGGGGGGGCCTGCAGGCGCAGGGCCGGGGGCGAGACGGCGTAGTCGAGGTAGGCCTCCGCCGTCTGGGGCTCCCAGACCCCGGCCCGGGCCAGGGCGCGCGGCCTGAGTCTCAGCTCCTCCGTCACGGCCAGGGTGTGCTTGCAGAGGCCCAGGGTGTTGACCCGGAAGTCGGGGCACTCGCAGTAGGTCTGGCCCCTCTCCAGACCCCGGACCGAGACCCGATACGAGCGGCCGCTCTTGGGGTTCGCCACCCGGTAGTCGCCCCAGACCCGCCCGTCCGGGGGACGCCCGGCCACGACCAGGCCGTCCTCCCGCACCCTGGCCGCCCGCTCCGAGACCGCCCTCCCCACCAGCTCGTCCTCCCCGAGCCTCTCCAGGGGGACCTTGGGGACGGGACGGGCGGCCAGGCCCAGGGCCGTCTTCTCCTCCAAAACGCGGGAGAGGACCGCCGCCGCGTGGGGGCAGCAGTCGGGGGCCCGGGAGTCGCAGACCGAGCAGGAAAAAGTCAGCCTCCGCCCGGGCCCCGAGACGGTGAAGACCACCCGCCCCCGGGGGCCGAAGTCCCCGACCAGCTCGTCGTCGCCCAGCCGCAGCCGGGAGCCCTCCCCCCCGCCCGGGGCGTCGCCCCGGCCGGCGGCGGAGAGCAGGCCCCGCCCCTCCGGACCCAGCATCTTCGCGGCCTGGGTGAAGGTCAGCCGGGAGAGCCTGTCGCGGAGGGTCAGGGGGGCGCCGGGGCCCCCCTCCCCCCACGCCGCCGCCGGCCGGGGATAGACTTTCCGCCTGACCCGCTGGTCGTCGCGGTCGGAGGAGGAGGAGGAGGAGGCCCGGCGCCTGAAGACCGGCGAGGCGGGCCCGCGGGCCCGCCCGGAACCAGCGACGGCGGGCTTGGGAACGAGACTGTCTGCGGTGTCGGACATGGAAAATCCTCGGCGACGGGCCGGCGGGGCGCGCGGGGCGTCGCGGAAAAAGCGGAAAAAAAAGTTCCCCCAAATATAGACCCTCTTTCGGCTCTTGTCCACCTAATCTTGTATTTTTCCCACGCCCGGGGTATCCTGAGGGGAATAGTCGGCCGGCGCCACCGCGTCGGCGGGAAAAAAAGACGCCGGCGGGAAAAAACCGGAAGAGCGGGACCAGGCCGGCCCGGCCCGGCCCGTTCCATAATTCGGAACGCCAGGCTTCCGAAACGCCGCCCCGCGCCAGGCGGACGGCCGGAAGGCGCCGCCGCCTTGACGAAGGCATGACAATCGCTCTTTTTTGCCGTTATCAGCCATTTTTCCTCCTCCGACAAGATAAAATATTGACGCCCGGGCGTCGGTTGACAAGCCGAAACAATTCGGATAGTTTAATTCGTCGCCCCGGCGACATCCGCCCCGACAGGCGGGCCCGGCCCTTGGAGGCCGGGACATCACCATGACGGAGATTTTTCATGGACTTCTCAGACTGGAAATTTCTCAGACTCCTGGCCGTCGAACGGGGAGGCCGCAAGCCGAGGACCGCCGGCCGGCGCCCCTCCCCGCCCCTCCTCGAGCGGCGCCGCGGCCGGGGCCTCGCCCCGCCTGACGGGGACCTCCTCCGCGGCCGGCTGCTCCCGCCGGAGGATCGGGCCCCCGTTTTTTTCAAGGACAACCTCCCCGCCCCCGCCGGGTTCCGAATCGCGGGCGTTCCGGCCGACCCGTCGCCCCGGGGGAAACTTCGCCGACTATCGCGCCGTCCGGGGATAAAGCCCGCCCCCGCGGACGACAAGTCCGCCCGCGGGCGATTTTCGCCCCCGGACGCCGGCCGCGCAAGACCATTCTCCAGCCCCGGCGCCCGCGCCCGCCAAGGCCATGACCGGCCGGCCCTCCCGTTCTTAGAAAA
The DNA here is from genome assembly GCA_031264015.1 of Deltaproteobacteria bacterium. GTDB lineage: Bacteria > Desulfobacterota > Desulfarculia > Adiutricales > Adiutricaceae > JAIRNQ01. Next base: position 17,105 of record JAISET010000008.1, on the reverse strand, counting down.
CGAGGGGGTGTCAAGATGATACTGACCCCCGACAAGCTGACCTCCGAGATAGACGGGCGGCTGCTCCTGCGAACCATGAGGGACAAGAGCCTGGCCGACGACCCGCGCAGCCGGGCCGAGGCCGTCTTCCAAGTCTTTAAAAACCGCGTCGTCTACACCGTCGACAAGTCCCAGCAGGCGGACCCGCCGTACGTCAGCATGACGTCCCTGCTGAAATATTTCACCGACGACCGGAACCCCGGCAACGCCGACGGGAGCTTCAGCGTCGTCTGCTATTTCAACCAATTCCACGCCATCGCCAAAGCCGACGACATGCGCTTCCACAACGACCCGGCGGGCTGCGAGGTCCTCGAGCTCCCCTGGTGGTTCTTTCTGCGCAAGACGGCCGAGTCGGGCATGGGCGTCTGCCTCAACCCCTCCTCCCTGGGCCGGGAGCTGATCATCCCGCCGGACGTGGTCAAGCTGGCCTCCCGGATGGCCGCGGAATATTGCCAAACCGGCGGCTCGCCCCTCAGGACCGACCCCTGGCCGGACCAGGAGATCCCCCTGGACTTCGCCTCCGCCGTGGCCGCCTACGGGCTGCTGGAGGACCGCTGGCACGACGACATCACGGCCCTCCGGCCCCCCACCGCCCGCAAGCTGGCCGCCTACTGGGATCAGAAAAAGGACTCCGCCGACAACAAAAGGCGCCTCCCCAGCCCCGGAGGCGAGAAGTCCCTGGACTACGCCTACTATCTGCACCACGTCGTCAAGCCGACCAGGGCGGCCTTCGACGACGACTACGACGACGAGGAATACTACGACGACGAGGACGAGTACGACGAGGACGACGAGCTTGAGGAAGACGAGGACGACGACAATGACGACGATAGTGACGAGGATGAGGACGACAAGGAAGACAAAGACGATGACGAAGACGAGAACGAAGACGAGGATGACGACAAAGACGAAGAAGACGAGGGCGATGACGACGACGACGACGAGGACGAGGACGAGGAGGAAAATGACGACGAGGACAAGACGGTCGCCCGTCTCCTGAACGCCCTGAAGAACGCCAAGACCGAGCTGAACGCCCTGGAAACCGCCAAGGCCGGCCGGAACGCGCGGGGCGGCAAGCACAAGGACGAGGAGGAGGACGAGGAGGACGAGGACGACATTGACGAGGACGAGGAGGAGAACTGGGAAGAAGACGAAGAGGACGAGGACGAGGAAGACGACGCCGCGAAGGTCAAAAAATCCGACGGCGGCGGCAAATGGTCCCAGCGCGAGGTCAACATCCTCAAGTTCATCCGCAGGCACAGCTACCAGAACAACGAGGACCTCTACACCGCCTACCAGCGACAGGTCATCAAATTTGTACACTTCAAGAAAAAATACCACGCCTTGAAGAAGCTGCACGGCGAGGTCGCCAGAGAGAAAAGGCAGCTGGAGCGCGACCTGACGGGCAAGTCCGACAACTTCAGCAAGGTGGTCGACGAGAAGAAGAAGCTGCAGGAATCCGCGCGCTCATACCAGGACCAGATGCTCATCTACAAGCAGAAGCTCGACGAGCACATCAACAGCGTCGGGCCCATGGAGGAGGAGAACGAGCGGCTCCAGGACGAGAACACGGCCCTGTCCGAGCGGAACGAGTCCCTGGAGGAGCTCAACCAGCAGCTGAGGGAGGAGAACGACTACCTCAGGATGAACCCCACCGAGCAGTCGGAGATCAACGAGCTGATGAAGGTCGAGATGGAGGAGCTGCAGGCCCAGAACGAGGAGATGAGGCTGGAGAAGAAGGGCCGCAAGGACCGCACCAACACCATCGAGGCCCTGAACCAGACCGTCGACAAGCTCCGGCGGGAGAACGACTCCCTCAAGTCGGCCAACGTGACCGACTTCTACTGGGAATACCCCGACACCCTCCACGACGTCGTCGAGGCCGGCAAGCACTTCTACGGCTCGAAGCTGGTCTTCCACCCCCGGGTGGACAAGAGCATCGACGACTTCTCCAAGAACGTCACCCCCAGGATCATCCAGGAGTGCGTCAAGATGATCAAGGCCGTGGGCGACGTCCTCCACCCCATGAAGTTCCGGGACAACGAGGCCGACCTGCAGAAGTTCACCGCCATCACCGGCATCGACTTCTCCATGGGGGAGCGCAAGACCACCAACAGGTCCCGGGCCCTGGACAGGGAGAGGACCGCCTACTACGAGGGGCGGACGATCACCTTCTACCCGCACTTGAAGAGCACCATCAGCGGGGTCAAGTTCCGCATCCACCTGTCCTTTCTGGAAAGCGAGCAAAAGATCATCATCTGCCACATCGGCGGCCACCTGACCACCTCCTACACCAGGAAGCTCTAGCGTCCCCCGCCCGGAGTCCGCCGGAGTCCGCCGGCGGGCTTGAATTGCGGCGGCAAAAATCGTAATATGTTTTCCGGCCAAAAACCGGGCTTCCGGGCGTCCCGGAAAGATCGGAAAACAAAGACCGGAAAACAAAGCGACGGCGGCCGGGGGACGAAAACCCCGGCGGCGACGTCCTCGAGACTCCAAAAAAGGTTCCCCCGCCAACTTAGCTCAGTTGGTAGAGCAGCTGATTCGTAATCAGCAGGTCGAGAGTTCAAGTCTCTCAGTTGGCTCCACAAAATAAGGGTTCGGACTCCCCCGCGGGTCAGGGCCCTTTTTTTTCGCCCGGAGCCGGGAAAAGCCCCGCCCCCAAATCCCGGACCCGGCCCGCGAAGCGCCCCCGGTGCGACGACAAAAAAAAGCCGCCAGCTCCTCGAACCCCGAGGAGAGGCGGCGTTTCTTTTTTTAATTTTAAACTGTCCGGGTGGTTTTCAGCCGGCCGGGCTCGTCTGAACGGAGGGCGCCTCCTCCTCCTCCTCGACCTCCGGAAAGGAGGACGGGGCGGCGATGTCCTCGCCGGGCCGGGAGGGGTCTCTTGGCGGGATCTCGTCCACCACGGCGGACGGGGCCGGGGCGTCGGCGATGACGGCGGACAGTCCTGCGGAGGGGGCGGCCGCGATCGACGGGACCGCGGCGTCGGAGGAGGCGGAGCCGGGGGCCGGGGAAGAATTGCCGTCCGGGACGGGCGCCTCGGAAGAATCGCCGGCCGAGGGGGCGGCATCGTCGGCGGGAGCCGCGGCGGCGGAGTCGTCAGCCGGGGTTGTCCCGGCCTGGTCGCCGGCCGGGGCTTCCCCGGGATCCGCGGCCAGATCCGACTCCTCTGCTTCCTCGGAGGCCGCGTCGTCACCGGCGGCCGCGGCGTCACCACCACCGGCGGCGGGTGCGTCATCATCGGTTGTCGCGGCGTCGTCACCGGCGGCGGGTGCGTCATCATCGGTTGTCGCGGCGGCGTCACCGGTTGTCGCGGCGTCACCATCGGTTGTCGCGGCGGCGTCACCGGTTGTCGCGGCGTCACCATCGGGTGTCGCGGCGGCGTCACCGGCCGGAACGGCGAACGCGTCGTCCCGGGAGCCGGCGGCGGGGGCTGACGGGGAGTCCGGAGAGTCGTAATTGTAGAGGGCGCTGTTGGCGTCAAAGACGGTGTGCTCGCCCAGATATTTATTCATCACGGACGTCAGGGCGGCCTCGTTTGCCTGGTAGATGTCGTACTCCTCGCGGGTGACGGCCTCGGGCCCCAGGCCGGCCAGGGTGGCGACCAGGCGCGCCTCGTCGGTCACCTGGCCCTTCTGGACGTAGATCGTGGAAAGCCTCGTGGCGGCCAGAAACAGCCTGGCGGGCGACACCCCCGTCGACGCGGGCTCCGAGGGGTCCGCCCGGCCGTAGACGGCGATGAAGGCGGCCACCTCCCCCGGCTGTAAAGGACTCCGGTCGGCGTCCTCGTCCTGGGCGTGGAGAACCGGGGACAATAAAATGAGCAGCGACGACATGCCTAAAAGAAGGATATTTCTCAACATATTCATTCTCCTTGACCAAAGAAACCTTTAATGGAAAGAAAGTAATATGTTTTTAAATGTCTGATCTAGTCTTGGTTGCGCCATATTTATCCGAAAAATAAATATTTGCTTATTAACCTCCCTTTTTATCCAACAACCGTTAAACTACCGAGATCAGATCTTGAGATCCAACACCATCGTCCCGACTCTTTTAGGATCCTCCTTTTTTGTCGAAAGGTCAAGTCAAGAAAACAACAAATGGTCTCTCAATTTCTTTTTACAAGCATAATCCGCTAATTAGATGTCTTGCTTCATAGTGGAAAGACGTTTTTTCAACTCTATCGCCACCCGCCGGCCAGGACCAAGCAGCCAACAGCCGCTTTCGACCATTTCCGCCGGGTATAGTCATTTCTGAATCAACTTAAATAGAAATATTTGCGCCTCATACATCTAAAAAACAAATATTGATTTCATTAATTACAATTTTTCCTCCCCGGAGAACGCTCTCCCCCGCCCCCGGGGAAAGCATGCCCCGTCCCCGGGAAAGCGGGGCCCACCCCGGAGAAAACGCGGCCCCCCCCGGAGAAAACGCGGCCCCGTCCCCCGGATGTCGGGGAACGGGGCCGCGTTGAAATTCGGGGGGACGGCCCCCCGGAGTCAAAAGGGCGAATTACTGGACGGCGGACATGGCGGCGGCCATGACCTTGTCCAGGGCCTCGGTGATCTTGTCGGCGTTGGCGTCATAAATGGCCAGGTCGGCGTCGTCGATGGCCAGACCGGAGGCCTGGGCGGTGGTCTTGATGGCGTCGTTGGCGGTGCCGGCCTTCTTGAGCTGATAGATCAGCTGAATCTTGGCGGAGGCGGCGGCGAACTTCATGGGGTCGCCGACGGTGGCGGAGGCCTGGCCGATGGCGGTGGGGTCGGGGTTGGAGTAGACGGTCAGGAAGGTGTCGACCGTCTCCTGGTCCAGGGCGACGTTGGGAATCTGGGCGAAGACGGCGGAGGAGACCATGGCCAGAACAAAGATGGCGGCGATGGCCACGCTGAATTTTTTCAACATGTTGCTTTTCCTTGCCTCGCAAAGGGGAGGCTTTTTTAATTTGGCGACCGAAGACTGGTCGTCGGATCGCGAATGTCGGCCTGCGAGCCGCAGGTCTCACATTATCAACGATAAAATTGAGATATGACCTACAAAAAAAGGGAATTTATAGTAAAACAAGCTTGACAATAGAAATAATTTCACAATTTAATGACAATTTACAAACAATTTTCTCATGTCAAACTAATCTGATAGCTCGAACGCATGCTCCTACTGGCGACCATGGCGACAAAAGAGCATGAGGCAAGAAATTTTAAGCTGATTCCTAGCCTAAGACTATAATTATTTAATTATATATGGGACAATATAATAAAAGTAGAAAGATATCTTCTCAGGGAGCCATGGGGTGGCTGACCACGGACTGAAAATGTCCGAGCCTGGAGAAGAAGACGGGGGACAGGTCCCCGTCGGCCGGGGCGGGCTCGGGGCGGGAGGCCGGGACGACGTTCATGACGGGCCCCGCGGCGCGCCCGCGCTGCTTGAGCGAGGAATTTCTCCAAGTCTTCCCGGAGAGAACCCCGTGGCACAGAAGCCTCGCCTCCCGGTCGGAGGCCCCGGCCGCGGCGGTCAGACACCGCCCCGCCCGGCCGGCGCGCTCGGAATCGGCAGGGGTCGCCAGGGCCGCGGAGGCCGCGGGCAGGCCGTCCATGCCGGGCGACGCCTGGGCCCCGCCGTCGCAAAAGAGCGACAACAAAAGCAGGAGGACCGCCGCCAGCTCGATTTTTTTACGCAGAGTCAATCGCGCCCCGCCGTGGTGGTGGAGGAGAACTTGCCGGGCCTGGGGGAGGCCCGGGGTTGGACGAGCAAAGAATACACAAAAACAGAAGTGGATGTCAAATGTTTTCCGGCTCCCGCCGCGGGAAATAATTCCCGCCAAACGACTGGCGCATTGTGACGTGACTTTTGATGGATTTTGACGCATGGTCCCGCGCGGCGGTTAGGAGGCCGTTTTTTATGGCCGCGCGGCGCGTCGTCTCTTTTGCCCCGGAAGAGAGGGTTGAGCTGGACAAAGTGACAAAAACTCGAAAGAGCGACGGCAGAACAGCTCTATTTGCCAGAGCGCTGCTGTCAAGCGAGCCAAAGCCCGACGGACCTGGGCGGCAATGCAAAGACATCCGCGCCGCCATGGGTTTTGGAGCCGGCTCTTTGGAAAGGCTTAAAAAAAGGCTCGTCGAGGAGGGCTTGTCAAGCGCCATAGAGCGAAAGCCTCCCGACGCTTCCCGACGGGACGTTAAGCCTGACGGCTCCTTCGAAGCCGGTCTCGTCGCGCCTGCCCGCGGCCCGGCTCCCGAGGGGAGGGCGCGGCGGACGGTTCGTCTTCCGGCGGAGAAGGCGGTCGGGCTCAAGCTCGCGGACTCCGTCCCCGCCAGGCCGGCGCGGAGGACGCTAAAAAAACGAATGTGAGCCTCGCCGGCCGAGGCGCCCGAATATCCCGGCGGAATGCGGTCCCGCCTTGGCGGGACCTCCAAACCCCCGCCGCCGGCCCTAAAAATTTGACTCCGGCCCCCCTTGGCGAGGGGGCCGGGCATAAGGAGGCGTCATTTTTTTATTAGATTTTATGCAAATTTAGATTGCGACTCCTTGTCACCGCGGCCATCTTGTGCTATTTTTTCCCCCGCGTCCCGGGTTCCGCCCGGCGGCGGCGACTTTTCTTTATCCCCACAGCATTTAGAAAACCGCGACCATGATCAACACCCTCATCTTCGACATAGACATGACCCTGGTGGACTCCCTGGACGCATGCAGGGTCGGGGCCAACATGATGGCCCGAAACTTCGGGCTCAGGGAGGTGACCAGGGAGGACGTCCTCAAGGTCATGACCCTGACCACCCGGGAGTTCTGGGAGACCCTCTGGGGCGGCTTCGAGCCTGAATGGCTGGACTATTTCGCCCACGTCGTCGTCCCCCAGGTGCGCCACCTCTCCAAAATGTTCCCCGAGGCGGAGGACATCCTGAAGTCCGCCAAAAAGCGGGGGTTTCTTCTGGCCGTGGCCACCAACCGCGCCAACCCCTGGCTGGATCTGGGCGTCCTGGGCATTGCCAAGTATTTCGACACCGCCGTGGGCTGCACCGACGTCCCCAGGCCCAAGCCGGAGCCGGACATGCTGCTGACGGTGCTCCGGCAGCTGGGCGTGGAGGCCTCCTCGGCCCTCTACGCCGGGGACTCCCCCCTGGACATGCGCTGCGCCGCCGCCGCCGGCATCAGGAGCCTGGGCCTGACCCAGAGCGACGCCACCCCCGGGATGCTCTCCGCCGCCGGGGCCTCCGCGGTCCGCCCCTCCCTGGCCGAGGCCAGGGACGTGCTGGGCTGCTGAGGGGGTTTTTTCCCGAGGCGCCGGGCCCGGTCCGAACTGGCGGCCGCGGCTTGATCCCCCGGGCTTGGCGGGTTAAAATTCTTAAAGTTTTGAGGGCTTTAGCCCGACCGACGCGGCGGTTCCGGCCGCTGGTCTGCCTGGCGGGCCGCCTCCCCGGCCGCCGTCCCTGTTCCACCGCCTCGCAGCAGTCGTCGCCGACGCGAAAGACCCCCGATATGACCCCGCCGCAAGCGGCCGCAGGACCCGGCCGCCACCGCCCGCTCAAAGAAATGTTCGGGGAGATCACGCCCCGCTACGACATCTTAAACAGGTTCATGAGCCTGGGGCGGGATCTTTTCTGGCGCCGCAGCCTCTCGGAAAGACTGTTGGTCCTGGACCCCCCGGGCAAGTTCCTGGACCTGGCCACCGGGTCGGGGGACCAGCTCGTCGCCGCGGGAGCCCGCTGGCCCGGGGCCGAGCTGACCGGGCTCGACTTCTCCAAACCCATGCTCGAGCTGGCCAGACGGAAGGTCACCTCCGCCAGGGCGGCGGCCAGGGTCGAGGCCAGGGAGGCCGGCGGGCCCGCCGTCCCCCCGTCCCCCGAGCCCGTCCTGATCCACGGCGACGCCCTGCATAACGACCTGCCCGAGAACGCCTTCGACTCCGTCTCCATTTCCTTCGGCCTCCGAAACATCAGCCCCCGCCGGGAGCTCTACAAAACCGTCCTGAGGGTCCTGAAGCCCGGGGGGCGCTTCCTGGTCCTGGAGCTTTTTTTCGAGCCCCGGAGCCTCTGGGCGCCCGTCCACCGCTTTTATCTAAAGTCCGCCATCCCCGGCCTGGTCGGCGGCCTGTTCGAGGGGGCCGGGGACGCCTACGGCTACCTGGGCGAATCCGTCGTCGCCTTCCCCCACCCGGACGTCCTGATCGACCAGATGGCCCGGGCGGGCTTCGTCGGCCTGGGCCGCCGCACACACACCTTCGGGGTGGCCATGCTGGTCTGGGGGCACAAGCCCGCGGCCTGACGCCCGGACCCGGCCCGCCCGGCGGGAACCGGCCCGGACGACGTCCGGCGGCGGCCGTCCGCAGGCCCCGCGGGCCGTCCGTCGGGAGCGGGAAAACATGTTTGGACTTGACTTAATTTTATATTAAATTTCCCTTAACGTTCCAATTAGGTTGCATATATTGTTGTTAATTTTTTATTTTGCAAACTATTAAAGTAATTCAATCGATATTTATATGAAGATACATTTCTAAATTATCATTTTAACCAATATCTTTTAAAAATAACTCCGTCAAATCCAACCCTTAAATTTGGTCAGGCCTCAAAAAAAGGCAAAAGGCCAAAAGTGATACTAGACTTTGATTGTCAAGTGGGCTAAACTAAACTAACTTCCCTGAGTGGAAGCGTCGGCCCGATTTGGCGCGGACCAGGCGGCCCGCCGGGCGATCGAAGAAGAGATTTATCCCCGAGAAACCACAGTCCGGGCGGCCCCCGGGCGGACCACCCAGGGAGTTTTTTATGACCAGCGCCACTTCAGCAAGAAGCCAGCCAGAACCCGGCAAGGGGCGGGCGGCCGGACAGGAAGGCAAATTTCTGACGTTCTCCCTGGCCAACGAGGAGTACGGCATCGGCATCCTCAAGGTCCGGGAGATCATCGGCATGATGCCCATCCGCTCTGTTCCCCAGACGCCGGGCTTCGTCAAGGGCGTCATCAACCTGCGGGGCAAAGTCATCCCGGTCGTCGACCTCAGGCTGAAGTTCACCATGAGCGAGGCCGAGTACACCAACCGCACCAGCATCATCGTCGTCGACGTGGCCGTGACCCCGGAAAAGTTCATCCACATCGGCATCGTGGTCGACTACGTCTCCGAGGTGGTCAACATCAAGGGCGACGAGATCGAGGCCGCCCCGGCCTTCGGCTCCAGGCTGAACACCGAGTACATCCTCGGCATGGCCAAGATCGGCAAGGGCGTCAAGATCCTCCTGGACATCGACCGCATCCTGGCCGGCGAGGAGCTGGCCGGCCTCTCGATGTTCTAAAAGCCGGACGAGGCGCCGCCCGGCAGACGACAAGACGGGCCGCCCCGCCGATATGACCCGCCGACATGACCCGCCGGGTTTGGAAATTTATAAGGCCTCCCAAGGGAGGCCTTTTTAATTGTCGCCAGTATAAAAACTTAAAAACTTGCCGGGAAAAAACTCCCCCCGAAAACTTGCCGAAAAAAAAATCGCCCCTAAAACTTGCCAACCCCCCCCCGAAAACCAGCCGCGAAAACTCAGCTGACGATGGACAAAAGAGGCCCGTGCAGGCTCGGGTTGGCGGCCAGCAGGTTGTCGCTGCTCTCCAGGACATACGGGTTCCCGGAGACATCGCTCAACTTCCCGCCGGCCTCGGCGACCAGCAGGCAGCCGGCGGCCACGTCCCAGGGCTTGACGCCGTGCTCCCAATACCCGTCGGCCCGTCCGGCGGCCACGTAGGCCAGGTCCAGGGAGGAGCAGCCCGCGCGTCTCAAGGCCCTGACCGAGGGCAGCATCCTGGCCAGGGGGTCGACTATCTCGCCGGGCCTGCTTCTGACGTCGTAGGGGCAGCCGGTGTTGATGAAGGCGTCGCCGGGGTCGCCGGTCTCGGAGACCTTGACGCGCTCCTCGATCTCGCCGCGGCCGGGGACGTCCTGGCTGCGTCTGGCCCCGCCCCCCTCGACGGCCCAGTAGGCCTCCCTGAGGACCGGGGCCATGACCACGCCCGCCAGGGGCCTGGGGGGGCGTCCGGGCACCATCAGGCAGCAGGCCACGGAGACGGCGAAGAAGGGATGGCTTCTCGTGTAGTTGGTGGTGCCGTCCAGGGGGTCGACGTACCAGCGGTAGGGGGAGGGCTGCCCGGAGAGGCCCCCCTCCTCGGCCAGAATCGAGTGGCCGGGAAATTTGCGGGTGATAATTTTGCGGATGATCTTCTCCGAGCCGAGGTTGTGCTGGGTGACCAGGTCGATGGCCCCCTTGAGGCTGACTTCCAGAGGCCGCCCGTAACCTTCCAGCAGATACCTGGCCCCGGCCGCCGCGGCCTCCAGGGCCACCTCGAGCAGAGTTTCGGGCCTTTCCATGACTAGCGCCTCCCCTGGCCGGAGGCTGTGAGGCCGGCCAGCAGGCTAAAAACAGAACGGGAGAGGAAAACGAGGTGGATTATGTTTTCTCCGACCGATATTACCAGAATCGATCAGAATTTAGGCATTGGGCGATAATAACACTATCTAAACTAAAAAAGCAAGCGAAAACGATCCTATGAACAAAAAAATATTTCCCATAAATATCTAGGTCCAAATACTAGCAACTGCAATCATATAAACAAGTGCTTATGCTAACCTAAAGAATATTGATGGACATTAACTGAGCAGTGTTAGTTTTTTTCATAAAAAAATAAACTAGCAGTCGTTAGTTTAATTTATTACTTCTTTGTTCGCGCCCTCTGTCCCCCCCCCGAGGCCAAATTTTTCCGCCAGTTGAACATTTTTACCCCAAAACGCCTCTCATTGGCCCGTTTATAACATTCGGATTGCCCGGTCCTGCCGCCCGGCCGGGCCTGAAAAATCCCCGGGCGCCCGGTTTCATCCCGGAGGTGACGGACCGTCGTCGGAGGGCCAATCCGCCCCGCAAAAGCCCGACCCCGGACCTCTAATTAACCGTCAAAACCCCCGCAGACAAAAGACTTCCTCTCCGAGCCCGGCGTTCGTAAAATTGCTTTTTTCTCTCCGGCGGAGGCCCCGGCGCCGCCCGCCCAAATAAAAATAATCATATTTTATGCATGTTTGTCCGCATAGCCCCCGGGGAGGCGCCTTTAAAAGTTCCTGTCAGTTTTTTCAGAGACTTACGGACGGGCGACAGGCCGGCCGGCAGACCCGCCAGAAAAGTGGCCCGGCCGGGGGGCCTCCTCGCTGTCCTTGAAATCACTAAACTTTTTTCTTTGGGATTTTCAGATAACTTTGACAACAGGCGCCGACTGTGCTCCGGAGACAGACCGCCTGAAAATCAAGGCTTTCCGGGCCGCCGCTCCCCGGCCCGCGCCCGGGCCGCGTTTCGCCCCCTTGTCGCCTCGCCCCGGCCGGCCTTGTCAAGTCCGCGTAGTCTTTAAATTTCTCGCCGCGACCCCTCCCCCCGTCCCCGCCCGAACCCTCCCCTCCCCCCCCGGCGGCCGGCTCCCGGTCCCCCGCCGGCCGTCCCTCTTTGCCCCAAACGTCCCGCCTATGGTAAGATGAGCCCCGCCGGGCCGCCTCGGGGCCGGGCCGCGGGGCCGCTCCCGCCGGCGCGTTCGTCCCGCCAGACTCCCGGCCGTTCCCATGAAAAAACTTCCGTTTTGTTCCTTTCATTATTTTTGAGAGACATCCGACCGTCCCCGTCACCACCGGCCAGGCGTCCCCCCGCCTTTTTTCCCTCCCCGGACGAGGGAGGCCGACTTCCGAAGGCGGACCGGGCCCGCCCGGGCGCCGAAGCGAGGCCACATGAGCGCAGCCAGCAGCGGCAAGTTCTCGCTGGAATATCTTCTGAGCCTGCTCGTCAAAGTCGGGCTCATCGGCCAGCAGCAGGCCGAAAAGATCACCGCCGACTACGGCGAGGCGATCGGCAGCTCCCGAGGCCGCGTCATGAGCCCGGCCGTCAAGAGGAACCAGACGACCACCGACCCCCTGGACTTCGTCATCAGTCTGAAGCTCCCCCTGCTGGGGGCGGCCGTAGGCCGGCAGATCGACGACGACGTCCTGGCCAGGCTGATGGCCCAGGACAGCGGGCTGAAGTACGTGCGGGTGGAGCAGCGCGAGCTGGACATGGAGATGATCACCCACATCCTGCCCAGGTCCTTCGCCGCCCGGCACCTGGTCCTGCCCCTGGCCCTGGAGGGGGCCCGGCTGACCGTGGCCGTCCGGCACCCCTTCTGCCAGGCCATCCTGGAGGACGTCAGGCGGGTGGCCAACAAGCCCATCGACCCGGTCATCCTCAGCCAGGGGAACATCAAGAAGCTCATCTCCGACATCTACGCCTTCAACTCGTCCGTCAGGGGGGCGGCCGGCCAGTACGAGGGCGGGACCCTCACCGGCCTCGACGTCAACAACCTCGAGCAGTACGTCAAGTTAAAAAGCGCCACCGAGATCTCCGACGACGACCAGCACATCAAGAACCTGATCGACCTCCTCTTTGCCGAGGCCTTCGAGCAGCACGCCTCCGACATCCATCTGGAGCCCAAGAGGGACCATCTTTTGGTCCGCATGCGCTTCGACGGCATCCTCCACGACATGTACAGCCTGCCCGGGGTCATCCACTCGGCCATGGTCTCCAGGATCAAGACCATCTCCCGGCTGGACATCGCCGAGCGCCGGAGGCCCCAGGACGGCCGCATCAAGATCGCCCACCACGACCAGGAGGCCGAGGTGCGCGTCTCCACCGTGCCCGTGGCCTTCGGCGAAAAAGTCGTCATGAGGATTTTGAACCCGGAGTCCCTGTTTCTGGACCTCAAGAGCATGTTCTTCACCCCCGCGGACTACGAGCGGTGGGAGGGCTTCGCCGCCAACCCCCACGGCATCATCCTGGTCTCCGGCCCCACCGGCAGCGGCAAGACCACCACGCTCTACTCGACTTTAAGACAGCTCGCCACCTCGGAGGTCAACGTGACCACCATCGAGGACCCCATCGAGATGATCCACGAGCAGTTCAACCAGATAGCCGTCCAGCCCAAGGCGGGCATCACCTTCGGCAGCATCATCCGCACCATCCTGCGCCAGGACCCGGACATCATCATGGTGGGCGAGATGCGCGACCGGGAGACGGCCGAGAACGCCGTCCAGGCCGCCCTGACCGGACACCTGGTCCTCTCCACCATCCACACCAACGACGCCCCCTCGGCCGTCACCAGGCTGGTGGAGCTGGGCCTGGAGCCTTTCCTGGTGGCCTCCACCGTGATCGGCATCATGGCCCAGCGGCTGGTGCGGCGCATCTGCCCCTACTGCAGCGACGACTTCGTCATGACGAAAAAGATGGCCCTGGACCTGGGCTTCATCACCGAGGGCGACCTGAGCCTCAAGCAGGGCCGCGGCTGCGACGAGTGCCGCAACACGGGCTACCTGGGCCGCCTGGCCACGGTGGAGGTGCTCCCCTTCAGCCCGGCCTTGAGAAACCTGGTGCTGACCGGCAACCAGAACTCCATCGACCTGAAGAACCTGGCCCGCTCCGAGGGCATGACCACCCTGCGGGAAAACGCCCTGGACCTGATGCTGGCCGGCCGGACCACCATCCAGGAGGTCCTGAGGGTCACCTCCTCGGATTGACTTCCGCCCCCCCGACGATTTTTTTCCGCCGGCCTGTGAAATTTTCCGGGAAACGAACTATAATCAGCCCCTGGCCCCCCCGGGCCCGCGGCGAGCCGACTTTTTCCCCGTCCGCCCCCCGGGCGGGCGAAAAGACCGACAAATTTCAACGCCCACCCCCGTTAGGAGCGGAGGACGGCCCGACCCGGGCCCCCCCCGCCGCCGTTTGGAAGGACGGACCCGGACCCATGCTGGTCGAGTTAAAAGTTAGCAACCTGGCCCTCATCCGCGCCCTGACCCTCTCCTTCGGGCCGGGGGCCAACATCCTGACCGGGGAGACCGGGGCGGGCAAGAGCATCCTGGCGGGGGCCATCGGGCTTCTGCGGGGGGCCAAGGCCTCCGGCGACCTGGTCAGGGCCGGGGAGAGCGAGGCCCGGGTGGAGGCGCTGTTTCAGCTGGAGCGCCCCGGCGACCTGGCGCCTCTGCTGGCCGAGTGCGGTCTCGAGCCCGCGGACGAGCTGGTGGTGCAAAGGGTGGTCGGGGCCAACGGCCGCTCCAGGATCCGCCTGAACGGGTCCCTGATCACCCAGGCCCAGCTGGCCGCCCTGGGGGAGGAGCTTCTGGCCGTCTCGGGGCAGCACGACCAGCAGAGCCTGGTCCGCGAGGCCAGGCAGCTGGACTTTCTGGACGCCTACGGGGGCCACCGGGACCTGCTGTCCGCCATGGCCGCCGCCCACAAGGAAAGGGAAAGCCGCGCCGCCGCCGTCGCCGGGCTGCGCGGCGAGATCGCCTCGGGGGAGGAGCGCCGGGAGCTCATGGAGTACCAGCTCCAGGAGATCGACCGGGCGGCCCCCAGGGAGGGCGAGGACCGGGAGCTCGCCGACCTCAGGGCCGGCGCCAAGTCCTCGGGACGGCTGGCCAAAACCCTCGGGGAGGCCCTGGAGGTCATCCAGGGCCAGAGGGGCGAGAGCCTGGGCCACAAGCTCGACAGGCTGGAGACCCTGCTGGGCCGCGCCTCGCAGTCCGACGAGCGCCTGGCCCCGCTGGCCGAGTCGGCCCGGGAGTGCTCGGCGGCCGTGGCCGACCTGGCCGAGTCTTTGTCCAAGCTGGGCCGGAACCTGGGGCCCGGGCCCGAGGAGCTGGAGGACGTCGAGGAGAGGCTGAGCCTTCTGGCCAAGCTCAAGCGCAAGTACGGCCCCGGCCTGGAGGAAGTCATCGAGAAGGCGACGGCCAACCGCGACGCCCTGGCCAGGCTGGAGTCGGCCGCCTTCGAGCTGAAGAATCTGGGGAAGCTCCTGGCCGCCGCCGTCGCGGAGGCCGAAAAAATCGCCCTGGAGCTCAGGTCCGCCCGGGAGAAAGCCGCCCTCAAGCTGACCGGGAACCTCGTCGCCACCCTGGGGGTGCTGGGCTTCCCGAAGCTGACCATGAAGATCGAGATCCTGCCCCTGGAGAAAGACGGCCAAAGCGCCGGCGAGGCGGCCGGGCCCAAGGGGGCCGACCAGGTCGCCTTCCTCTTCTGCCCCAACCCGGGCGAGGGCCTGAAACCGCTGGCCAAGATCGCCTCCGGGGGCGAGCTCTCCCGGATGATGCTGGCCCTGAAGATCGCCCAGGAGCCCCGCTCCGACCAGAGCCTGGTCTTCGACGAGATCGACAGCGGCCTCTCCGGCGCCACGGCCGAGGCTGTGGCCTCCAAGATGGCCGAGCTCTCCGCCAACCAGCAGATCCTGGTCATCACCCACCTGCCCCAGATGGCCTCCATGGCCGGCCGCCACTTTCTGGCCGCCAAAAGCCCGGACCAGAGCGGCGGCCGCACCGAGAGCTCCATCACCGAGCTCGACCCGGAGCTCAGGGCCCTGGAGCTGGCCAGAATGCTGGACGGCGCCGCCCCCTCCGAGGAGGCCATGGCCCTCTCCCGGCGCCTTCTGCAGGAGGCCGGGGCCAGGTGAGCCCCGGGGGCCGGAGCCCGGCCGGCCAGGCGGGCCCGACCGGTTGGGGAAGAGCCCAGTTCAAGCGGGTTTCCACTCCGGGCGCCGCCCGCTCCGGGGAGGATTTAAATTTTTCCTCCGCGCGCCGCCGACGTCGGGGATGATTTAAATTTTTCCTCCTGGCGCCGACCCGACCGCGACGCCGACCGCGCCGCCGATGGCGACGCCCGCCGCGCCGGAGGAATCAAGCTTTCACTCCCCGGAGTCCTGGCCGCGCGGGCGGCCGGGATGACCGCGCCTCGTTTCCCGACGCCTTTTTTCCCCTTTAATTCCAAACCCAGCAGCCCTTCCCGCGATCGCCGCAGTCGGTGGTGCCGCCTTGCCCGATTTCAAAGAGATCAAAAGACGCCCGATCTACGTCTACCTGATGGTGCTGACCTTCGCCCAGGCGGCGGCCTTCATGGGCTGGAACGCCCTCTACACCAACTTCGCCGTCGAGGTTGCCCGGCTGACGGGCCAGGAGAACGGCGTGGTCCAGTCCGTCAGGGAGCTGCCGGGGCTCCTGTCGGTGGGGGTGGTGGCGCTTCTTCTCGTCATGAGCGAGAGCACGCTGTGCTCGCTGTCCGTCCTGGTCTGCGCGCTGGGCGTCATGATCACCGGGCACTTCCCGACCATGTGGGGCCAGGTTCTCTGGACGCTGACGCTGAGCTTCGGCTTCCATTATTTCGAGTCCGTCAACCAGAGCCTGAGCCTCCAATATTTCTCCGTCAGGGAGGCGCCGCTGGTCATCAGCCGCCTGCGGGCGACGACGGCGGCGGGCGGCCTCATGATGGGGCTGCTCATCGTCCTTCTGGCCGGGCGCCTGAGCTACCAGGCCCTCTTCACCCTGGCCGGCTCCGCGGCCCTGGCGGCGGGGATCTGGTCGTTTTTCCACAAGCCCGACAACTCCGGCCTCCCGCCCCAGAGGCGCGGCGTCGTCATCAGGAGCAGGTACCGTCTTTTCTATGTCCTGACCGCCCTCTCCGGGGCCAGGCGCCAGATCTTCAACGTTTTCGCCATCTTTTTGCTGGTGGAGCGCTTCCATTTCGACCTCTTCCAGATGAGCCTCCTGTTTTTGCTGAACAACCTGGTCAACTGGATCCTGAACCCCTACATCGGCCTGGCCATCAACAGGGTGGGCGAGCGCAGGCTTTTGACCGTCAAATACTTTTTGGTGATCGTCCTCTGCCTGGCCTACACCGTCTGCGACAGCGCCGCCCTGGCCGCCTGCTTCTACGTGGTCGACCAGATCTCCTTCTGCTTCACCGTCTCCATCCGGACCTATTTCCAGAAGGTGGCCGACCCCGGGGACATCGCCCCCAGCATGGCCATGGGGGTCACCGTCAACCACATCGTGGCCGTCACGGTCCCCTTCTTCGGCGGCATACTGTGGATGTACAACTGGCGCATCCCCTTCTTCATGGGCGCCGGGTTCGCCGTCCTGTCGCTGATCATGACCCGCTTCATCGACACCGGGGCCGGCCTGGCCGCCGCCCGGGAGGGCTGAGGGGGCAGGCAGGGAACGGCGGGGGGCGGTCGCCATGAGAGGAGGCCGCCCCCCGCGACGCCGACCATGACGCCCG
>JAISET010000281.1 GCA_031264015.1 Deltaproteobacteria bacterium | reverse complement strand
CAAACTTGGATGACAGTCCGCAAGAAGTATATGAGACTTATAAAATGCGTGTAGCTATAGAACAGTGTTTTGATACTTTAAAGAACACTTTATCTCAGGATCATAGTTATATGCATTCTGACGAATCTTTTGAATCTTGGTGCTTCATTAATCATATTGCGCTCACGTTGGTGTATAGAGTTTTGAACACGTTGAAAGATATAAATCTCACTAATCGGTTTTCATTCAAAGACATTATGGTCTATCTGTCAAAGGTACAGAAAATAAAAATAGGTCAAGAGTGGAAAACTGCTGAGTATACCAAAAAAACTGGTTCGATTTCCGAGCGCCTTGGATTCACCATAGATGGCTAGAAGCATATAGACCTAAAAATTAAAAGTTACAGATCAAAACTTGCCGACGACCCTAAATATGACGAGTTCTCTGACCCCAATGTGAGAGGAGGACTGCGCCATGCGGCATAGATTTGAAGACATCGCCGTCAACAGCACGGCAAAGAAGAAGCGCGTTGAAGCCGATAAAGACACTTGTTTGGGGCTTGGACACCTTGATAGCGGAAGTTTGACGGCAACTCGGTTCGGCTCGGAGGTTGCTCCGACCGGAGGAAGAAATCGACAAGGGCAAAGCCGCTCTTACCGAACTCTTTAACAGCGTCGAAATTCCAACACGCCGATTATCGCGGAGCGAATTCGTCGCCGACATCGACGCCATTGTGTAAATCATGCGTTTTGACGGTTGGCAAAGCGCGACGGCGGGAAGGCAGGAAGTCACCAAAGCCCTGCGGAGCGTGATTTGGTTTAAGTATAAGATTAAAGACAACGACGTGTTCAACAGGGCGTGCAGCTGCATTGAAATGTACTACTAAAGGGGGAGATTTTCATGGCAGGCAATATCTTTGTGCTGAATGGCGGCGAGATAACCGAGCTTCACGAAGCTCTCTATGAAAACGAGGATTTGTTTCAGTCGCTCATCGAGCGTTATCCGAATATCCTTGCGGGCGAGCAGATAAACCCAGAAGCGCCGCGCAAGTGGGTTCTGATTGCCCGTGAAATGGGCGTTCCCTCGGAAATGAACGGCAGCGACAAGTGGTCGCTCGACCACCTCTTTGCAGACCAAGACGCTGTGCCTACCTTTGTTGAGGTGAAACGCAGCGCAGATACGCGGATTCGCCGCGAAGTAGTCGCTCAAATGCTCGACTACGCGGCTAACGGAACGGCGTACTGGCCAATAGATAAAATCCGCCTGTCGTTTGAGAAAACGGACGGCTCTTTGGCTGTATTCGGCATTATGCCGGACGAGGAAGAAGCGTACTGGAAACAGTTTGAAGAAAATCTGCGAGCGGGAAAAATCCGCCTGCTGTTCGTCGCTGACTCTATCCCTATGGAATTGCGTCGAATAATCGAGTTTCTCAACGTCCAAATGAAAGACGCGGAAGTGCTTGGCGTGGAAATCAAGCGGTACACGTCGGACGGCGCTATAAGCACACTTGTTCCCCGTATTGTCGGTCAGACCGCAATAACTATCGGGACAAAAAGCACAGGTAAAGCGAAAAAAGTCAAGTGGGATGAGGACGGCTTTATCACGCAAACCGCTGAGCTTGGCGGCAGTGAAAACGCCGAGTTGTGCCGAAGGTTAATCAGAGCCTTTGAATCACTTGGCTGTTATATTTGGTGGGGCGAGGGAAAAGACCACGGCGGATTCGTTCCTGTTTATGTCGGGAAGCAGCGGCATCAACTGTGTTCCATCTACAACTGGTACCAGCGGACACTTGTGGAGATATATTTCCAACATATGAAGCCTCCGTTTACCGAATCGGAGTATAGGCAGAAGCTGAAAGCCTCTCTCGAACGTATTCCCGGCGTTAATATTCCCGGCGAGAGGATAGAGAAACGCCCAAACTTTGAGCTTAATTTGCTGTCTGACGAAAAAAGCTTTTGTCTTTTCATTGACACGATGAAGTCTTACATTGAAGATATTAAGGTCAACGAATTAGAGATAACCGGAGAGTGACCTCAGGAAACTGACCGAGCCAACCGGGGCGCAGTTCCGCACACCCGCGGGTATTGGCGGCAAGATGTCCACGTTTCTGATGAACGCGCCAAACCGCCGACAATACGCCGCCGCCGAGAGCGCGTTAAAATCCAAAGCCTGGGTCTCGAGGCGGGTGAAAATCGCCAAGTCACCGCGCCCGATGGTTCGGCAATTGGCGATAAAAAAGCTCATATCGGTCAAGACGGCCGGGCGCATGGCAAACCTCCCGACGCACCGGCAGCCCGACTTCGCGAGAAATGTGCTCGAAGCGGGACTGGGCGACAACGAGGTCTCCGCTCTGGCGAGAAGATAAAACGGGACCGGAGCGACGGAAGTCGAGCGTGAACAGATAATAAACCACCCGGGGCTGACCGCGCCGAAAGAGAAGAAGAAGAAGAGACGCGGTGGTATGGGCGCTACTTTTTCGGCTCGATCCTCGGCCTCTCCCGGCCCTTGTCGACCACCTCCCGGCCGACGGCGACCATGGCGGCCAGGTCGACCACGTTGGAGGGGATGATCATGGAGTTGGTGGTCTTGGCCAGCTTGCCGAACTCGGCCAGGTAGCCCTCGGCGATCCTCAGCGAGACGGCGTCGGTCCCGCCCTCCTTGCTGATGGCCTCGCCCACCAGCTGCAAGGCGGCGGCGGTGGCCTCGGCGACCATGGAGATCTCCTGGGCCCGGCCGGCGGCCTCGTTGATGCGGCGCTGCTTCTCGCCCTCGGAGATGTTGATCAGCTGCTGCCTCTCGCCCTCGGCGATATTGATCTTGGCCAGCTTCTCGCCCTCGGCGATGTTGATCTTGGCCTGCTTCTCGCCCTCTGACTCGGCGATCAGGGCCCTCTTCTCCCGCTCGGCCCGCATCTGCTTCTCCATAGCGTCCTTGATGGACTGCGGCGGGGTGATGTTCTTGACCTCGTAGCGGTTGACCTTGACGCCCCAGGGGGTCGAGGCCTTGTCCACGGCGTTGATGATGTCGCTGTTGATGGACTCCCGCTCCTCGAAGGTCCTGTCCAGCTCCAGCTTGCCGATGACGCTTCTCATGGTCGTCTGGGCCATCTGGATGGCGGCGTTATGGTAGTCGTTGACGCCGTAGCTGGCCTTCTGGGGGTCCATGACGGTCATGTAGAGAACGCCGTCCACCTCCACCGAGATGTTGTCCCGGGTGATGCAGATCTGGGGCGGAACGTCGATGACCTGCTCCTTCAAGGTGTGCCGGTAGGACACCTTGTCGATGAAGGGGATCAGCAGGTGGAAGCCGGAGATGAGCGTCGCGTTGTACTTGCCCAGCCTCTCGACGACGTAGGCCGAGTTCTGCGGGACGATGCGCACGTATTTGACGAAAATGAACAAAAGGAAAATGGCCGCCAGAAAAAAGGTGAAAACGAGCTCGCCTGACATAAGACCTCCGGGGATGCTTTTTCCATCGGAAATAGTTGTTTTATTACGCGGCTTTAACTTAACGCCGCAGTTTTTCTTCGCGACCCCCTCCAGGCGGTCCTCCCGGGACCGGCCGGCGAGGCGGGAAAACCCGTCAGACCTCCTCGACCCAGAAGACCATGTCCCGGAAGTCGACGATGCGGGCCGGACGGCCTTTCTCGATCCTGGCCTGGCTGCGGGCCTGCCAGTTGCTGCCGTTGAACTCCACCTGCCCGCCGGGCTCGGCGGTGACGGGGATGAGGACCACGACCTCCCTGCCGATGTACTGGCCGGCCACCAGGGGGTCCTTGAGGCTGTCGCCCCGGCCCTTGTCCCCGCCGCGGCTGAACAGCGCCGTCAGCTTGCGGCGCAGGAGGGCCAGATAGACCAGGGACATGATCAAAAAGACGGTCCACTGCAGGGCGGGCGGCGCCGGGAAGATCAGAACGACCAGCATGGCCGTCCAGCTGCCCAGACCGAAGAACATCAGCACCACGCCGGGCGTCGCCACCTCCAGAAGAAGGAAAACAAAGCCGACCACGAACCAAAAGAGCCAGTAGTCTCCGAATATCTGCATGTCTCTCCTCCTCGCGCCGAGGGAACCCGGCCGGGGGAATCCCACCGGCCAGGCCCGTCTCGAAGGCGCCCCGACCGGCCGCGTCTCGAAGGGGCCCCCGCCGTCTCGAGACCACGGGGGTCAAAAATGTCGCCGTCGGGAAAAATAATTCGTCAAGACATGGTCATTATAACATAATTCCAGTCGGAAGACTTCAGGCTTCAGGCTTCAGGTCATGTCGCGGCGGGCGACCGGGACGACTATCCTCGAGCGGGTCTGACGACGGCCCGGCCGACATGAGGTCGTCAGGCCGAGCGGACGGGGCCGAAGGGGGCGGGCAGAGGGAGACGGGGGGAGACAGGGTGGAGACAGTGGGGAGAAAGTAGAGAGACAGTGGGGAGACAGGGGGGCGGCCGGATCGGAGGGGCGGGCCGCGACTGACGCCGCGACCCGGAAAATTGCCAGATTATGCGGACTTGTCCTCTAGCGGGCCAGTTTCTTCAGGAGCCAGGCCATGTTCTGGCCGAGGCCGGCCATGGTGTCCCTGGCCTCGGCGTCGTTTTTGACGTCGCCCTTCTCCAGACCCACCCCGAGGTTCCAGTAGCGGGAGCCAACGGTGATCATCTCGGTGATCCCGAAGAAATGGTTGATGGAGTCGTAGGCGTGGACCTGGCCGGCCCGCCTGGCCACCACCACGGCTGCCCCGGGCTTGCGCCTCATGGGGTTGTCGTTGTGGAGCATGACGAAGCCGGCCCTGTCGATCAGGGCCTTGAGCCAGGGGGTCAGGTCGGCGAAGTGGACGGGGGAGCCCATGATGATCGCCCTGGCCTTGGCCATCTTGGGGATCAGCTGGCCGATCGAGTCGTCGAACCGGCACGTCCCGTCCCTGGCCTCGCCGCAGTAGCCGCAGGCCACGCAGCCCTGCACCGGCTCGGAGGCGCTCTCCACCAGCTCGGTATTGAAGCCCTCCTTGGTCAGTTCGGCCAGCACCCACTCCAGCATGATCGAGGTGTTCCCGCCAACGCGGGGGCTGCCGTTGATAGCTAACACAGTCATAATTAATCGGCCCGAAGTCCGGCGACCAACCACCTGGCGGACCATGGGCCAGTCCTCCTTTTTTGATGAAATAATCCTCCAACGACGAAAGCCCGTCCGGGGGAAATGGTGACCGTCGGTCGAAAACTAACCTTCCTGCCGACCCGCGTCTTCATGATGACACAAACGAGCTTAAAAAGCCAAAGCGCCCGCAGAAATAACGTACCGGCCGCCTCCGGGACGACGACGGTCCGAAAAGGCGGGAAAACACCCGCCCGCCGACTCCCGAATTTTAACAGGTCAAGACGGCCGCTTTGGAAACCCGCTTGTTTTGGCCATAAATATTACTTAACGGCCGCCTCGGCGGCCCCTAAGGAATATTTATGCGCGGGCGCCGCGGTCGGACGGCGGCCCGCCAAATAAATGGCGCTGTTATTCCGAACACAATAAGGGAACGCGCGTCGGGCTGTTTCCCCGCGGGGCCTCCCCGCGTCTCCAAAATATCGGCCGCCCTCGCGGGAGCCGGAAAGAGAAATATTTAACGTCCCCAAAAAGACAAAGACAGTTGTCGGGGACTAAGAAAAGTTATTGTTATTGTTGCTGTCCAACGGGAAGAAGACGATAAATTTAGGAACTTTAGGACTGATATTTTTCCTGAAACACTCAGGGAATCCATAGGCCCGGACGATTATTTGGCCTTTGACAGCGCTGCCATCACCGTCGCCGCCGTCATTATCGCCGCCGTTGTCGCCGTCATCACCGCCGTCATCGCCGTCATCGCCGCCGTCATTTTCGCCGCCGTTGTCGCCGTCTTCATCACCGACGTCATTATCGCCGTCATCACCGCCGTTGTCGTCAGGAATTGTTTGGGCTCTTCCTGGCGACCGCGCCCTGGTCCTTGGTCTCGTCGGACAGCCTGGGCTTGTAGTAGGCCAGAAGAGCCTTGCGGATCAGCTCCTGGCTGGCCAGGTTGTACTTGCCGTCGTGGACGACCACGGCGGCCATGGCCAGCCCGCCGGCAGTCTCGGAGGGGTCGCCGGGCCTGGCGAAGGCCACGAACCAGTCCACCCGGGCGCCGTTCTCGTCGTTGATGGTCCCGCTTTTCCCGCCCAGTTGCAGCCGGGAGAGCAGGGGGTGGTAGCCGGCGTCGGAGAAATGCTTCCGGCCCGTCCCCTCCGTCACCGCCGCCTCCATGAGTATGGAGAGCTCGCCCGCCGTCCGCGGGGTCACGGGGGTGGCCATCAGCCTGGGGGAGCTTTTGTAAAGAAGACGGCGCTCGGCGTCGGTCACCTCGCTGACCACCGAGGGCTCGTAGAGGTCGCCCCCGTTGGCGGCCACGGAGGCGATCATGGCCCCCAGGACCGGGTTGAGCTTGGTGCGCCGGTTGAAGCCCGAGGCCAGCTCGGCGATGCGGAAGACCTGCTCGGTGTCCCCGGCCTCCCGCCTGTCGGGGAACTCCTCGTCGACAGCGGGGGAGAAGTCGGCCAACGCGACCGTCCCGGCGGCGCCGTCGCCGCCGTTGCCGTTATTCTCGGCGGGGGCCGGCGGCGCGGAAATCTCGCCCCGCGAAATGCCGTTTGAGAGATCCGGGGAGACGGGCGGCGTCCCGCCGAGGGCGAAACCGGCCCCGAGGCCGTCGTCGCGCCCGCCAGCGGCCGGGGGATGGTCCGGGGCGTCCCCGGGCGGGGTCCCGAAATGTTCGTCGCCGGCCGGCGCCGGGGCCGGCGCGCCCTCCAGACCGTCGTCCAGGGCGAAGCTGGAGACGGCCAGGGGCAGCTCGAAGCCGATGTTCTCGTTGAAGCCGAAATTGTTGGCCATCTCCTCGAGCTCGGCCGGGGTCAGGCCGAAGGCGCCGAGCTTGCCGAAGACGGAGTTGATGCTCTCGGCGAAGCTCTCCCGCAGGGTGGCCTCGTGGTTGCCCTGGTCGAGGTCCTTGTTGACGTTGTTCCTATATAGGGTGTGCTTGGAGCCGTCGTAGGCGACGACGCTTTCGGCGGTGAAGTCGGCCCTCTCCATGACGGCGGCGGCGGTGACGATCTTAAAGACGCTGGCCGCCGGAAAGGCCCCGTCCAGGGCGGCGTTGCCCCCGCCCCGCTCGGTGCCCGCCAGGGCCAGGATCCTCCCGGTGCCGGGGTCCAGGATGACCAGGGCGGCGTGCAGCCCCCCGGCCCCCCTGACCCAGCCGAGGGCCTTGGCCTGCAGGTCGGGGTCCAGGGTTGTCCTGACGCGGAGAGGCCTGCCCAGCCCGTCGCGGATCTCCACCTCCCCGTCCTCGGGCGAGGGTTTCAAGTCCCAGGCGCCCAGCAGGGCCGACAGCTCGCCCTTGGCCAGGCCCGCGGACTCGGGGGGCGGCTCGAGGGCCACGGACAGGACGGGGACCCCGGCCTCGGCGGACGCCGCCAGGGAGCCGGAGCCCCCCCGGAAAGTCGGGACGGAAAAGATCGGGCCCGCCGGAGTCTGTCCCGCCGGAACGGAAACCCCGTGAAAATTCAGGACTTCGGGGGAGTTCGAGGCGCCCGGGCCAGCCGGGACCGCGCCCGAGAAGACGCCCAGGGCGCGGCCGACGCCCAGGCCGGCCAGGACCACCAGAAGGAAGACCAGCAGGAGGACCCACAGGAAGGGCCTTTCCGCCGTCACTTAGGCGTCCCCAGCACTTCCAGGCCGCCCAGCCTGGGTCTTAAAACCTCCGGGACCAAGACGGTGCCGTCCTCCTGCTGGTAGTTCTCCAGGACGGCCACCAAGGTGCGGCCCACGGCCAGGCCCGAGCCGTTCAGGGTGTGGGCGAACTCGGTCCTGCCCCCCCTGCCGCGGCGGAACTTGATGTTGGCGCGGCGGGCCTGGAAGTCGGTGAAGCAGGAGCACGACGATATCTCGCGGTACGTCCCGGGGCCCGGCAGCCAGACCTCCAGGTCGTAGGTCTTGGCGGAGGAGAAGCCCATGTCGCCGGTGGCCAGAAGGACGACCCGGTAGGCGAGACCCAGCTGCTGCAGGACCTCCTCGGCGTCGCGGGTCAGTTTCTCCAGCTGGTCGAAAGAGTCCTCGGGCCTGGTCACCTTGACCAGCTCCACCTTGTCGAACTGGTGCATGCGGATCATGCCCCTGGTGTCCCGCCCGGCCGCCCCGGCCTCGGCCCGGAAGCAGGGGGTGTAGGCGGTGACGGCGACGGGCCCGTCCTCGAGGTCCACCGTCTCGTTGCGGAACAGGTTGGTCAGCTGGACCTCGGCGGTGGGGGCCAGCCAGAGGTCGCCGTTCTCCATTTTAAACAAGTCCTCCGCGAACTTGGGCAGCTGCCCGGTGCCGAAGAGGGACTGGGAGTTGACCAGGGCCGGCGGCCAGACCTCCCTGTACCCGTGCCTCAGGGTGTGCAGGTCCAGCATGAAGCCGATCAGGGCGCGGTTGAGTCTGGCCAGCTGGTCGTGGAGAACGACGAGGCGGCTGCCGGCGATCTTGGCGGCCCGGCCGAAGTCCATCAAACCCAGGCCCTCGCCCAGCTCCCAGTGGTTTTTCGGCGCGAACTTGAACTTGGGGGCCACCCCCCAGGTCCTGGTCTCCTTGTTGGCCGTCTCGTCGCCCACGGGCACGGACCCGTCGGGGATGTTGGGGAACGAGGCCAGCAGGGCCCGCTCCTGTTCCTCGACCCTGGCCACCTCGGGGTCCAGGAGCTTGATTTTCTGGGAGAGCTCCCTGTTCTCGGCGATCATGCCCTCGGGGACGGGCCCCCCGCCCTTCTTCAGGCGGGCCACCTCGTCGCTGGCGGCGTTGCGGGCGGCCTTGAGGTCCTCGATCTCCTTGAGCAGGGAGCGCCTCCTGGCGTCGAGCTCGCCGAAGCCGTCCAGGAGCTCCGGGGACTGCCCCCTGGCCTCCAGCATCCCGAGGACCGCGCGCGGGTTGTCCCGGACCAGTTTCAAATCAAGCATGACGGGCGTCTCCTGGGTGAGAGATATGCGGCGGGGCGGAAAGATCCCCCGGGCGGGCATGGGCGGGCCCCGGGCGGGCCCCGGGCGGGCGTCGGTCGCGACGACCGGGCGGACGGCCGGTTTGTCTTTGTGTCTAAATTGTGGCCCAGCAACCTACAAAAAGATGGGGCCGGTCAATTTTGACCTCTAATTCCGCTTCAAAGGAATTTTTTCGCCGCTTTGCCATCCATTAAGGTTGAATCATAGCTCTGAGAGCTTTGAATATCATAGCCACAATTTATACGTTAGTCAACATTATTTTAATGTGTTTGGAGGTATTTTTCAGATAATTGGCGCCGGCCGACCATATTTTCCCCGTCTCCGAACCTCCCGCCGGGGCGGGGCGCGCGGACAAAAAGCCCCCGCCCCGGACCGTCTCGCCGGCCGTGGCGGGGGCGGGGAAAAAAGAGGGGTTATCTCAGGACGCTGATCTGCCCGTGCTTGCGGGCGGGGGCCTTGGGCGCGGCCCCGGAGGGACGGCCCACGCAGGCGGAGCCTATCACCCTGTGGGTGGCGGGGAAGCCCAGGCCGGTCAGATAGGCGCGGAAGCCCGGCTCGTCGGAGACGGCCCCCAGCTGGTTGATCCAGCAGCCCCCCAGGCCGACGGCGTGGGCGGCCAGCAGGATGTTCGAGAGCACCAGGGTCCCGTCCTCGACGGGGCAGAAGGAGACCGCGGGGTCGACGCCGACCACGACGAAGAGGGGGGCGTTCTTATAATTGATGGTGTACTCGGGGCTGGAGACAAAGTCCTTGTAGCGGTCGAAGCCCTTCAGCTGGGAGGCCTCCTTGAGCTTGGCGTCCAGGGCCCTGATCCTCGCCTGCCCCAATAGGGCCATGATGTACCAGGCCTGGGTGTTGCGGGCCGTGGGGGCGAAACTGGCGGCTTTCAGGACAAGCTCCATCTCCCCGTCCGTGATCGGCTCGGAGCTGAAGCTTCTGACGCTGCGTCTCTCCAAGATGGCCTTGACGACTTCGTTCATGTTTAGCCTCCTGCAATCATATGTCAGTCGGAAGTGAAAAAGGTGGTTGTCGTCCGCCTTTTCGTTATGAATTGGTCCGGTTTAAACTTTCCGGCTCAAACCGGCCGGGAATGACTCCCGCGGGGCGGTCATGACGCCGCCGCCTATTTTTTCCGTCCCTTCCCCGCCCGCGCCGGCTCACTCGTACGGCTCGGCCACCGGGTCGTCGAAGTCCTGGAAAAGAGGCGTCTCCTGGGCCTGGGGCCGGGGCCGCGGCCTCCCCCCCCTGAAGGGGTCGAGGCTGGTGTCGTCCACGGGCCAGACCTCGGGCCACATGGGGTGCGGGGCCAGCGTCTCCAGGCGGCGGTCGACGGCCACGGCAATGACGCGCTGATACAGCATGACGTAGGGCCTCTGCTCGGCCGCCAGGATGGCCAGCCTGCGCAGGACCGCGTTCTTGTCATGGTCGGGCGCCGCCTCCAGCTCGGCCAAAAGGCCGTCGGCCTGCCCGCTCTCGAAGCGGGCCGGGTTGCCGTCGACGGAGACCCGGGAGTCCAGAAACAGGCCCAGCCACATCTCCCCGCTGGGAATCTCGGGCCTCCTGAAGCCCAGGAGGAGGTCCCAGTCCGCCTTCTCCAAAATCCCGCGCCCGTGCGCGCCCCGCAGCGGGACCGGCCGCGCCGTCATCCCGAACGCGCCCAGCTTGGCGGCCAGCTTTTCGGCGTCCCCGGCGCCCAGGGGGTCGTCGGCGTCGTAGGCCAGGTCCAGGGGCATGCGGCTGGGGCCGATCTGCCGCAGCAGCTCCCCGGCCCTCTCCTCGAGCTGCTCGAAGCCAGGCTCCTGAAACTTGCCCGCCCCGGGGGCCAGCCCCGCCGGAAAGACGGTCGAGGGCCTGCCCTCCGGCCAGGGGCTGGCCAAAGCCACCCTGGCCAGACAGGCCGCCGCCTCCCTGACCCCGTTCATGCGCATGTAGGGCCTGGTCATGTTGAAAGCCAGGTACCTGGTCTCGAAGCTGGGCACCCGCAGGACCGTCCACCGGGCCGCCTCCCCCGTCGCCTGGGACTGGGGCGGGCCTTGCGGCTGCGGCTGTTGCTGATAAGTCTGCGGCGGGGTTTGATTTTCCGCCCGGGCCTCGTCCGGGGCCCGTCGTTCGTCCGGGGCCAGAGCCTCGTCGGGGACGACGGCCCGCTCCGGCGGAAACGGCGAGGCCGCCGCGCCGGCCGCCTCGGCCAGGGAGTAAATCTCCTCCGCCAGCGCCTCCTCGCCGCCGGCCCGCGCCGACTCCGGCTGAGCCTGATAAAACGAGGAAGTCCTCCGGCTTTGGTCGGACGCCGTCGGCGCCGCCCCGTCGAACGAGGCCGGGGGGGGCGGGTCCTCCAGGACGGAGCCAACGTCCCAGGCCAGATGCGCCCGGCCCGTCCTGACCATCTCCAGCCTGGCCGCGGCGTCCGGCTCGTAGAGATACTCCACCGAGTCCAGCTTGGGAATCGACGGGGAGTCCGCGCGGATCCTCATGGTGATCAGGCCGTTTTTAAACTGGTCCACCTCGAAGCGCCCGGAGCCCAGGGTGGCCCTGTCCAGATAGCCGGCCCCCCTGGCGCCCAGGCCGGGGCTGACAAGCGAGGCCATGGGCAGCGTCAGCGACGCCAGGAAAGGTCCGAAGGGGCGGTCCAGATGCAGGCGAAAGGTATACGGGCCGATGATCTCCAGATACCTCAGGTAGGGAAAATACCTTTTTCCCGTCTGGGAGGACATCAGCCGGTCGAAGGTGAACAGGGCGGCCTGGCTGTCCACCGGGGCCCCGTCGGTGAAGGTCCGCCCCTCCTGCAGGATGATCGTGTATATTTTTCCGTCGTCGGAGACGCGGTAGGTGGCCGCGGCCGAGTTGGTGGCCTCGAGCTCCGCCGTCCCCGGCTTGAGGTCGAACAGGCGGCGGTAGGCGGTCATGACCACCGGCCAGGCGGCCGGGTCGGCGGGGTGGCGCTGGGGGTCCAGGCTGGCCGGCTGCCGGGGGTAGGCGAGCCTCAGGGTGTCCGCGGCCAGGGGGACGGCCATGAAGGCGGCCATGAAGGCGGCAATGAAGGCGGCCATGAAGGCGGCCATGACGACGGATAGAAAAAGCGGCGGGAGGAGAAAGGAGAAAGACCGGGCAAACAAGACCCGGGGTCCGGGACAAGACAGGCCCCCCGCCCCGCCCGCGGCGACCCCTGGCGCCGCCCCTGGACGAGGGGACGCGGACTCCGAAATTTCCCGCGGTCCGGCCATGTCCACCCCCCCTACATGTAGGCAAGAGACGGTCCCAGGGCGCCCAGGCCCCAGATGAAGATGCTGTAAATGAAAAAGCCGAAATAAAAGACGAAGCCCGCCAGCACGCAGAGGACCTCCTGGCCCTCGAGCCGCCGGTACATGCCGGCGACCGCCCCGAGCCAGTCGCGCCGCCAGGGGCAGACCAGGACGAAGACCAGGGTGGCCATCTGCGAGAGGCACAGATAGATGAAGCGCTCCCTGAGGAAAAACCTGGTCTTGAAAAGGCCCGTCACGTAGATGAAGGTGAAGAACGCCGCCACCAGCAGGATGTAGCCGACGTGCCAGCGGACGAAGCGGCTGACCCGCCTGCGGATATCGGGATCAGGATCGAAGACTCTCAAACTGGCGACCTCCCCGGGACGGTCCTCCCGGCCGCCTGAAGCCGGGGGCGCCCCGCCGCGGACCGGCCTCCCGCGTCGACGCGCGGCGCCCGCGGGGCTGAAAAAATTTTACCTCAACGGGCGGCAAAAATCCACGCCCAATTATTATCCAAAAAGTTAGACTAAATGCATATTTATCTAAATTTGTTAGCCTGATAGAAAGATTAAGTTTGATTAACTCCATTTGACACGTCGAAATTCATTTTTATATTTTTTAACAAGCTAAAACTTACCAAAAATCAACATAAAAATAGCCAATATGACGGTCGTTTAAGATTAGAATAATTCCCGCGGGGCGGGAGACGGCCTCGACGCCACAGCCGGACGAGCAGGGGTCGAAAATAGCTGCTTTTACTCTTTTTTGAACTATTTTCGTGGACTTTAAGGCAACATTCTGCTAAATTAGACAGGCCTCGGGGTCGCCACCCGGAAAATTTGACGAGACCAACCCGCCCGCCCGCCGGGAGGGCCCGCGCCGCATATTTTTTCAGCCCCGGGGCGCGGGCGATTATGCCGCGCCCGTCCGGGGCGCCCGCTGTTTTGTTGGCCCCCATATTGCAATCCGAATACCGTTGTCGACCGCGGCCCTTTTCGGCGCCGGTTTTTTGACCTCGGAACACCTTTTTTTTAACGCCAGCAGAAAGACGAGTCCCAGCATGAGCGAAGACACCATCAGCCAGGGCGGCCCGGAGCAGGACTCCGGCGGGGCCTTCGACCAGACCGAACCCGGCCAGGGCGGGCCGGCCGTCGAGCTGGGCCAGCCCGACATGCCCTCCATGGCCGCCACCTCCAGGCTGGGCACCTTCGCCGAGCGCCTGAGGGGGCAGGACGAGGAGCAGGAGGAGGAGGAGGAGCGGACGGCCGCCGAGACCGCCGCCGCCGCCGAGGCCGCGGGCGGGGAGACCGGCCCCAGCCCGGACCTGCCCCCGAGCGCCACCGTGCGCGGCGGGGCGGACTCCGTGGCCGCCATGGACCTCAACCCCCCGGGGGGGGCGCCGCCGCGGGAGGGACGGGCGTTCGCCAGGGCCCTGATGAGGTTTTGGGCGGCCTTCTCCGGACTGTGGAAAAAAATTCCGCCGGTCGAGGACCTTTTCGACAGTCTGCTAGCCTCGATGGGCTTCCAAAGAAAGCCCGGCAGCATGCTCCGCCGCGCCCAGAGCCTGGCCGCCAAGGGGCGCTACTCCGACGCCGTCAAATGGTTCCGGGACATTTTGTACCTCAGGCCGCTGACCATCGCCGCCTACGACGGCCTGGGCCGGGTCTACTTCAGGATGGGCCTCACCGAGGAGTCCAACCGGGAGTTCACCATCGCCGACTCCCTGGAGAGGCTGGTCACCAACCGCGACGACCTGGACGCCGCCTGCTCCCTGGCCAAGGCCCTCCTGGAGCGCAAGCAGGCCAAGATGGCCGTCTCCTTGTTGGAGCCGGTGCTGGTCGCCCACTTCTACACCCCCAACAACTCGGACTTATTGAAGCGCATGGGGCTTCTCTACGCCGAGCTCAGGTCGCTGAAAAAACTCTACCAGGTCTACGAGGCGGGCCTGGCCCAGCACCCCGGCGACCACGAGTTTTACATCCTCAAAGGGAACCTCGAGGTCAAACTGGGCCGCTCGGCCGAGGGCGAGAAGCTCATCCGCTGGGGCCGGCTCATGGGCAGGCTCAAGGACAACCCCTCCGACGTCAACGCCCTGATGTCCTTCGGCGAGCTGTGCATCAAGGAGAACCGCCTGGAGGAGGGCCTGGACCACCTGAGGGAGGCCGCCGCCCTCTCCCCCGAGAACAGCGGCATCCGCTGGAGGCTCTTCAACCTCTACCAGAAGCAGGGGCAGTACCCCGAGGCCCTGCGCTACTTTCTGGAAGTCGCGGCCATCGACCCCGACAACGAGGAGCTCAAGTACAAGCTGGCCGACTTCTACCGCAAGAACCGCCACTACGAGGAGGCCCTGGAGATCTACAAGACCATGGCCGCCAGGCACCCCCGGGAGCCCAGGCCCCGCCACATCATGTCGCAGCTGTTGAGCGACATGGGCCAGTTCGAGGAGTCCCAGAACCTCAAGGCCCTGGCCGACACCCTGGCCATCGGCCTCAAGCCCGAGCCCGACCACCACGAGACCGTGGTCTTCATGAAGTACCTCTTCTCGATCAACCAGAACAAGGAGGCCATGGAGTGGCTCAACCGGGGCCTGACCAAGTGGCCCTACCACGGCGAGCTGATCATCACCAAGGTCAAGATGCTTTACAACGAGTACCGCTACAAGGAGGCCGTCAACCTCCTGAAGCGCCTCATCTCCGTCAAGCACGACATGGCCGAGCCGCACATGTGGATCGCCATGTGCTACCAGAGGCTCGGCAACCAAATGGCCGCCCTGGCCGAGGCCCAGCTGGCCACCCGCCTGGCCCCCAAGAGTTACACCAGCCACAAAGTCCTCGGGGACATCTTGAAGGAGCAGAAAAAGGTCAGCCAGGCCAACGCCGCCTACGAGGTCGCCGACATGATCCGCCTGTCCCAGAACAAGGCCTCCGGCGGCCGCTGACGAGCCGGCGGCGAAAAAATATCGGCCGCCCTCAAAAAATTTTCCGACCCCGAAAAGAAATTTTCCACCCCCCCCAAATTGAAGGGCGTCCCCCGGGACGCCCTTCAATTTTCGGCGACCAAAAAAAGCCCGGTTTCCGCCGTCGGACCGGGGGCTTAAGTCGAAAAATCAGCGTTCGTCAGCCTGCTTTTTCGGGGCCGGATCGTACGTTCGTTAGCATATTTTTTTTGACGGAACCGAAACGGGGTCCCGCGGCGGGGGAGGCAATTAGGGACCGAAGAAGTTTTTTTAGATATTAAACTGGGTTGCCCAGGCCACCGCCGCGACTATACTTTTCCGCAATAGTAGTATATACTGATATAGACAACCTGATGGGGACAGAGAAAATTTGAAGACTTTGGTGCGGCAGGGGATATCTTTTATATGCCCGAACCCATCATCCGGCCATGCCTAACCGGTAGTTGTTACCAGCTTCAGCCTGAATTTGACAACTGGCGCGCATTAGTGGTCCGGACCCGACCAGATTCTTCCCGGGGGGCGCCCGGACCCGGCGGGCCGTTCGTTTATGTTGGAAGTTGGGGTCATGCGGTCAGGTTTTTAGACCAGCCGCCCTCCCGCGGACGCATGTCGACCTAACATACAACAGCTTATTGATTTTTCGTCCTGTTTGACCACCGTCATCCCAGCGCGAGCAATTTCGATTAGTCGCGCCGGTGGTTTGCAGCCGCCCGAAACTAAAAAAATCGCCCCGGACCTGGGAACCTGGAAACACTAATAAAAAAATTCCGCGGAACGAACGGGAGCAAAAAGGATCGTTTTAGAGACGAGGCAAACCTGCTCCCTTTTCAGGGTTCTGCCATAGAAACATCCGTCGGCGCCAACATGTTAAAGGCTGCATGGCGCCAAAAAATCAATAAATTATCAAATATTAAACCTCAAAATGAGCCCGGGCCAAAAATAACAAAGATCTTATTTTAATTTAAAGCATCTTAAAACAATCAAATTTCTGTTGGTCAATACGTCTAGTCACCAAAGGTAATATTTATCTATTATTCATTAGATTTTTATTATTGAAATGCGATTAAATTGTAAAAAGTTATTCTTTTACCTACAAATATTTCAATTATTTTTCTGACGTCTTCCCACCCAAAACCCATAAAGTATTCTACTTTCGGGGGTTTGGGCCGACAGGCGGACCAGGTTGATTTTCCTCAAAATTTATCTTGAGTTGTAAGCTTGTAAGTGTTAACATGTCGACATAATTGAGAAGGCCCGGCGGCGCTCTCTATTTTCTTATAAAATTTGACGTCCTAAACGAACATTTATATTTTTACCCTCCAACGGGCGGGCGGCCGTCCCGGCCCCGACGACAAGTCTGCCGGCCGGGGCCCGGCGGTCGTCATATTTCCGCCCGGAGGCGTTCCGCCCGGCGCCGCCGATGAGTTTCGGACTCGCGCGACCGCGCGCGCTCGAGACCGCGCCCGGTCGCAAGTATTTTTCCGCGACCCTAAAGTCCCGCGGTCTTTAAATAAACTTTCCTCATGGCCGCCCGGCCGCCGGACCCTCGAGGTCCCGGGCCGCCCGGCCGCCATTTTTTCGCCTCAGCGCCCCGCGGCCGATTTTTCTATTGGCCGCGGGAGTTTAAGTTTTCGAGCCGGGTCTTCAGGGAAAGCCGCCCGGCTTCGCCCGACGCCGCGGGCCGGCCCCGCGGCGACTGGCGTCCATGCGGGCCGGGGGGCGTGCCCCGGCCCGCGTTTGCGTCGCCGCCGCTCCGTCGCCGGGCCCCGGCCCGGCCGAGCCTCAAGCCGCCCGACAGCGGGTCCCTTGAGCCCGTCCCCCGGGAGGACGGAGGGTTTTCCCCCTAATTCAGCCGCTTTTTTCAAAGCTCTTTTCGCCAGTCGTCCGGCCCGGCCGTCGGCACCGCCCGCGGCTCGTCCCGACGACGTCGGCCGTGGCCCGCCCCCCGCGGAGGAGGCGCGCCTCGGCCCCACCGTCCAACTTACGCAACGTTTGAAAGAAGGCCACGATGACTGTTACTAAAGAAACAATCATCAGACGCATCGGCGAGGACACCGGCTGGAATCGAACCGAGTCCAAGAAGGCGATGCAAAAGCTCTTAGGCATCATGTTTCGGACTTTGAGCGACGGGGAGGACATCTTGATTTCCGGCTTCGGAAAATTCAAGGTCCTGTACAAGAACGCCCGTTTAGGTCGCAATCCGCACACGATGGAGGAGATCAAACTCAAGGCTAGAAAGGTCGTCAGCTTCCGGGCCTCCCAGAGGCTGCGTCGGAAGACCAACCAGATGCTGGAGCTCCCGGGCCCCGGCGAGGACCCGCTGGAGACCGCCGGCACCGCCGTCGACCAGTTCGAGGCCGAGGCGACGACCAAGAGGACCGCCCGGCAGCGCGTCCATAAGGACGAGGACGACGAGTTCGACGACTTCGACGAGTTCGAGGACGACGACGAGTTCGAGGACGACGACGAGTTCGACGACGACGAGTTCGACGACTAGCCGTTCGGCCGGCCCCGGCCCCCGCGCGGACAGCCGTCGCGGGGCCGGGCTCTCGGACCCGGTCGATTTGTTGTCTTTGCTCTTGCCTGTCGACTAGCGACTAGCTCTTGATTGCATATAGTGGTCTAAACCACCTAATTACCGTTGAAAGTTTTTTTGTTTCCTTAACCCCCGGCGAACGATTGTCCGTTCGCCGGGTCTTCCGCGGGAGGGACGCCCCCGGGCGGCCGGGCAAAACCGGACAAAACGTCGGTCAAACCCGCGGATTGACGAAGTTTCCCGGTTTCCCCCGCCGGGAGCCGCCCAAAGCCGCCAAAACGAGGCCGCGAACCTCTTTTTCGCGGGGCTGCCTTCAGCTAACAAACGTTCGCTATCTGGATTTTGGCAAATACAAATCCCGCCGGGAGGCGCGCGCGCCCCGGGCGGGATTTTATTTTCTGACCAAGCGGGAACACCCTGCGGCCGTAAGCGGACGGAAAGCCGCGGGGCCGCCGTCCTCATGGCGGACGGGGGCCGGCGGGCGGCGTCCGCCCGGCGGGCGGCGCTACTGCCTCCCGGCTTCGTCCTTGGGGCCGTCGTCCAGCAGGGGGTTCCTGCCCAGGCTGACCACGGCCCTCAGCTCCCGGCCGACCTTGAAGGAGGGTATCCTTTTGGGCGGGATCTTAATCGCCTCGCCGGTCTTGGGGTTGCGCCCGATGTAGCCGGGATAGGATTTGACCTTGAAGGAGCCCAGGCCCCGGATCTCGGTTCTCTCGCCCTCGATCAGGCCCTGTTCTATGGTGTCGAAAAAGGCCCTGATGACCTTTTCGGCATCCTGCGGCGTCATGTTGCTTTCTTCCGCCAGCAAGTTGACCAACTGAGACTTGTGCATCGCTCCCTCCGAACGTTCGCCGCTTTCCGACCGGACAACAAACCCCGGCCCGGGGGCGGCGCCCTCCCCCCGGCGGGATTTTTTCCCGCCCTCGGGAGGCCTAAAAGCAATTGTCCGAGACAATTTTGTCAGAGACAATTTAACTGATTTTCTTCAACAAAAGAGACTGCGGCGGGGCGGCGGCCGAACTTTTGCAAGCTCGAGCCGCGGCCCGGGCGCCGACATCCCGGCGATCAACCCGCATGGCCGCCAAAGCTCCCGAAGTTCCGAGCGTCGTTCCCCCGGGGACTTTGGCCGACGCGGTCCGGAACCGAACGAAATCCCGGCGCGCCTATTTCCAGGCGTCCAAAAGAAAGGGCCGGAGCCAAAACGCATCCATATACTTCTTTAGTATATGCAATAACTTCCAAAATTGCAAGGACCCGGAAACCGCCGCCGGGGCCCCGGGAGACAGGCCCGTCCGGGCTGCCCGGGGGGGGGGCGAAAGAAGCCGGGCCGGGGGGGCGGCCGGAGCCCCGCCCGAGTCCCGCCCGGAGGCCCGGCGCCGGCGGCGTGAATTTCC
Organism: Deltaproteobacteria bacterium; assembly: GCA_031264015.1. Lineage (GTDB taxonomy): Bacteria > Desulfobacterota > Desulfarculia > Adiutricales > Adiutricaceae > JAIRNQ01. Next base: position 3,320 of record JAISET010000281.1, on the reverse strand, counting down.
CCGGGGGGCCGCCGTCGAGCCCGACGATCTCAAGCCCGCGGTCACGGGGGAGACCGGGCTCGGTCAGAGCGTCGCGGGAGACCTCCGGCGGGAACAACGGCGGGTTGTCGGACAGGCCGAGGCCCGTCAGCAAGTTGTCGTCGACGTCAAGATGCGGCTCAGGGAGGCGGGGCGCGTCGTCGTTCGTCCGCCAGCTCATCCGAGAGTTCCATTTAAAGTTCCGGCGCGGCTTGGCCTTGACTGGCCGGCCGGCCATATGAATGTAAATATAAATATGAATATGAACATGAACATAATTTTCAGATAAAAATGATTAAATAAATATGATCAGACAAGCACGACGAAACAAGCATGGTGAAAAAAATGCGGTCAAATAACGGGGATGAGAATAGAAATTTTTCTTCCGGCGAATTCTTTAAAAGTCCGGGGGCGTCCCGGGGGGCAGGCCGACGGGGACGGAGAAATCGCCGAGGTTGTAGCGGCCCAGATAGGCGGCCTCGTAGCGGGCCTGGCTCTCCAGCACGCGGCGCACATAGCTGGAGCTCTCGGAGAAGGGCAGGGTCTCGACGAACAGGTCCAGGGGCCTTTTGGGCAGGGCCTCCATGTAGGCCTTGATGTTGAAGGGGCCCCCGTTGTAGGCGGCCAGGGCCAGCACGGGGGAGCCGAAGGCCGCGACCAGGTCGGCCAGATAGCCGGTCCCGTACCTGACGTTGAGCTCGGGGTTGAAGAGGTCCTCCTCCCTGGGCGGGGGGTCCCCCTCGCGCTCGGCGATCCTGGCCGCCGTGGAGGGGAGAATCTGCATGAGCCCGCGGGCGTTGGAGCTGGAGACCACCTCCGACTGAAAGGCGCTCTCGGTCCTGATCACCGAGAGGACCAGCTGGGGGCTCAGGCCCTTGGAGCGCCAGGCCCTGAGGACCGTCCGGCCCAGGACCAGCGGGTGGTTCCACCTCTGCCCGGAAAAGCCCTTGGGAGGGGCCAGCCTGGACATCAGCGACACCGCCAGGCGGTAGTCGCCGGACAGGGCGGCCAGATAGACGTAGCGCCGGGCCGAGGGGTCGTCCTGGCTGGTTTTCCGCGGAATGACGCCCTCGCCCGCGGCCGCCATCTCCTCGTAGGCGGCGGGGAGGTCGCCGAGGCCGAGAAAGTGCTCCATCGAGGCCAGGGCCTTGTCCATGTCCCCGGCCAGGTTGCGGCCGGGCCGCGGGACGGCCTCGAGCTCCGGCCAAGGCCAGGGCAGCCTCTCGGCGAGCCACAGATGAAAGCCCAGGGTCGCGCGGTCCTCCCCGGGCCCGTCGAGCAGCCGGGCCATGGGCTCGGCCAGGGGCACCCGCAGCTTGAGCCCCCCCAGCTTGGCCAGGCGGCCCTCGGCCAGCAGGCGGTAGTAGTCCAGGGCCCCGGCCGCGGCCTGCCGGTAGGCTTTGAGGGCCCCCGCCTTGTCCCCCGCCGTCTCCAGGGCCCGGCCCCGGTAGTAGAGGCTCGCCTTGCGCCGCCCGCCCTTTCTGTTTTCCTCCTCCCCGAAGTAGCCGGCCGCCTTGGCGGGGTCGCCGCCGATCAGCCAGGCCAGGCCCAGGCGGTAGGCCCAGTCGGGGACGCGTTTTTTGAGGTCGGGGTATTCTTTCAGGAGTTCCTCGGCCTGGCTGCCCAGGCCCCCCTTGACCATGATGTCGAGGGCGCGGTCCAGCTCCCGGAGCCTGTTTTGACCGCGCAGGAGCAAGGCGGCCTGGAGCCTGGCCTCGGCGGCCTCGGAGAACTTGGCCTCCCTGAGCCTGAGAGTGGAGAACCAGCGCAGCGAGCTCAAATCCTTTCTGCCGCGCCAGAAGTCCCCGGCGCTTTGGAAGTCGCCCACCCGCAGGGCCAGGACCGCCCGGAAGGCCAGAAGCTCGTCCCTGACGTCCCCGGGCAGGCCCGGCTCCTCCAAAGTGCGCTCCAGGATCTCCCGCGCCTCGTTGTTGCGCCACTCGAGCCCCAGGCCGCGGATGAGCCTGGCCCTGGCCCCGTAGTCCCCCCCGTCGGAGAGCCTGGCGAGGACCAGCCTGTAGCCGGCCGCGGCCCTGGCCCAGTGGCGGTCCCGAACTTTTTGGTTGATGATCTTGTAGTAGAGGTCCAGGGCCAGCCCGGGGTCGGAGACGGAGACGAGGCCCGCCTCCAAGACCGAGATGCCGGGCCACTCCCGGAGCTCGGGGGGCTGCCGTCTGACCAGCGACAGGGCCTCCTGAAAGCGCTCGCCCCTGATGAAGTCCACCGCCCGGTCGTAGACCTCCCGGCGGCGGGCGTGCAGGCTCGGATATTTGGGGGCCGCCCCCGGCGTCGGCCCGGGGGCGGGGATGGTCTGGACGGCGGGCGGGGCGAGGTCAAGGCGGGGCGGGCCCAGCCCGGCGGGGGAGAGCAGGGCGGCCAGCAGGCAGATGGAGAGAAGCGGGGTCACGCCCGCCCGGACCCGGACGGGCCGCCGGACTTGTCCAGGAAATTAACGACCAGATCCGCCACCTCCGCGGCCACGGCCAGCTGGGCCTCGACGGTGGAGGCCCCCAGGTGCGGCACGGCCACGAAGTTGGGGAGCGACATCAGCGGCGACGGGTCCGGGGGCTCCGAGCGGTAGACGTCCACCGCCGCCCCGGCCAGGCGCTTTTCCCTCAGGGCGTCGAGCAGGGCCGCCTCCTCGACCAGGCCGCCCCGGGCGCAGTTGATCAGGTACGCGCCGGGTTTGACCAGGGCCAGGGCCCGGGAGTCGACGATGTCGGCCGTGCCCGGAACCAGGGGAAGATGCAGGGAGATATAATCCGAGGAGGCGAACAGCTCCTCGAAGCCGGCCGGCCCGACCCCCAGGGAGGCGATCTTGGCGTCGTCCAGCAGCGGGTCGTGGGCCAGCACTTTCATGCCCAGGCCGATCCCCTTGGCGGCCACCAGGCCCCCCACCGCCCCCAGGCCCAGAAGCCCCAGGGTTTTGCCGCGGATCTCGCGGCCCGCGAGGCCCTTTTTCTCCCAGCGGCCCGCCTTCATGGACTCCATGGCCGGCCAGAGATGCCGGGAAAGCGCGATCATCAGGGCCACCACCAGCTCGGCCACGGCGTTGGCGTTCAGGCCGGGAGTGTTGACCACCCTGACCCCCAGGGCGGAGGCGGCGGCCACGTCGACGTTGTCCAGCCCGGCGCCCGCCCGGCCGACTATTTTCAAGTTTCCCCCGGCCCCGCGCCGCAGGACGTCGGAGTCGACCTTGGTGGCGCTTCTGACCACCAGGCCGTGGTAGTCCCCGACGACGGACAAAAGCTCCCCGCGGGAGAGCCCGCTTCTCTCGTCCGCGTGATAACCCGCCTCCCTGA
>JAISET010000271.1 GCA_031264015.1 Deltaproteobacteria bacterium | reverse complement strand
TCCATTAGTTATTCTTGAACAGTCTTGCGGCATCGGACATAAAATTGACCAGGAGCGACTTGGCCTCTGGTCCCATCGTCCCAAGGATATCGGCCAGGGTCTGTGACAATATATGTGCCTCGTCCTCACTCTCTTCTTGAAAAAATCTGATGACCGGGCGGCAGAGCAGCTCGCTTAGTTGTTCAAGACGGGCGAGGCTGGCTGGTCTTGTCCCTGTTTCTTTCCCTTCTTTCCCTTCTTTCCCTTCTTTCCCTTCTTGTCCTTCTTCCAGCCGCCCCGCTCCTATACCTCGGCGCCCTCCGTCTCCTCCTCGCCCTCGAGGTCCTCGTCGGGGTCGGCGAGGCTCTGGTCCTTGACGACCATGTACTGGGTCAGCTTGTAGAGCTTGATTTTTTCCAGAAGCGTCTTGCGGGTGATGCCCAGGTTCTGGGCCGCCTTTTTCTTGACCCCGCCGGCGAACTCCATGGCCTCGATGACGGCCCGGCGCTCGACGTCCTTGAGCGTCATGGGCTCCCGGGACTCCTCGGAGGCCCCGGCCGCCCTCGGGGCCGCCTTGCCGGAGGTGACGAAGTCGGGCAGGTCGGCCTCCGTCACCTCGTCGGAGGTCATCATGACCACCACGTACTCCATGGCGTTCTGGAGCTCCCGGACGTTGCCGGGCCAGCGGTAGTTCATGACGGCGGACATGGCCCGGGTGGAGAAGCCCCTGGCCTCGCGCCCGTTGCGCAAGGCGTAGCGCCTGAGGTAGTAGGCGGCCAGCTCGGCCAGGTCCTCGGGCCGCTCCCAAAGCGACGGGATGCGCAGCTTGAAAGTGAAGCGGTGGTAGATGTCCTCGCGGAAGTTGCCGCTCTCGATCTCGCGCTCGAGGTTGACGTTGGTGGCGGCGATGAAACGCACGTCCACCTTCTCGGAAAGGTCGCTGCCCAGGGGCTGGATCTCGCCGTCCTGGAGGGCCCGCAACAATTTCGACTGGAACTGGCCGGTGGTCTCGCCGATCTCGTCGAGAAAGACCGTGCCGCCCTCGGCCGACTTCAGGATGCCCTGGCGGTCGGCCACGGCCCCGGTGAAGGCCCCCTTCTTGTGGCCGAAGAGGGTGTCCTCCACGGTGTCCTTGCTGACGGCCGAGCAGTTGCAGGCGGCGAAGGGCTGGCCGGCCCTCTGGGACTTGCTCCAGATCAGCCTGGCCACGATCTCCTTGCCCACCCCGCTCTCGCCGGAGATCAAAACGTTGCTGGAGGACGGGGCGATGCGGTCGACCATCTCCAGGATTTTCAAAAAACTCTGGCTGCGGCCGATGATGTTGCCCTCGCCGATGAGGCCGGCCTGCTTCTCCTCCTTGAGCTGAAAGTGGTCCAGGGCGTTGTCTATTTTCAGCTTGAGGACGTTGTAGTCGATCTCGCTTTTAATGAGAAAGTCGTAGGCCCCGTCCTTCATGGCCTTGACGGCGTCCCCCACCGTCCCGTAGCCGGTCAGCATCAAAACGGGCGTGCGCAGGTTCAGGGACTCGCCCCTCAGGTTGACGATGGACGGCGCCCTCTCGTTTTTCTTAATGAAGGCCAGGGCCTCCAGGCCGTTGAGCCCGTCCATCTTGACGTCCATGACGATGATGTCGAAGCGGGTTTTGGCGGCGAGCCTGACGGCCTCGAGCCCGTCCTTGGCCATGGTCAGGTCGTAGCCCCAGTCCTTGAAGATCAGGCCGAAGGCCGACCTGTGCTCCAGGTCGTCGTCCACGAGTAAGATTGAGTTTGCCGGCATGTCGCCGCCTCCGGGGATGATGAAAGACCCAGGAAATAATGTCGCCAAAAAGCCGCGGCCCGGCGCCTCCGCGGCGTCCCGCGGCGGCTCCTCCTCGCAAATCCCGCCCGGACGTTTCCGCCCGCCCCCGGTCGTCGCCCGGGCCTCAGCCGGCCTGGTTTTCGGCCGCCCGCCGCCCGCCCAGATAGGCGTCGATGACCTGCGGGTTGTTCAGGAGGTTCTCGGCCTTGTCCTCGAGGACGAGGTTGCCGACGTCGAGGACGTAGCCGCGGTCGGCCAGCTTCAGGGCCGCCCTGGCGTTCTGCTCCACCAGGACGACGGTCACCCCGGCGGCGTTGATGTCCCGGATGGCCTGGAAGATGGACTTGACCAGAAGAGGGGCCAGGCCCAGGGAAGGCTCGTCCAGCAGCAAAAGCTCCGGCTCCGCCATCAGGGCCCGGCCGATGGCCAGCATCTGCTGCTCGCCCCCGGACAGGGTCCCGGCCATCTGGGTGTTTCTCTCGCCCAGGCGGGGAAAGAGCTCGTAGACCCCGGCCAGCGCGGCCTCGGAGCCTTTCTTTTTGGTGTAGGCCCCCAGGCGCAAGTTCTCCTCCACGGTCATGGGGCCGAAGACCCGCCTGCCCTCCGGGGCCTGGGTCACGCCCCTCTGGACCACCTCGTGGCTGCGCAGGGAGTCGAGGCGCTCGCCCTTGAACATTATCCGGCCGCTCTTGGGCCTGACCAGGCCGCTCACGGCCATCAGGGTGGTGCTCTTGCCGGCCCCGTTGGCCCCCAGGATGGTCACCAGCTCCCCCCTGGCCACGCTCAGGCTCAGGCCGTGGAGGGCCTCGACGCCGCCGTAGGCCACCTTGAGATCAATTAGCTCCAGCACTTTCGCTCACTCGTCCTCGTCCAGGCCCAGATAGGCCTCGATGACCTTGGGGTTGCCGCGGATCTCGGCGGGGGGCCCCTGGGCGATCAGGGCCCCGTTCTCCATGACCAAAAGGTGGTCGCAGACGTGCATGACGAAGCCCATGTCGTGCTCGATGAGCATGACGGTGATGTCCCGGGCCCGGATGGCCCCCACCAGCTCCCGCAGCTCCATGGTCTCCATGTCGTTCATGCCGCCCGCGGGCTCGTCGAGAACCAGCAGCCTGGGCTCCGTGGCCAGGGCCCTGGCGATCTCGAGCCGCCTCTGGTCCCCGTAGGGGAGGCTCCCGGCCGGGACCTGCCACGAGGCCGCCAGCCCCACGAACTCCAGCTCGCTCATGGCCCGGTCGACGACCAGCCTCTCCTCCCGGCGCTGCCCGGGCAGGCGCAGCAACGACGAGACCAGCCCCGAGCGCATGCGGCAGTGGCAGCCGGAGAGGACGTTTTCCAAGACCGAGAGGCCCGGGAAGAGCCTGATGGTCTGGAAGGTCCTGGCTATGCCCAAGGAGACTATCTTGTGGGGTTTCAAGCCCCGAAGAGAGTGCCCGGCGAAGAAGATGTGCCCGTCGTCGGGGGGAATGGAGCCGGTGATCAGGTTGAAGACGGTCGTCTTGCCGGCCCCGTTGGGCCCGATCAGACCGACCACCTCCCCGCGCTCCACCCCGCAGGTGACGCCCGCCACGGCCACCAGGCCCCCGAAAGTCTTGGTCAGGCTGCTTAACGAGAGTATCTGCATCAGGCCGCCCCGCCTCCCGCGTCGTCGCCGCCGGGGGCCAGGTTTCCGCCTCCCGCGTCATTGACGCCCGCGGCCAGGTTTCCGCCGGCCGCGTCATGGCCTCCCGTCCCGCCGCCGTCGGCCCCCGGCCGTCCCGCCGGCGGGGAGCCGCCCCCGTAGCGCTCTTTCCAAGGCGCGGGCAGCCTGAAGCGCGAGGCCCTGGAGGGCAGGAGCCCCTCGGGCCGGAAGATCATCATGACCACCAGGGCGGCCCCGAAGACCAAAAGCCTCTTGTCCTGGAAGGAGCGGAACAGCTCCGGGAGGCCCATGACCAGAAACGAGCCCAGGATGACGCCCTTCTGGTTGCCCTTGCCGCCCAGGATGACGATGGTGAACAGCAGGACCGACTCGCTGAAGTTGAAGGACTCGGGGCTGATGGTGCGCATGCGGCTGGCGAATATGGTCCCGGCCACCCCCGCCCAGGCCGCCCCCACCACGAAGGCCATCAGCTTGTGGCCGGTGGTGTTGACGCCGATGTTCTCGGCGGCCAGGGTGTCCTCCTTGATGAACTTCAAGGCCCGCCCGAACCTGGAGTTCTCCAGCCAGTGGAACAGAAGAACCGAGAGGGCGACCATGGTCCAGATGAAATAGAAAAAATGCTGGGGTCTGACGACGGGGAACCCGAAGATTTTCGGCCTGGCGATGCCCACCAGGCCGTTGGGGCCCCCGGTCAGACCGAAGACGTCGTTGGTCAGGGCGATGCGGACGATCTCGACGATGCCGATGGTGACGATCAAAAGATAGTCGCCCCGCAGGTGGATGATCGGCCAGGCGACGACGGCGGCCAAAAGGCCCGCGGCCAGGGCGGCGGCCGGCATGGTGGAGATGATCGACCAGCCGAAAGTCAGGTTCAGAATGGCCGTGGTGTAGGCGCCCACGGCGAAGAAGGCGGCGTGGCCCATATGGAACATGCCGGCGTGCCCCAGGATGACGTTTAGAGACAAGGCGAGCATGGTGTACAGGCCCACGGTGTTCAGAACGTCGATCCAGTAGGGGGCGGTCCCGCCGACCGCGGCCCTTAAAATCATCGGCGCGAAGGCGAAGACGACGACGCCCGCCGCGGTCAGGGCCAGGGTCCCGGCTCTCCCGCCGTCCTGGGGGATGGCCGCGCTCATAGCTTCTCGGCCACCCTTTCCGGCAGGAGGCCCGTGGGCCTGACCACCAGGATCATGATCAGGACGACGAAGGTCAGCGCGTCCTTCCACGAGGACGACACGTAGCCCTCGCCCAGGGCCTCCAGAAGCCCCAGGAGCATCCCCCCGACCATGGCCCCGGTGATGTTGCCGATGCCGCCGATGATGGCCGCCGTGAAGGCCTTGAGGCCGTAGAGCTGCCCCATGTTGAAGTTGATCTGCCCGTAGTAGAGCCCCACCAGCAGTCCCGCCAGGCCGCCCAGGGCGGGCCCGATAATGAAGACCACGGCGATGACCCGGCGCACGTCGATGCCCATCAGCTTGGCCGCCCCCTGGTCGATGGCCGCCGCCCTGACGGCCAGGCCCAGACGGGTGCGGTGGATGAACAGGTGCAGGCACGCCATGACGGCCACGGCCATGACGAAGACCAGGACCCTGACCAGGGGCAGGTTGAAGCCGCCTATGTGGAAGACGACGTTGGGCAGCAGGTCGGCCCCGTAGGCCCGGTACTGGGCCCCCCACTTGAGCATGATGGCGTTCTGCAGGAAGATGCTCGCCCCCAGGGCCGAGACCACGGCCGCCAGACGGTCGGAATGGCGCAGGGGCCTGTAGGCCACCCGCTCCAAAAGGTGCCCCGCCAGGGCGGTCAGGCCCACCACCATGATCATGGTGACGCCGATGGCCAGAGGCGGCCCCAGGCTGGCCCCGATGCCCCTGGTCACCAGAAGCGCGTAGCCGAAGTAGGCCCCCAGGGTGAAGAGCTCCCCGTGGGCGAAGTTGATGAGCTTCATGACCCCGTAGACCATGGTGTAGCCCAGGGCTATGAGGGCGTAGATGCTGCCTCTGGTCAGTCCGTTGGACAGCTGCTGCAGAAAAAAGTCGAAGTCAAGCATCAAACAAACCCAACTTGAAGAAAAACCGGGGCCGGCGGGACCGCGGGCGGGGCGAAAAAGGCGGGCTCCCAAGAAATCGCCGCCGCGCGAAAGCGGGAAAAAAACCAGGGGCCGGCCGGGGCGCGGCAGGCGGCGACAGGCGGCAACCCGCCCGGCCCCGTCGTCCCCGGGGTCCCGGTCCCGGCCGGGGCCCCGTCCCCGCCGCCCAGGCCAAACCCCGTCCCCGCCGGAGGCGGGAACGGGGGGCCGGACCTGGAATGTCGGAGGGGCCGGAAACGCCCGCCTCACTGCATGACGAACTCGCCCTCGTCGGAGACCTTGTAGAGGCGGTAGACCTCGCCGATGCGGTCGCCGTGCTCGTCGAAGGAGATGGTGCCGGAGAGTCCCTGGTAGTTGTTGAGGCCGGTCTTCAGCCACTCGGCCATCTTGTCGGAGTCGGGGCCGACGGCCCTGACCGCCTCGACCAGGACCAGGAAGGCGTCGCCGGCCAGCACGGCCCAGACGGAGCCGGGCTGGGCGTCATATTTCTCCTGGTAGGTCAGCATGAGCCTGTCGGCGGACTCGGTCTTCATGTCGGCCAGGGCGGGCGGGCTGACGAACAGATACCCGGCGGCGGCCTCGCGCCCGGCGTTCTCGATCAGGGCCGTGTTGTTGGTGGCGTCGCCCCCGATCATGGGGACGTCGAAGCCCAGGTCCCTCTTCTGGCGCAGCATGAGCCCCGCCTGGGGGTAGTAGCCGGTGAAGACGATGACGTCGGGATTGGCCGCCTTGATCTTGGTCAGGCTGACGGTGAAGTCGCGGTCCTGGGGGTTGATGGCGTCGAAGTAGACCTCCTCGACCCCGACCTCCTTGAAGATCGCCCGGGCCTCGTCGGCCAGGCCCTTGGCGTAGGAGGTGTTGTCGTGGACCAGGGCCGCGCGCTTGTAGCCCAGTTCCTTGACGTTGTTGGCCAGCACCCGGCCCTGCTCGTCGTCGCGGGGGCAGGTCCTGAAGAATCTGGGGAGGCCCTTGCCGCTCAGGCTGATCTTGGTGGACCCGGTGGCCACCTGGACCACGCCGCCCTCGTCGTAGATGTCCTGGGAGGCCTCGGTGACCGAGGAGCCGTAGGTGCCCACCACGGCCACCACCTGGCTGGTCAGCAGCTTCTGGGCCGCCAGGGCCGCCGTCTTGGGCGTGCCGCTGTCGTCGGCCACCTCCACCACCACCGGGACGCCGTTGACGCCGCCCGCGGCGTTGACCTCGGCGGCCAGGATCTCCACCACCCGGACCATGTCCTGGCCCTCGGAGGCCCAGTCGCCCGTCACCGGGGCCATGACCCCGATCTTGATCGGGCCCTGGGCGCCCGCGGGGCCGGCCGGGCCCGTCGCCGCCAGGGCGGCCAGGACGAGACACCCGAAAAGAAACTTTTTCATTTGCTCACTCCTAGGAATAAAAAGAGACGGCCCGGAAAAGACCGGGACTGAGCCAAGCCAAGCCGGGCCGGGACAAGCCGGGCCCGGACAGGCCGGGGCAAGCCGGGACGATTCCAAATCCAAAACCAAGCCCGCGGACGGCGCCGCGGGGGGGGACGAGGACGCGTCCGCCGCCCGCTCGAATTTTTTTCCGAACGCCCGCCGGGAGCGGCCGCGCCCTACTCCGAGGCCAGGAAGGCCGACTGGGCCTTGTGGTTCATCCAGAGGTCCGCCTTGGAGCAGATCTCGAAGGGCGAGTGCATGGAGAGGACCGGGGCGCCGCAGTCGACGATGCTGACGCCGTGGTAGGCCAGGTGCAGGGCCACGGTGCCGCCGCCGCCCTCCTCCTGCTTGCCCAAAAGAGTGCTCTGCCAAACGACCCCGGCCCCGTCGAAAGTGCGGCGGATGAAGGCCATGTACTCGGCCCGGGCCTCGGAGGCCCCGTACTTGCCGGCCCCGCCGGTGTAGCGCACGACGCAGGGGCCGCGGCCCATCCTGGCGGAGTTGAGATCCTCGGTGGCCTCCTTGAAGACGGGGTCGGCGGCGGCCTCCACGTCGGCGGAGAGGGCCCGGCTGCGGGCCAGGGCCTCGGTGACCTCGTGCCAGTTCGGCTCGAGTCCGGAGGCCTTGAAGGCGCGGGCGGCCAGGCGGGTGATGAAGTTGCTCTCGGCGCCGGTCGTCCCGTAGCTGCCGATCTCCTCGCGGTCGAAGACGACCACCAGGACCGGCCTTTTGGGTTTTTTGACGGCCAGGGCGGACCTGAGGGCGCAGAAGACGTTCAGGCGGTCGTCGTGGCCGTAGCCGCCTAAAAGCGACCCGTCCAGGCCGACCTCCCGGGCCGGGCCGGCGGGGACGATCTCGAGCTCCGAGGAGACCAGGTCGTCCTCGCCGATGCCCCAGCGTTTTAACAGAATGTCCAGAAGCGCCTTTTTCACCCGGCTCCTGCCCTTGACTCCCGCCGCGGGGACGGAGTTGGCCAGGACGTTCAGGCGCTCGGCGGGAAAGGCGTCCTGGACCTTCTTCTCCCTTTGGATCTTGCGGTCCAGATGCGGCAGGATGTCGGTGATGGTCAGGACCGGGTCGTCGGGCTCCTCGCCGAAGCGCACGTCCACCGTCCGGCCGTCCTTCAAGGCGCAGAAGCCCCAGAGGGCCAGGGGCCTGGCCAGCCACTGGTATTTTTTCAGGCCCCCGTAGAGGTTGCTCTTGAGAAGACCGAAGCCGGCCTCCTCCATGACGCACCTGGGCTTGATGTCCAGCCGGGGGGCGTCGCCGTGGACGACGATGATGTTGAAGCCGCCGGTCGGGGGCTGGCTGCCGGGGACCCACAGCCCCAGGAGCTTCCCGTGGAAGTCCAGCCAGCCGCCCCCCGCGGCCGGGGCGCCGCCCCCCTCGAGGCAGGCCAGGCCGGCCCTCCCGGCCATGGCCAGGGCGTTGGCCACCACGGCCCGCTCCGTCTTCGAGGCGGAGAGAAACTCCCGGTAGTCCAGCGCGAAGGCCTCCAGCTCGGTTCTGGAGGCGTCGTCCAGACTGTCCCAGATGCCGCCGCGCCCGTCGTCGTTCTTGTCCTGGCTCTCGCCGTTGCCGTTGCCGTCTTCTTTGTCTTTCATGGAGTCTCCAGATTCCTGTCTTGCCCCGGGACCTCGGGAAGCCGGGCCGGGTCGGGCCGGGTCGGATTGGGCCGGGTCGGGCCGGCGAAAAAAAGGCGCCAAAATGAAAAAGGCCTAAATTCCCGGGTCGCGGGCATTCAGGGCCTTCGCCGAAAAATTAGCCGGGCCTTCGGCCGACCGGGGGCCCGGGGGCCAAGGCCGGGGAGCCGGGGCCGGGGGGCGTCCGGGCGAGATGAAAAAACCGCGCCCTAAACTGGAGATATATACCAAATTCCCGGGCCCCGGTCAATTATTTTCCGGCCGGCGCGATCGGGCGGGGGGGAGGAGGAAAAAGAGAGACCCCGCCCTCAGTCCGCCAGAAAGATCTGGGCGCAGTTGAACTGGCCGTCGCGGCCCACCAGGCCCCCCACCCCCAGCTGGTCGAACTGCGGGTTGAGGATGGTCCTGCGGTGCGGCGGCGAGTTTAAAAAGCCGTCCATGATGTCCTGGGGGGTGCGGTAGCCCTTGGAGATGTTCTCGCCGGCCAGGCCGGGCCAGAGCTTGCTCTCCACCAGGACGGTCGACCAGCTCTGTCCGGAGGGGCGCTGGTGCGAGAAGACGGAGTCTATCTCCATGGCCCTGACCTGGGCCGCCTTGGCGGCGGAGCCGTTCCAGACCACGGGCTGGAGCCCCGCGGCCCTCCTGATCTTGTTGACCAGCAGGAAGACGTCCCGGCGGTAGGTGTCGGTGTTGATGATGGAGGTGGAGAAGAGGACGACGGCGTAGCGGTTGCGGCCGGGGATGGTCACCGAGGCCGCCCCGACGCCGGAGTAGCCGCCGTAGAGGACCTCCTCGCTGTCCTGGGGGGCCTGCAGAAAGACCGCCGCCAGCTCCTCGGGGGGCACGTTGCAGTAGGCCTGGATGCCCTGGACCACCCGGCCCCAGACGTTGTTGCGGTCCAGGATGGCGCCCAGGTTGACGGGGTGGGTCCGGCCGCCGGACGGGGCGCCCTGGCGGGCCAGATAGCGGGCCACCAGCATGGCCGAGTCGTCCAGGGCCCGGTCCCTGAGCAGGATCATCAGGCTGCGGCCGTAGCGCTCGACGTTCAGGGCCTCCACCAGACGCGAGGCGAAGGCGGGGTCGTCCGGAAAGGCGGGGTCGTCCGGGGCCCCGGCCCGGGGCGACGGGACGGCCCGGGGGGCGACGACGCCGCCGGGACGGGCCGGGGCGCCGGGGTCGCGGCCGCCGGGCAGATAGATGCCGGGGGCCCTTGGTCCGGGGTCGTCCGGCCGGGCCTCCCGGACTTCCCGCAGGTCGGCCCAGGACTCGACTATGGAGCCCGCCCGGGCCTGGGCGGCCGGGCCGGCGAAGGGTAAAAAGAGGGGGAGAAGAAGTGCTAACTTAAGTAAATTAAACCGAAAAACAGAACTTTTACAAGTCTTTTCCAGCAAAAAGCTAATCCTAGTAGACACTACTCCCCTTTCTTAACTTGACAACCCTTCTCCGAGCCGCGCAGGTTCTTCAGCTCCTCCAGAGCCAGCGAGATGTCCCAGATCATGTCCCAGATGACCCGCATCAGGGTGGAGAGCTCCTGGCTCTCGATGATCAGGGCGAAGCCCTCGCCCCCGGCCATCAGGATGGCCAGCTTCTGGTCGTAGATGTAGAGGTCGGGGCAGTGGGGCGGGATCATCTTGGGAAAGTAGCGGACCTCCCGCAGGCTGGGGTCCCCGGCCAGCTCCGAGGACTCGGCCATGTCGGCCTCCCTGGTCCTGATGGCCCTGTAGCGGATGCCCTTCTGCAGGCGCCGCTGCACGGAGCGCTTGGCCGCCGCCCCCTCCACGGCCAGCTGGGCGTCCAGGGAGCCGAAGTAGCAGTAGTGGTTGTCCTTGATGTTGACCAGCTCCTCGAAGACCATGGGGGCCGCCGCCTCGCCCTCGAAGTAGCTGATCCTGGGGTTGGCGGAGCCGGAGCCGTAGAGGGCCTGCAGCTCGGGCATCAGCTGCTGGACGTCCCGCAGCCGGTCCTCGGCCAGGCGGTTCAAAATTATGGGGTCGGTGGCCTTGTAGCGCCTCTTGGTGCCCTTGAAGTCGATGCTGACCATGTTCTTGGCCAGGAGCTGCTGCATGAGGGCGTAGACGTTGCTCCTGGTGAAGCCCGTCACGGCGGCCAGCTGGCTGGCGGACTGCACGCCCGACTTGATGACGGCCAGGTACAGGGTGGTCAGATTTTTGTTCAGGCCCAGGGACTCCAGGTCCTTTTCGGTGATCATTTTGCCTCCGCGCCGGAGTTTTTCCGGCCGCGCCGGGGCCGCCCGCGGGACTCCGCCCCCGGGACCGCCTCTCCAAGCTGCTGATTGCTCGCCGCCCGGGACGCCGGAACGACAGGAAAATATTATATCCTTTTCAAACGTAAAGCAACAACAAGGCGTTCTTTTTTTTCTTTTTCACGCCCCGCCGCGGCGCGGTTTGTCCGGCGCCTCCCCGGGCCGGACAAGAGGGCCGCCGGGGAGGGCGCCCGCGCCCCCCTCCCGCCGGCCGACGACCGTCCGTCGCCGCGGGGGGCCCGACCGGCGAGTAAAAGAATTTTCACTTAAACATGCCTCCCGCCGGCGCTCCCCGACCTCGAGCCCCCCGCCGCCAAGGCCGCCGGCAGGCTTAAAAAAACGTCGCTCCCGCCGTCAGCCGCGAGAGGCTGTAGGCGCCCCGGCCGCGCTCGTCGACCAGGGCCCGGCCATGGAAGGGCCCGCCGGAGCCCAGCAGGAAGGGGGCGACGGCGGCGAGGGCCTGGTGGCAGTCCGGGTCGGCCAGGGCCCCCGCGAGGGTCGACCACCCGGGCGTCCCCTCGGGCCCGGCGGTCGGGACGCCCGAGAACCTCGCGGAGCGGAAGTAGAAGCAGAGGCGGTCCCGGGGGGCGGGCGGATGGTCGAACTCCATGAACCCGAGAAACCGCGGCTCGAGCATGGCCAGCCCCGTCTCCTCGAGGACCTCCCGCGCGCAGGCCTCGGCCAGGCTCTCCCCGCGTTTTTTGTGCCCGCCGGGAAGGGTCAGCGCCCCCTTGCGGGGCTCCGAGGCCCGCCTGAAGGTCAGAACCGAGTCCCCGTCGACCAGCGCCCCGAAGACCGTGACCATGGTCGGAAGCCTGTCGGCCGCGTCGTCCATCCAGCCGCCTCCCGAAGAAAACCCGCGCGGAAAAATCAGGCGCGAGACTTCTTGCCTCGCCATAATATAGCACTTTGGAAAGAATTGCCAGACTGGAACGCCGGAAATATCCGACGAAAAAGAAAGAATTAATTGAAAAAAAGCGGCCCGGCGCCGTTTTGGCCCTGTTTTTGCTTATTCGCCCCGCCCTCCCCGCCGGCCGCGGCGTCCGAAACGCTCCGAAACGCCCCGGGACTCCCCGAAAACGTCCGCGAGACGCCCGGGACCGGGCCGCCCCGGGCCCGCCCGGCCGGCCGCCGTCAAGTTGACAGCCTCCGGCGGGACGTGTCATCATGACTCGAGACCCAGGCAGTCAAAGACCACCGGCAGTCAGGCCGCCCGGGGGGCGCGCCCCCCGGTCATGGCGAGGGCCCGGCCGGGGCCGGCGACATCCTGACAAGCGGCGCCGCCGCCGGCGGCCCCGGTCGTTTCGTTAGTTAATTTTCCCGTCATGAAGAGGAGACGACATCATGCTGCCCATATACGAGCCCCTGACCCCCGGCCAGGCGGACGACATTCACCGCGCCGCCCTGGAGGTGCTGGACAAGGCGGGGGTCGCCCTGGACCATCCCAAGGCGCAGGAGGCCCTGGCCGCCAGGGGGGCCAGGATTTCCGACGACAGAAAGAGGGTCCACCTGCCCGAGGCGACGGTGGAGCATTTGCTCGCCATGGCGCCCAGGGAGTTTCTCTGCGCGGCCAGGGACCCGGACGAGGACATGGTCATGAGGCTGGGGGCCTGCTACGCCCGCCAGGGCGGGGGGCCCTTCTCGCTTTACGACATGAGGACCGGGAGGGCGCGCCCGCTCGCCGTCCGGGACGCCGTCGACTCGGTCAGGCTGGTCAACCGCCTGCCGCACATCAACGCCCCCAGCACCATGACGCCCCACGACCTGGAGGTGGCCACCTACGACGTGGCCGCCTGCAAGCTGGTCCTGGAGAACACCCGCAAGCATTTCTGGTGCCTGACCACGGCGGCCTCCCATCTGGAGTACGAGCTCAAAATGGCCGCGGCCTGCTCCGGCGGGATCGAGAATCTTAGAAAAAGGCCGACCCTCTCCAGCATCTTCTGCGTCATCGCCCCCCTGCGCTTCCCGGCCGACGAGATCGACCGCCTGATCCTCTGCGGGGAGTACGGCGTCAACGTCATGACGCCGCTGACGGTCCTGATGGGCGGCAGCGCCCCCTACGTCATGGCCGGCTGCATGACCCAGATGACGGCGGAGTTTCTGGCCGCCGTCTGCATCTGCCAGGCCCTCTGCCCCGGGCTGGGCCAGTGGTACTACACCCTCTTCCAGTATCTGGACATGCGCTCCGGCCTGAGCGTCACCCACTCCCCCGAGCTGATGGTCCTGGCCGCGGCGGGGGCCCAGATGAGCGCCCGCTACGGGATCCCGTCGCTGGCCAACTCCCTGTTGAGCGGGGACTGCGACGCCCAGCAGGTCCTCCTCCAGTACGGCGCCAACATACTGCTGGGGATCATGACCGGGGTCACCTTCCAGGTGGGGGCGGGGTCGCTGGAATGCGGGAACCTTTACAGCCACCAGTCCCTGGTCCTCGTCGACGAGATCCTGGACTACCTCAAGGCCTTCCAAAAGGGCATGGACGTCACCCCCGAGACCCTGGCGGTCCGGGACATCGTCGACCAGGCGGAGAAGGGCGAGTACCTGAGCAGCAGGCTGACCATGAAGTACCTGCGCAAAGAGAGGCACCACGTCCCCGACATCCTGACCTCGCCCAGCCTGGCCTCCTTCCTGGAAAACCCCGCCACCCTGGTCGACCGGGCCCAGGCCAAGTTCGAACGGATCATGGCCGCCCCTTTCGAGCCTCCCCTTTCCTCCGACCAGCAAAGGGAGATCGACGAGATCATGCGCGAGGCCTCCAGCAAGCTGGGCTAGCGCGTCTGAAGAAAACGTCCGGCCGGGACGTCGGACCACGGGGGGGGGCCGGATGAAAAGGCCGGCCTCCCCTCCCCCGCCGGCGACGCCCGGCGGTTCCCGGAAGGCTCCCCGGGGGTTCTTAATTTTATATCCTGACGCGCTTTTTGACGCGCGGGCGACAATGCCCCCCCCCTTTGGCGGTCTCGCCCCGGGGGGGCCTCGTCTTGAACAATGACAAAGTTTGTCCGACTTATGCGATCCCGCGGTCTTGAGGTTGTCCTGTTTCAACGCGGTCTCGACAAACGCGTTGTTTTTGCGACTTTTCCTCCTTCAGACTCTTTCTTACCGGCAAAGACAACCAGACTCTTTCGTGTCGGCAAAGACAACCAGACTCTTTCGTGTCGGCAAAAACAACCAGACTCTTTCGTGTCGGCAAAAACAATTGAAACCGGCCCGCCGCTTTTTCCAGGCCGTCCGGCCGGCCGCCGCCCCCGGCCGGCCAGGGCCCGGGACGGCGAGACAAGGCGGGCCGGCCAGGGCCCCAGCCCCGGTCCTCCCCGGACGGTGGTCGATGAAACTAAAGATATTTATTGTCCTGGTCATATTGGGCGCCTCCGGCTTCTGGTGGCACCAGAAAAAGGAGGCGGCCGGGCCCGGGGACGGGCCCCTGGTCCTCTACGGCAACGTCGACATCCGGGAGCTGGCCCTGGGCTTCAGGGTGGCGGGCAGGCTCGAGAGCATGCTCTTGGAGGAGGGGGACCGGGTGGCCGCCGGCGACGTCCTGGCCCGTCTGGACGACAGGCCCTACCGGGACGACCTGGCGGTCAAGGAGGCGCAGCTCGCCGAGGCGGCCGCGGCCTTCAACAACGCCGAGAAGAACCACCTGAGGCTCCAAAACCTCCTCAAAAACAAGTCCGTGGCCCAGAGCGACTACGACGACTCCCTGGCCCGGCGCGACGAGCTGGCCGCCAAGGTGGAGACGGCCAGGGCCATGCTCCGGCTCTCCGCCACCAACCTCGACGACGCGGTCTTAAAAAGCCCCAGCCCCGGGACCGTCGTCACCAGGGTCCTGGAGCCGGGGGCCGTCGCCCCGGCCGGCCAGACCGTCTACGTGGTCAGCCTGGACGACCCCGTCTGGGTCAGGGCCTACGTCGAGGAGCCCGACCTCGGCAAGGTCGGCCCCGGGCGGCGGGCGACCGTCAGGACCGACTCCGGCGACGTCTTCTCCGGCCAGGTCGGCTTCGTCTCCCCCAGGGCCGAGTTCACGCCCAAGTCGGTGGAGACGAGCTCCCTGCGCACCAGCCTGGTCTACCGCCTGCGGGTGGTCGTCTCCGAGCCCTCGAGGTCCCTGCGGCAGGGCATGCCCGTCACCGTGGAGATCGGCGGGGACGGCGCGCCCCCCGCCCCCGCCGCCCCGGCCGCCGATGACGCAGCCCCCGCCGGCCAGTCCCTGGCCGCGGGCGACCCCGCCGCGGACGAGCCGTCGACGGCCGGGGAGGAGGAGGGCGCCCGGGACGCGGGCGGGGGAAACCCCTGAGCCGTGGGCGGGACCCCCTTCATAGAGATCAAAAACCTGACCAAGAGCTTCAAAGGCCAGGAGAGGCCCGCCTTGGACAGTCTCTCGGTCGGGGTGGGGAGGGGTCTCATGTGCGGGCTGGTGGGGCCGGACGGGGCGGGCAAGACCACCCTGATGCGGCTTTTGCTGGACCTGCTGACCCCGGACGCGGGGACGGTCACCATCGACGGCCTCGACAGCCGGAAAGACGCCGACGAAATCAGGCGCCTCTCCGGGTACATGCCGCAGAAGTTCGGGCTGTACGAGGACCTGACCGTCGTCGAGAACATGACCCTCTACGCCGACCTGCGCGACGTCCCCAAAGCCGCGCGGCCGGACAAGTTTCGCGAGCTTCTGGGCTTCACCGACCTGGGGAGGTTCCAGAAACGGCTGGCCGGCCGCCTCTCCGGGGGCATGAAGCAGAAACTGGGCCTGGCCTGCGTCCTCCTGGCGACGCCGAGGCTTCTGCTCCTCGACGAGCCCAGCGTGGGGGTGGACCCCTTGTCCCGCAGGGAGCTCTGGGCCATGGTCGTCTCGCTGGCCCGGGGCGGCATGACCGTCCTCTGGGCCACCTCGTACCTCGACGAGGCCGAGAAGTGCGACCGGGTCGTCCTCCTGCACCAGGGCAGGGATCTTTTTCACGGGGAGCCCTCGGAGGCCCTGGGCCCGGTGCGGGGGCGCGCCTACGCCCTGGGGGGCCTGGCCGGGGCGGTGAGAAGGCGCGAGCTCATCAAGCTCCTGGGGGAGCCGGAGGTGGCGGACGGGATCATCCAGGGCGGGGACATCAAGATCGTCACCAGGGAGCCGGGCTCCCTGCCCGAGGTCCCTGGAGGCCGCTTCCGGCCGCTCGCCCCGACCTTCGAGGACGCCTTCGTCGACATCCTGGCCGGGGCGGGGCAGACGGCCCTGAGGGGCGAGTCGGAGCTGGCCAGGCGCATGGACGACAAGCCCGACGACGGGGCGGTGGTGGTGGAGGCCAGGGACCTGACCAAGCGCTTCGGCTCGTTCACGGCGGTCCGCGGGAACACCTTTCAGATCAGAAGGGGGCGGATCTTCGGTCTTTTGGGCCCCAACGGGGCTGGCAAGTCCACCACGTTTAAAATGATGTGCGGCCTCGTCAGGCCCACGGCGGGGACGGCCTCCATCGCCGGCCTCGACCTCCTCAACTACCCCTCCAAGGCCCGGGGCCGCGTGGGCTACATGGCCCAGAAGTTCTCCCTCTACGACCAGCTCTCGGTGAGGCAGAACCTCTATTTCTTCTCCGGGGCCTACGGGCTCCGCGGCAGGGCCCAGCGCCGGCAGGTGGACCTGATGGAGCAGATCTTCGACCTGGCCCCCCTGCATGACCGCGGCGCCTCCACCCTCCCCCTGGGCTTCAAGCAGCGCCTGGCTTTGGCCTGCGCGGTCATGCACCAGCCGGACGTCCTGTTCCTGGACGAGCCCACCTCCGGGGTGGACCCGCTGACCCGCCGCGAGTTCTGGCTGCACATCAACCATCTGGCCGTCAAGGGCGTCACCGTCATGATCACCACCCACTTCATGGAGGAGGCCGAGTACTGCGACGAGATCGCCCTCATCTACCGCGGCCGCAACATAGCCTCCGGCAGCCCCGACCAGCTCAAGGCCAGGGCGGCGACCGACAGGCTCCCGAGCCCCACCATGGACGACGCCTTCATCGAGCTGGTCAGACAAAGCGAGCGGGCGGCCAACGACGAGGACGACGCCGACGCCGGACGCGGGAGGAGGCCGGGGTCCGGGAAAAGCGGCGGGCCGGGGAACGCCTCGGAAAAGACGGACGGCTCCGAGACTGGCGCCGGACCCGCCCCCGCCGTCGCCTTGGAGAAAACGTCTGAACGGGAAAAAACTGTCGCCCTGGAAAAAGCCGCCTTGCCGGAAAAGACGGACGGACCGGAAACACTTATGACGCAGGGTAAGAAAGAAGAAGAGGAGGAGGAAGCCGCGCCAGCCGCAAGGGAAGGCGGGAAAGGCGAAAAAACCGAAAGAGAAAAAAAAGGCGGGGGAGGCGAAAAATGAGCCCGCGCATCGTCAAAGCCCTGATCAAGAAAGAGTTTCTGCAGGTGGCGAGGGATCCGGCGTCCGTCTTCGTCATCCTCGTCCTGCCCATGATCCTCATGTTCATATTCGGGTACGGGGTCAACCTCGACGTCGGCCGCTTCAAGGTGGCCGTGGTCATGGAGAACACCGACCCCCAGAGCGTCTCCTTCTACCAGGCCTTCAGCAACTCCCGCTATTTCGAGGCCCTCGCGGGCAGGGACTTGCGCGCCTGGCAGGACGAGATCACGGCGGGCCGCGTCAGGGCGATCATCGTCCTGCCGGCGGACTTTGGCAGAAAACTCCGGCAGGCCCGGTCCCCCGACGTGCTGGTCGTCACCGACGGCACCGACCCCAACACCGCCAACTTCGTGCGGGCCTACGTCCAGATGACCATCATGAACTGGCAGGCCAACAACCGCCTGGAGGGCGGGGACGGGGCGGGCGATCTGATCAGCCTGGAGACCAGGGCCTGGTACAACCCGGAGATCACCAGCAGGTTCTTTCTTCTGCCAGGATCCCTGGCCATCATTCTGACCATCACGGGCGTCATCATGACGGCCATGGTCATCGCCCGGGAGTGGGAGCGGGGGACCATGGAGAGCCTGATCGCCACCCCCGCCTCCGTGGTCCAGATCATCCTGGCCAAGCTCCTGACCTATCTGACCCTGTCCATGGTCTCCCTGGTCTGCTGCTGGTTCGTCAGCGTCCGCTGGTACGGCATACCCTTCAGGGGCAGTCTCGCGGTCCTCCTGCTCCTGGGCGCCGTCTTTTTGTTCACGGCCCTGGGCCAGGGCCTTTTGATCTCCACCGTCACCAGGAGCCAGTACCACTCGGCCGACCTGGCCCTCGTCAGCGGGTTTCTGCCGTCGTTTCTGCTCTCCGGGGTCATCTTCGAGATCGCCTCCATGCCATATGCCCTGCGCCTGGTCACCAGGCTGATCCCGGCCCGGTATTTCGTCTCGTCGCTGCAGGCCGTCTTTCTGGCCGGGAACGTCTGGGCCATCTTCTGGCCGTCCCTTTTGGCCATGGCCCTCCTGGGAGTCGTCTTCTTCGTCCTCACCTTGAGGAAGACGGTCAAAAAGGTGGCCTGAGGTGACGGCCCTGCTGCTCAGGATCAGGACTCTGATAGTCAAGGAGTTTCTCATTATTCTGAGGGACCCCAGCGGCCGCGCCATGCTCGTCGTCCCGCCGATCATCCAGCTGGTCCTCTTCGCCTACGCCGTGACCCTGGAGGTCAGCAACGTCGGCGTGGTCGTCCTCAACCAGGACTCCGGCCGCCACGGGACGGAGGTGGCCGCCCGCATCGAGGCCTCCCCCTATTTTCTGGCCTCCGTCGAGCGCGGGGGCTTTCAAAACATCAGGATCTCCTTGGAGAACCAGAAGATCCTCATGGGCGTTGTCATCCCCCGGGACTTTTCCAGCAGGTTGGAAAAAGGGACGGCCGCCCCGATCCAGGTGGTCTCCGACGGCCGCAGGTCCAACTCCGCGCAGATCGTCACGGCCTATCTGACCGAGATCGTCGCCCAATACTCCCTGGAGCTGGCCGGGCGCCTCGAGGCGGGCCGCCTGTCCGCCCGGGGACAAAGCTTGCCGGGACAAAATTCGTCGAGCCTGGTCCACGGCGTCCCCCCGCCTCCCCCGACCCCGCCCGTAAGCTTCTCCGCGAGACACTGGTTCAACCCCAACCTGGTCTATGTCTGGACCATCATCCCGTCTCTGATGGCCATCATCACGCTTTTGATGACCCTGAACCTCTCGGCCATGTCCCTGGCCCGGGAGAAGGAGATGGGCACCTTCGAGCAGCTGCTGGTGACGCCCCTGACCCCGGCCGAGATCATCGTCGGCAAGCTGGTCCCGGCCATGGTCGTCGCCGCCTTCGAGTCGCTTTTGATCTACAGCCTGGGCCGTTTCTTCTACGGGGTGCCCATGCGGGGCTCCTTCCCCCTGC
This sequence comes from Deltaproteobacteria bacterium, assembly GCA_031264015.1. GTDB lineage: Bacteria > Desulfobacterota > Desulfarculia > Adiutricales > Adiutricaceae > JAIRNQ01. The sequence continues at coordinate 6,789 of JAISET010000271.1, read as the reverse complement.
TCCTCGGCTCCATCGTCCTGTTCTCTTTCTCCATCATCGGCTTCGGCCTGTTCATCTCCTCCATCGTCAAGACCCAGCAGCAGGCCATCGTCGGCTCCTTCATGTTCATGGTCCCCTGCGTCGCGCTCTCGGGCTTCGCCGCCCCCGTAGAGAACATGCCCGCCTGGCTCCAGCAGGCCGTCGTCCTCAACCCCCTCAAGCACGCCCTGGTCATCATGAAGGGCGTCTTTTTAAAGGACATGCCCGCCGGCGAGGTCTGGCTCAACGGCTGGCCTCTTTTGGTCATCGGGATCGCCGCCCTGCTCTTCTCGGGCTGGATGTTTAGAAAAAATCTGGGGTGAGGGGGAGTCGCGCCGGATATATATATATCCGAAGAAAGGGCCCGGCGGGGCGGGCGGAAGCTTGTCGGCTTTTTAGCGACTTGCATCGATTTGCGGCGCTTTTTTTAAGGGCCTGACGCCTCTTTCCCGACTTTGTCCGCTTTTGATTTTGTCGGATCATTAAAATTTATAACGCGGCCGCCGGTCGACACCGACGGCCGCGTTTGCTTTGGAGCCGGGTTATTTTCAGGGAGGCGTCGTTGTCGAGGACGCGTCGTCATAAAATGACGCCGGCCGCCGTCGTCGCCGTCATCCGCTTCCGTCGTCGATGTCAACTGATTTGTAATCTTGACGATTTGTTAATACTTTTTGAGATAAATTAAGCAGATAATGATTTAAAAATTTCCTTTCCGTCACTGGACCGGGCCGGGCTTGGGGGCGGCCGGGGGCGCGGGAACGTCGGGGGGCGGCTCGGCGGTCTCGTAGCCGGGGGCGCCGCGCGTCTCCACCCAGGTGAACTCCCCGGCCCCGTCGGTGACGTCCCTGATCCCGATCTGGAGCCTGCGGCTGGCCGAGTCGGCCATGCTGCCCAGCAGATCCTCGAACATGCCGGCGAAGCCCCTGGCCTCCGGCCCCTCGGCCGCGACCATCTCGTAGACGCGGCCGGGCCGGAAGTCGTAGTCGATCAAAATCCCGTTCCGGTAGTGCTCGCCGTCGAGGGCCGCCGCGGCCGGGATCCCGGCTCCTTGGGCGGGGACGCGCCTGGAGTAGTCCAGCACCAGCTCCCGCCGTCCCGCGGGCACCGAGACCTCGGCCCAGGCGCCGGTCCCCGTCGCCTTCCAATGGACCGGGGCGCCGTCCAGACTGGTGACGGCGATGGTGGCGAGAATCTTCAAAACCGCCGTCTGTCCGGCCTCGGGGGCCGTCCCGGGCGCGGCCGCGCCAACGGCGGCGGCGGCGGCGGGCGTCGTCCCGGCCGCCTGTCCGGACTGGCCAAGGCTGGCCGCCAGGTGCCCGGCCACGGCCGTCGCCACCTCGTCGAACACGTACTTGTAGGCCCCCGCCGTGTAGGCGCCCCCGAAGCCGATGGAGCGCTCCGCGGTGAACCGGCCCGTCTCGAGGCCCGTCTCGTCCAGCACGACCACCAGGACGTCAAGCTTGGTGGCCCCGGCCCCGGGCAGCAGCCAGCGGGCGAAGGCGTTGCCGGGGGCGTAGCCGGTCAGGTCCACCTTGACGGTCATGGGCCCGCCCTCCAGAAAGGCCGCGGCCAGGGCTTTCTGCAACGCCCGGCTCATGGCCTCGGTCAGGACGAAGGCGTCCTCGTCCCCCTCCGCGAATTTGAAGCCGGTCCTGTCGGTAATCTCGCCGACGTTAAATTTCGCCCCCGGGGCCAGCCGCAGGGGGGCCTGCCCGGGGGCGGGGGTCACCTTCATGCTGCAGGCGCCGCAGAGGGCGACGACGGCCAGCAAGGCCAAAGCGAGGGCTAGTTTGCGCATGGTCGACTCTCAATTCCGACTCCCCGAGGCCTGCGGGACAGGCCCGGAGCCGGGGACAAAGCCCCCCTCCCGACGGGCGGGCCGCTAAAAACAAGTCTTGCCGGGCCGCGAGACAAAGCCCGGACGTTTCGCGAAAAAATAATTTTGGCAAGTCTTGACGGCAGGTTCGATTTTAAGGGCTCGGAAAGACGGAGTCAAGAGCCCCGACCGGGACGGGATAATCCTCTGAAAGTTTTTTGGAATGCCCGGGAGGGTTTTTTGCGGGCCCGGAGGGGGCGGGCGCGGACGTTTTTTTTGAGCGGCCGCCGTAAGCGTTCGCGGGGTCCCCGGCAGGGGTCGCCGGGGACCCCGCGAACGCTTGCCATGGAAAAACAGATCTAAAAATCAAGACTCGGCCAAAGTTTGCCGACAGCCGTCCGGTCCCCCCGCCGGGTGCCGGCCGCGCGCCGCGTCGGCGGTCGAGACGCCGAAGCCCCGACAATCGGAAGCTCCCCGGCCTCCGGCGGCTCTTTGTTTCCTTGACGAGGGAACCGCCGCGGGTATAATATGCCGTTGATTTGGTCGTTTCGCCGACTTGTTTTCCGGCGGGGTCGAGCGGGGATGTAGCTCAGTTGGGAGAGCGCGGCGTTCGCAATGCTGAGGCCAGGGGTTCAAGTCCCCTCATCTCCACCATCTTCTGGTCCGAATCGGTTCGACTCAATCTTAAAAAAGTAAAAAGGCATCTTAAAAAATCAAAAGGCAAGTGATTATGGGGCGTTAGCCCTTTTCATGAATTCATCGCAAGACGAAATTATTCGTCGCACACCGCTGACGACCAAATAATTTGATGGTATATTTGAGGGTGTCGCAGCTCAAATAGGAGGCGACACCCTCATGTCCGACCCGCCAGAGGCCTTTCAACGACTCTTTCCTGAGAAGCCTCAGCTCTCCGGAAAAAACGACAAAGTTTTACGATGGATGGGGTTTTATCCCTGTGCTCCACTCATTCCGGCCTTCGATCGCGGAGGTTAAATTATAAATTTAAAGGGCGGTTCCATACCCTTACTTTTGGCCAATACCATCTAATTTCGTTCAAGGCGGCGAGAGAAAAGCTTATTGAGGCGAACGGCTCCTAAATGAGGGTATCAACCCCACCGGGCGCAAAAAGGCGCTTCAGGGAGCTGAAAGAGCGCCAGAAGAGAACGCTTTTGAAGTTGTCACTAATTGGTGCGGACGCTTCAAATTACCTGGTTGTTCCTCCAGGCGGCTTTGCGTTCAATTTGATGCACGTCGGCCGGGATGGAAAAATCCCTGTGGCACCAAATGACACAGACTCAGACGTAGTGGTTTCGAGAGCGTGCTTTGTATTCAGAGTCGGCGACGAAAGAGGTTTTGACATATGCCTTACACTCCTATAGCCATTGACCGCGAGGCGCTCACCATAATGAATGTGCCATTCCCCGATTTAGACACGCTGGAAACGACGGCGGAGGCCATCGGCTCCAATATGTTCGAGGGGTTCACGCCAACTCGCAAAGGGATAGAGATTATACGCGACTATTGCCTCGGCAAAATCTCTTTCGCGCAGTTGGCGACGGCGGCAAGGGAGAAAGCTTATGAGGAATGAGTATGATTACCAATATATCGACCCCGACTATACCTACACCGACCCGCAGACGGGAATACTGCGAAATCTGGCAGGCATCACTGACAGGGAGGCTTTGATATTCGCCGAAACCGCCGCCACCACGAAACGAGCGGGAGAACTGAAAACCAGGCCTATTTGTATCAAGGACTCCAGCTCCCTGTTCGCCATCCACCACCATCTGTTTCAAGACATCTACGATTGGGCTGGAAAGCAGCGAGCGGTGGAAATCAGCAAGGGCGGCAAGCAGTTTTTCCCGCGGTCCCACTTTGCCAACGCCCAGCGGCACATTGACACCCTGATTGCGGAGTATCGCCCCATCGACAAAAACGACAAGGAAAAACTTGCGCGCAAGCTGGCTGAGATATTAGATACTGTGAATTTCCTGCACCCTTTCCGCGAAGGGAACGGACGGACACAACGGGAGTTCCTGCGGCTATTGGCGCGGGAGAAGGGCTGGACACTCAGCCTGAACCCGCCTGACAATATCGAAATCTACGAGAGACACATGGCAGGCACGATTAACGATGACGTGGAAGCTCTTGCCAGGCTGATCTGCGAGCGCCTGAGTAAGTGACCGAACAGATGACAAAGCCGTGGATATGGAATTTGTAAAGGACAAGTTCACCGGGGAACAACTGGAAAATGGCATCATCGAACTGTTTTCAGGAGCGGATGGCGCGGTGTATTCCTATGTCTACGGCGATCATATTAACCGCAGGCACGAGGACATATTTGCTGGAGATGATTTGCGGGCTTCCCTTGCATCACGCTACGCATCCGTGAACCTGACTGAGAAGGAAGTCAGCCGGATTGTCAGCAGACTGGAACTCATACAATCAACTCCTCTCCGCAGCGTCAATCGGGAAACATTTTGAATGGTCAATGAGGTCTTTGACCTGAGCCGGGACAACCCCGGCAAGATTGCCCTTGAAAAACTCCGGAGAAACACATTTTCAGAAGATATTCAGATATTGTTTAAAGGAGTGTCATGAGTTTCATGAAAATGGAGCGGACTGACAAAACCTGGAATCCAGTGACAGGCTGCACAAAAATTTCATCTGGTTGCACTAGCTGCCATGCGCAAACTATGGCAAGTCGCCTTCAGGCTATGGGCCAGTTAAAATATGCCAATGGATTTGACTTAACTCTGCATATTGACACTCTTCAGGAACCCTTAAAATGGACAAAACCAAATACTATTTTTGTATGTTCAATGTCAGATCTGTTTCATGAGAATGTACCATTCGAATTTATTGATAAAGTTATTGATGCAATTATGAAAATCCCCACTGATTTATAGGCGTATCACCTGTCGTCTTTAGTTCCCAATGCGGCAAGCATGTTTCGCTGGGCTTTAGAGAGTTCTGGGCTCACACCTTTATGCTTGGGGTTGAATGTAATTTTGTAGATGGTCCTTATATGAGCAGATATCTGTCTCCTTGTCAATTTTTGACAGTCCTCGGAGTCCCGAAATTTAACCATGATTTCCCTCAAGATAATTTCAGCTATGAACTGAATCAGTAGTCTCGCGCACATTCAAGCATTTGTATGCACCCTGATCCTTTTCATGTCCAAATCATTTTTAAGCTCGTCAAAGTCTTTCTCTATATAATCTCTGGTTGAATACTCATTTAAAGCACTTTCAGCTGTAGGTATTGTCTTATCGTTCGTGATGAAACAAATGTGACCTGCATATCTGTTACGGTGTTTTTCTATTTTCTCAATATTGAACTCTACCGTCCTATGGCGCGAATATTTAACCTTTTCTATTTTGAAGTATTGAGCAAATTCTTTCTTTGGCATGGCTGTTTCATTGGAGAGCAATCTTTGACGCTCATCTTTCAAGCTAGCCATGAACTTGTCCCATTGTTTACCTACTAGGTCTTGACAGAACAACACGTGGACGCGGCACATATGTTGCGAAATGATTTCAAGTCCTTTGCCATCTATTTCATATTTTTCATTATTTTCTCCTTGACATATTTTTACAAGCACATCATCCATAACGGTTTGTTTCCTCGTCGTTCTTTTTAAAACAATCCACTGGCATAGAGCTGTGCTAACGTAGTACGTCTTATCTTTTTTGACAAGCATTGAATCAGGATTTAGGCGGTCCAATCTTCCAGCGTCAATTATTTCTCGGATCCAATCAGCGTTTACGCGAAGAGCCTGAAGAAATGTATGCCCATGTTCCAACATATAGGTGATATTTTCTTGAGACGAAAATCCTCTGTCCATCATCAGGCAATTGGGTTTATATCCCAAATTTTCGAGAAATTGCAAAGTATTTTGAAGGGTCCGAGTGTCCGAAATGCTGCCAGCAAGTGGCCAGGCAAACAAGGGCATTGCCGTGCTCCGCGCGCAAAGCAGCGCGAAGTTAACTTGCGGCAAACTCTCTTTGTCTCTATTGTGTCCCCACTCAGCAAAATCTATCCCCTTGCCGGTCCACGAGATTGATGTCAGGTCATAAAGTACCTTGTCATTGTCGTTTTGTTGGCTAGCAAGCCATTCTCTATAAAATGTCATTATTCCATCGTTGTTCATCGCGTCAAGAAGTCTGGTGATATCTTGGCTGCTAATAGCGCAGCCTCTTGGATTGTCATAATAACAAAGCCATGCGTCGCTATCGCTCAACGCGGCCCCTTCAGAAGCCAAGTACCATGCCAAAGAAATAATATCTCTTGAAGCGTCCTTGCCGAATGCTTTTTGAAGCATGTCATCAAGCCCAAAACGATTAGTGATGCCTCCGAATATCATCGATGGTCCAGTAAAAGTTGCCTTCGCTTTTTGAATTACCTCCGCATTGCTTACGGATCCGGCTTTTTCGTCGCCTAGTTGAAATATCTCTTTCCCATACTTAGCGACAGCGGTTTCAATGACTAACCTATCTGTTTCTGTGTAAATAGACTGATCAGCCGCAAGTAGGCGGGCAAGGTAATTGTTGGGAACAAATGAAGGAGGATCGCCCTCTAGTTTTCCAATAGCGATGCGTGGCTTGTCGTACTCGTGAGTTTGTTTGTTCCATTTACATTCGCAAGCGTAGCAATATTTTTTACCAACTCGCAAATTAGGGTTTTCAATAATGTGCATGAAGATATCTCCTACAGACATATAATTATTCATAATATTATATGTCTATAAAAAAGTCAAGAGATATTTTCATGAAAAAAATCAGCATGTTATCAAATGGTAGGCCTCAAACCTATAAAATTTTTCGGGAATTTACATTGACAACCAACCTGTTTGACGGAATGGCTGACGGTATCTTGGATTTTCAAGAAGGCGGTGCCGTCAAGAGCCTGACCGATCTTTTCATCAAAAACCTGAAGCGCCCGGATAAGCCCAA
>JAISET010000233.1 GCA_031264015.1 Deltaproteobacteria bacterium | reverse complement strand
TGACTATAAGAAATCTAAAAAAGAACCTTGGCTCAAAGGGCAAAATGACTTACAATAGTTCCGGGAGGACTTTAGGCCGCGGCCTAAGGGAAAGTCCCTGTTTCGGACGCTTTCTTTGGCGACTTTTGTCCAAAATTGTCCTGTTTAACCTTTTGAGTTAATCTAATCCTTCTTTTTCGGATGTTTATATGAATCTGAAATATAAGTGCGAGCCGGTCAACGGCCCCCAGAAGCCGGGCACGGCCGTCTTTCTGACCTCCGGGCCCCGCGCCCTGGACGAGCGGCCGGAGCTGGGCTCCTTCAGGCTGCTCCTGCGCCCCCACCTGGCCTCGGGGGCCTTCAAGGGGGGCGCCCTGGAGACCATGAGCCTCTGGCTGGGCGAGGGCGGCTGGCTTCTGCTGGCGGGTCTCGGAGACGGGAAAAAGATCACCGAGGCCTCCCTGGTGGACGCCGCCGCCAAGGCCGCCAGGGTCCTGGGGGACCTGGGCCTGAAGGAGGCGGTCATGCTGCTGCCCCCCTCCGGCCTGGGCCCGGCCAACAGCCTCGAGCTCGCCGCCCTGGGGGCGCTCCTGGCCCTGGACAGGAGGCCCGACTACAAGTCCGAGAAAAAGCCCGGGGACGACAAGCCCCCGGCCCTCAGGACCCTGACCCTGCAGCACGCCTCCACCCAGGACAAGACCCCCGGGCACCGCCAGGTCCTGGAGCTGGCCCGGCTGACCGCCGAGCACCAGATCCTGGCCCGCAACCTGACCGACCGCCCCGCCAACCTGGCCACCCCGGACATAATCGCCAAGGAGGCCGTCCGTCTGGCCGGGGAGCGCGGCCTCAGGGCCCAGGTCTGGGACGAGGTCAAGCTGGCCGACGAGGGGGCCGGGGGCATCCTGGCCGTGGGCTCCGCCAGCCGCCACCCGCCCCGCATGGTCGTCCTGGAGCACCAGGGGGCGGCCCCGAGGGGCGGGGCGCCCGCTCTGGCCCTGGTCGGCAAGGGCGTCACTTTCGACTCCGGGGGCCTGTGCCTGAAGCCCCCGGAGAACATGCACCTGATGAAGACGGACATGGCCGGGGCGGCCGTCGTCCTGGCGACCATGGCGGCCGCCTCCAAACTGAAGGTCCGCCAGCCCCTGGTGGGCGTCATGCCCCTGGCCGAGAACCTGGTCGGCGGCGCGGGCCAGCGTCCCGGCGACATCCTGACCACCCTCTCCGGCCGCACCGTCGAGGTCATGAACACCGACGCCGAGGGCCGCCTGATCCTCTGCGACGCCCTGACCCTGGCCCAGAAATACCGGCCCCGCGCCCTCGTGGACCTGGCCACCCTGACCGGCGCCTGCAACGTCGCCCTGGGGGACAAGTGCGCCGGGCTCTTTTCCAACGACCCGGAGCTCGGAAAGAACATCATGGACCTCTCCCAAAGCGTCGGCGAGCAGTTCTGGCCGCTCCCGCTTCTGGACGTCTACGAGGACAAGATCAAGAGCGACCTGGCCGACTTCCGGGAGTCCGGCGGCAGGCTGGGCGGGGCGGTCGTCGCCTCGCTGTTCCTGCGGCGCTTCATCGACCCGGAGGTCAGGTGGGCGCACATGGACATCGTCGGCACCGCCCGCAACGGCGTCAAAACCCCCAGCTGCCCCGAGGGGGCCACGGGCTTCGGCGTGCGCACTCTGTTGAAACTTATCTGCCGGCTCTAAAAAAGCGCCCGGACCCGGAGGGAGACGTCCGGCCGGGACGGGGACGCCCGGCCCCGACCGACCGGGAGGCCGGACGACTGAAAAACAGAAGAACTAAAAAAAGTAAAAAACAGAAAAACTGACAAACTGAGAAACTGAAAGACTGAAAGACTGACAAACCAACATAATGACAGAACAGTCAGGCCACGCGCGTGGGAAAAAACGCGGAAAGAAAAGGACGACGCGGATCGGCCGCCTTTTCAACGGCAGCCGGCGGCGCCGAACAAGACCGGGCGGGCGGGAAATCAGCCCGACCCCGTTCCTTCGGACACTCCCCGGCCGCCCGCGGCGCCCCGGCCAATTTGAGGCTCCCCAGACGAAATGACCCCCGGCCCAGACAATCCGACGACTTTGACCCCGGCCCCGGGCGGGCGGCGGGGGGACCGGGAGGGGCCCGGCGTCTATCCCAGGACGTCGGCCCGCTCCCAGGGGCCCCCTCCGGGCGACGTCGCCTCCGGGCTCGAGGACGTCTGCGCCGTTCTGGACCTGCCGGGCTACCGGGGGTTGTACAGGACCATGCCCTCCGTCACCGTCCCCGCCCCGGGGCAGGCCACGCCGCCGCCGGCCGGGGAGCGGGACCTGGACACCCTCTACCCCCAGGAGCTGGCCCTGGCCATCGACGAGCGCCTCGAGCTCGTCGGGCGGATAGGAACGCTGGCCCACTCGCCCCGGCTGGCCAAGGCGGACCCGGTCGGGCGGGCCTCCCTGGAGAGCGAGCTGGTCAAACTCGACCGCCGCCTCTGGCTGCACAACCGCCGCTGCCGGGGCGCGCACATGGCTTTGGCCGAGCGCCTGGGACGGGGCTGGCCGGAGAGGCTCTCCTCCTTGTTCGCGGCCCTGGGCTTTGTCGAGCGGCTGCAGAGGGACCTGGCCCCCGCCTTCGGCCGCCCCGGCGGGGACCCCGGACGGGACCGGGAGGCCGCGAGGGGCCTGGCCGACCACCTGGCGGCGATCTTCAAAAGCTACGCCCCGGACATCGGGGCCCCCCTGGGCGAGCTCGTCGAGGACGTCTCCGCCCCGAGGATCAGCAGGCATGCCGGGCCCGCTTTCGGGGCCCGGCCCCCCGCCAAAAGCGCGGACGCCTCCCCCGCGGCGGACCCCGGCCCCTTCGACCCGTCGACTCTGCCCCCGGGCCAGTCCGGGCGGGCGGGACGGGTGCCCCCGGACCCCGGGGCGGCCCCCTCCGCGACCAGGGTCCGCGCCCTGGCCCCGAACCTGCTGGCGCAATTAAACAGCCTGCCAAGCCGCGCCCCGAAAAAACGCCGGGCCCTGGCCGAGCATGTCAGAAGGTTCGACGCCCTGCTCGAGAATTTCCGCAAGCTCTTTCTGGTCGCCCTGCTGCAGGCCGAGGAGTGGGTCCTGGCCCACCGCGGGAAAACGCCCGCCGGCGGGCCGGTCCTTTCCCCCGACGACCGGGCGCCCGCCGCCCTCGCCGCCCTCGCCGCCCCGGCCGCCGCGCCCCCGGTCTTTCCCTCCGCGGTCCGTCCGGGCCCGGCCTGCCCGGCGTCCGTCGCCCCCGGCCAAATCCCGGCGGGCGTCGCCGCGGCGGGATTTGTCCCGGCCGACACCGCCGGCCCCGTCTCCTTGGACAAGCCGGCGGGGGACGCCCCGCCGGAGACGGCGGAGGCGGAGGAGACGGGGGGTGTTTCCTCAAAGCCGTCCCCCGGGACGTCCCGGGACGACTCACCCGCGGACGGCTCCCCGGACGGCTCCACCGCGGACGGCCCCACCGCGGACGGCCCCACCGCGGACGGCTCCCCCGCGGACGGCCCCACCGCCGACGGCCCCACCGCCGACGGCCCCCCCGCCGATTCCCCGGGGGAGGCCGCCCCCCCGGCCGACGACCCGGTCGCCCACCCGGCCGACGACCCGGCCGAGGACCCGGCCTCCGCGCTGGGCGAGGCCCCGGCCGCCTTTCCCCCGCCGCCCAGGATCACCCCCTACTCGCCGTGGCGGCCGTCCAGGGCGGACAGGCCGGCGGTGTTGAAGCTCAGGCGGGGGATGCTTTTCTTCACCCTGGCCCTGCTGCTGGTGGCCTGGTTTGTCTGGATGAGCAGAAACCCCGGGGGCCCGGCCAGGATCCACGTTTACAACGGCCTGGCGGCGCCAGTTTTGATCACTTTGAACGGCCGGGGCCACTCGGTCTCGGCGGGGGGCGGCCTGACGCTGGCCCTGCCCGCGGGAAAGGAGACCAGTCTCTCGGCCGCGTCGCGGGGGCTGGTCATCGAGAGCTTCGACGAGCTCCCCAGGCCCGCCCAGGGCGAGAGCCTGATCTACAACGTGGCCGGGGCCGGGGCCCTGCTGGAGTGGGAGGCCGTCTACGCCGCCGAGCCGGGGGACCCGCCGCCCAGGGTCACCAGCCTGGGCGCCCCGACGTTCGCGACGACCAGGGCCGACTTCGTCTTCGCGGACCCGCCCCGGACCATCAGGCTGCGCGGCAGGGACGACCGCGTCAGGGTGGCGGTCTCGGCCCTGGGCGGGCACCCGGCCAGGACCCTGGGGCAGCTGCCCGCCGGGGAGAGGACCCGGGTGGTGGAGGCCCAGGCCCGCTGGAACATCCCCGGGGCCCTGTGGACGCCGTTGTGGCTGGATCTGCTGGCCTCCCGCAGCCCCCGGGCCGCGGAGATCATGGAGGAGAGGCTCCTGGAGTTTCCCGGGGACCCCTGGACGGTGGGCTACCTGCTGAAGACCGCCCCCGCGGAGAGGCTCCCGGAGCTGTGCCGCAGGTACGAGGCCCCGGCCGCCGCCAACCCCCCCGACGGGGGGCCCGACGCCGCCTATCTGGCCACCCTCTGCCTGCCCCCGGAGGAGCGCTCCGCGAGGCTGGGGGAGCTTTTGAAAAATTTTCCCGACGACCCCTGGCTGAACAGGGCGGCCGGCTGGGAGCGCTACGCCCAGGACGACCTGGAGGGGGCCCTCTGGTATCTGGACCTGGCCTTCGAGACGGACCCCTCGATCCTGCTGCCGGAATTGGACACCCTGGCCAGGCTGAGAAAATTTTCCGGCGAGGGGCCGTCCTCGCTCGCGGCCGAGTTCGGCTTCTGGGTGCCCGGCCTCTCGGCTTTGGCCAGGCGCGACCCCGGCCGGGCCGGCCCCGGCGGGGACGCCCCCGTCCCCGGCGGCCCCGCCGAGGCCCGGGAGGACCAGGCCTACGTTCTTTTGGAGCGGCGTCTCTTCGACGAGGCCCTGGCCATGGCCGGGACCGGGACGGACGAGGCCGCGCGGGCCGCCGCCGACCGCCTGCTGAGGCTGGCCGGCGCCTCCAGGGGCGCGCCCCGGGAGCTGGTCGCCCGGGCCCTCGAGCTGCCCGCCGACCGGGGCCTCGACCGCGACACCGCCTGGGCCATGCTGGGCCTGGCCTTAAGAGAGAACGCCCCCACCGGGGAGTACGAGGCCGTCATCCTCGAGAACTCCCCCGCCCGGGCCGCGGGCATGACGGAGGCCGTCAAGGACGCGGACGCCCCGGGTCTCGCCCGTCTTTTGCCCGGCGCCGAGGCCTGGCTGCAGGGGCAGGCCTGCGCCGCCGCCGAGGTGGCGGGCCGGGGGCGCCTCCCCGAAAAGTGCCCGCCCAAGGCCAGGGGCTTTCTCTTTCCCGGGGAGAGGCCCGCCCTGGGTCCGGCGGAGCTCGCCGAGACGCCGGCCAGATAGGCGGGCCGCGGGACGGCGCCCGCCGGACGGGCCCCCGGCGCGGACGGACGGGCCGCGCGCGGCGGACGGCGGACAAAAGAAATTTTACCCGGCCGGGGCCGGCCGCTTATTTTCGCGGCCCTTTCGCCCCCCCCTGGCAAAACGGGACCGGAGCAGCATGCCGCCAGTCGAAAACCCAGACGCCGTCTACGTCGTCCTCAACGGGACCATGGCGGCGGCCCCCCGCGACCCGCCCCGCCCCGGCCGGGGCGACGTCGTCGTGGCCGCGGACGGCGGGGCCCTGAACTGCCTGGCCCTGGGCTGGCCCGTGGACGTGCTCATCGGCGACTTCGACTCTTTGGGCGCCGACAAGCTGGCCGAGGTCAGACGCCTGTTCCCGGACCTGGAGATCCTGCCCCACAACCCCGAGAAAGACGAGACGGACTTCGAGCTGGCTTTGGGCCTGGTCTTCGAGCGCTGGCCCGGACGGGGGACGACCGTCGTTTTGGGGGCGCTGGGCGGCCGCTGGGACATGACTTTCTCCAACGTCCTGCTGCCCCTGGCCGCAAAGTTTCTGACCCGGCGGGACGCCCGGGACGCCTCCGACGCCTCCGCCGTCAGCCGGCCGCCCCGCCCCCCCCTCCTGACGTTTCTGGAGGGCGAGTGGACGCTCCTGCTGCTCTCGGGCCCCGCGGAGATCGTCCTGCCGCCGGCGGAGGCCGTCAGGCGGGTCTCCCTCCTGCCCCTCTCGGCCGCCGCCGGGTCCGTCAGCCTCGAGGGGGGCTTCCGCTATCCGCTCGACCGGGGCGAGCTGCTCTTCGGGCGGACCAGGGGCCTCAGCAACGAGCTGGGCCCCGGCGGCGGCCGGATTTGCTGCGGGACGGGGCTTCTGCTGGTCACCGTCTCCCCCCTGACGCCTTAGGGACGCCCGACAACGCCTAAAAAAAAGACTGGAAAACCGGGGGCCTGGGCGCCGGCCTCCAGATTCGGTGAAAATTTGTCAGACTTAGGCGACCCGGACGCCCCCGCCAAAAAATCTTCGTCGCGGCGAAGACTTGAACGAGCCGCCCGAGAAAAAGCCGCCCGGCGACGGAAATAAAACGGGCTCAAAAAAAACGACAAGCGCGCGAAAATAACGGCCGAAAACAAAGACTTGAACGCGCCCTCAAAAAAGATCCATGACGGCGCGGACTTAAACGACCGCTTTCCAACCCTTCGGAGCCCGGCAACTTGAGCGACGACGCCCCCGCAAGCATCCGGCCGCCCGCCGTCCCCGAGCCGGCCGTCCCCGGGGCGGACTTCCGCCAATCGGGCCGCCTCCCCCCGGGGCCGGGACGGGACGACGCCCCCGCCGGGGGAGCGCCGGCGTCGGGCCGCGGGCCGGAGGACCCGCCGGTCTTCCGTCTGGAGGAGGTCTCCTCCACCTTCGACGAGGCCTGGAGGCTGGTCGACCTGGGGCGGCTGCCGGTCTTCGGGTCGGTGCTGGCCGGGCGCCAGACGGGGGGCCGGGGCCGGGCCGGGAGCGTCTGGTCCTCCCCTCCGGGACACGTCTACGCCTCGCTGAGGCTGCCCCGGGGGGAGCCCTTCTCGGGGACCCGGGGGTCCCTGGGGCTGGCCCTGCTGGTCTGCGAGGCCCTGGAGCTGGCGGGCGGGCCGCGGCTGATGATCAAGTGGCCCAACGACCTGGTCCTGGACGGGGCCAAGGTCGGGGGGCTTTTGCTGGAGAGCAAAAAGAGGGCCCTGGTGGCGGGGGTCGGCCTCAACCTGGGGGCGGCCCCCGGGGGGTTCGACCGGGACCCCCAGGCGCCGCCGGCCGGGGCCCTGCCGGGTTCCCTGGGGCCTCCCCGGAGGCTCTGGCCGGTTTTGGTCCGGGGGATGATCTTGTGCTATAATAATTGGTTGCGTGGTTTCGCCGGGCCGGGGGGCGACCCCGGGGGGCTGTCGGCCGCCGTGGTCCGACGCCTTCTCTGGCTGGGCGAGACCGTGGCCGCGCGCTCGGCCTCGACGACGCCGCCCTGCCCCCCGGGGACCCTGGTCGGCAGGATCGTCGGGCTGGACGCCTCCGGGGCCCTGCTGGTGGAAAACCAGACGGGGACCCGCGCCGTCTGGTCGGGGACGCTGACCCTGGCGGACGAGCCCTGACCAAGGCGGCCCCCGAGCCGTCGACTAGCCGCGGCCGGGGGGCCGGTCCGAGACAAGACCAGGAAGATGACCGACCATTACGATTTCGACGAGATTCTGGCCCGGATCAAGGGCCAGCCCATCCTGGTGGCCAACCGGGGCATCCCCGCCAGGCGCATCTGCCGCGCCATCCGGGACCGCTTCGAGGCCATCGCCGTCATGACGGCCACCGAGATAGACAAGACGGCCCCGGCGGCCGCCTCGGCCCAGGAGCTGATGCTTTTGGGGCAGGACCCGGCGGCCTATCTGGACCTGGACCTGATCCTGACGCTCTCCAAGCGCCGCGGCATCAGGGCCATCCATCCCGGCTGGGGCTTCGCCTCCGAGGACGAGCGCTTCCCCCAGATGTGCGAGGACGCGGGGATAATATTTATCGGCTCCACGGCCGAGTCCATGAAGCTGCTGGGCAACAAGGTCCAGGTCAGGCGCCTGGCCGGGAGGCTGGGCATCCCCACCGTGCCCGGGACCGACGGGGCCGTGACGCTCGAGGAGGCCGGGGGGCTGGTTTCGGAGATAGGCCTGCCTCTCATGCTCAAGGCCGAGGGCGGCGGCGGGGGCCGGGGCATCATCGAGGTGGAGAGCGCGGCCGAGTTCCCCGAGGCCTTCGCCAAGGCCAGCACCATGGCCCAGGCCTCCTTCAACAACCCGAGGCTCTACGTCGAGAGGCGCCTCGAGAACGTCCGGCACATCGAGATCCAGGTCATCGCCGACAAGCACGGCAACGTCTTCGCCTTCGACGAGCGCGACTGCTCGGTCCAGAGAAACCACCAGAAGCTCATCGAGATCACCCCCAGCCCCTGGCCCGGCCTGACGCCTGTTTTGCGGGCGAGGCTGAAGGACTACGCGAGGGAGCTGGTGCGGGCCGTGGGCTACCACTCCCTGTGCACGGTGGAGTTCCTGGTCTCCCTGGACGGCCGGCCCTATCTGATCGAGGTCAACACCCGCCTGCAGGTGGAGCACGGCATCACCGAGACCCGCTACGGCCTGGACCTGGTCGAGGAGCAGATCGCCGTGGCCTTCGGCTCCAGGCTCAGGGTGGACGAGGAGAGGAACCCGCCCCGCCAGGTGGCCATGCAGGTGCGCATCAACCTCGAGGACCCGCAGTACGACTTCACGCCCAACTCGGGCCTGATCACCCGCTACGTCTCCCCCGGCGGCCCCGGGATCAGGCTGGACTCCAACCTCTCGGCCGGCTACGACTTCCCCTCCAACTACGACTCCGCCGGGGCGCTTTTGATCGCCTACGGCCGCGACTGGTCCAAGGTTTTGGGCATCATGGACCGCGCCCTGGGCGAGTACACGGTCGGGGGCCTGAAGACCACCATCCCTTTCTACCGGAGCCTGATCCGCCACCCGGACTTCCGCGGGGCCAGCTTCACCACCGGCTTTCTGGCCCAGAACCCCCAGCTGATGCGCTACTCCGACCTCAAGCCCGAGGGCGAGAGGCTGGGCGCCCTGGTGGCCGAGATCTCCGCCCACGGCTACAACCCCTACGTCCAGCTGGGCCGCTACCGCTCCGAGGGCAGCCCCAGGCTCCAGCGCTTCAACCCGGTTCTGCCGAGGCAGGACAAGGAGGTGGGGAGAAGGCCCTCGCCCTACCCCTCGGGGGACAGACGGGCGCTTCTGGACTATGTCAGGGACACCGGCGGCGTCCACTTCACCGACACCACCTGCCGGGACATGACCCAGTCCAACAGCGGCAACCGCTTCCGCCTGGCCGAGGACGCCCTGGTGGGCCCGTACCTGGACAACGCCGGGCTCTTCTCCCTGGAGACGGGGGGCGGCGCCCACTTCCACGTGGCCATGATGGCCAACATGACCTACCCCTTCACCGAGGCCAGGGTCTGGAACGAGTTCGCCCCGAAGACCCACAAGCAGATCCTGGTCCGCTCCACCAACATGCTGGGCTACAAGCCCCAGCCGGCGGAGCTGATGAGGCTGACCGGCGAGATGATCTGCGGGCACTTCCAGGTGGTCCGCTGCTTCGACTTTTTAAACCACGCCCGGAACATGCTGCCCCTGGCCAAGGTCATCATGTCCCGGCCGGACGTCCTCTTCGAGCCGTCGGTCTCCCTTTCCTGGGGGGACGGCTTCACGGTGGGGCACTACGTCTCGGCCGCCGAGTCGATACTCAGGATGTGCGCGGACGTCTCGGGCCTGAAATTTGAGTCCATGCCGGACGTTTTGGCCCTGGGCCTCAAGGACATGGCCGGAGTCTGCCCGCCCCGGTTCATGGAGGCTTTGACGGGGGCCCTGCTCAAGCGCTGGCCCCGGCTGGTCCTCCACTACCACCGCCACTACACCGACGGGCTCTTCGTCCCCAGCGTGGGGGCGGCGGCCAAGGCGGGCTGCCGCATAGTCGACGCCGCCCTGGGGGCCTCGGTGCGCAGCTACGGCCAGGGGGACCTGCTGGCCACGGCCGCCTACGTCGAGGAGGAGCTGGGGCTCAAGGCGCACCTGGACCGCGACGTCGTCCGCTCGGCCAACTTTGTTTTAAAGCAGGTCATGCCCTACTACGACCGCTACGTCCCGACGTTTTTCAACGGCGTCGACCACGACGTCGTCCGCCACGGCATGCCCGGCGGGGCCACCTCCTCCTCCCAGGAGGGGGCCGTGAAGCAGGGCTACATCCAGTTCCTGCCCCAGATGCTCAACTATCTGGCCGGGGTGCGCAGGATCGTCCGCTACCACGACGTCACCCCCGGCTCCCAGATCACCTGGAACACGGCCTTCCTGGCGGTCAGCCAGGCCTTCGACAGGGGCGGCCCCTCGGAGGTCTCGAGGCTCCTGGAGGTCCTCGACCGGGTTGTCGACACCCCCGGGGACCTGGTCGACGAGACCCTGGAGCGGGAGCGGCTGATCATCTACCGGGACTGCAACGACGCCTTCCGGGACCTCCTGCTGGGCCGCTTCGGGCCCCTGCCCCTGGGCTTCCCCCCGGACTGGGTCTACCGCAGCGCCTTCGGGGACGACTGGGAGGCGGCCGTCAGGGAGCGCCGCTCCGACTCCCCCCTGAACTATCTGCCGGAACCCGACCTCAGGAGCGAGCGCGCGATTTTATTGGACCTGATCCGCCGCGAGCCCACGGAGGAGGAGTTCGTCATGTACCTCAACCAGCCGGCGGACGCCCTGAAAACCATCCGCTTCCGGGACCGCTTCGGGGACCCCAACAACCTGCCCCTGGACATCTGGTTCGAGGGGCTGCGGGTGGACGAGCATCTGACCTTCACCGACACCAAGGGCAAGCCCCACCAGCTGACCTTGCTGAACATCCAGGCCCAGGACCAGAAGGGCCAGGTGGCCGTCAGGTATCTTCTGGACTCCGAGATCATGGTCCACGCCGCCCAGGTGGGCGCCCCCGCCCCCGACAACGTGGCCGCCAACCCGGGCTCCAGCGCCCCCTCCCCCGCCGACCCCCACATGGTCTCGGCCCCCATGAACGGGGACCTCTGGGTCATGTACGTCAAGGAGGGGGATCTGGTCTCCCCCGGCCAGGAGCTCTTCAACATATCCATCATGAAGCAGGAGAAGGCCGTCCCCAGCAAGGTTTCGGCCATGGTCAAAAAGGTCCACAAAACCGCGGACTTCAGGCACACCAAGCAGATGGTCCCCGTCAGGGCCGGCGAGCTCATCGTGGAGCTCTGCCCCGTGCCCGCCCGCTGCCAGAAATGCGGGGAGGCCCTGCCGGTCCCCGGCCTGCGCTTCTGCCCGCACTGCGGGACGCTTTTGGACTCCGAGGTCGCCGGCTCGGCCCCGCCCGGGCCCGAGGACAAGGCCGAGCCGCCGAGGACGGCCGGCGGGGGCCCGCGGCCATAGGCGCGCTTCCGCCGCGGGCCGGACAACAAGCCGAAAAGAGGAGTCAAGGAAAAATAGGCGACCATTCGGGCCCTCCCCGGTTTGGAGGGGCTGACGGTCGGAAAGGAGGCCGGGGGCTGGCTGACCCGGAACCTGGTATAATCTGGGCACCCCGGATTTGGAGCAGGGGCCCTATAAAATAGTGACCTGAACGGTTACATTTCTTTATTTTTTATATTTTAGTATATTTTTATTTATTTATTTACTCTTCAAATAAGGTCGCCGCCGCCAGACGGTTTTTCTTCTTAACTTACTTACTTACTTACTTATTTATTTACTTACTTACTTATTCACTTACTTTATCTGCCTGTCTGCCTGCCTGCCTGCCTGACTGACTGCCTGCCTGCCTGCCTGACTGCCTATCTGTTTGGACCACCTACTCCCCGGCGAACTCGAGGCTGGACAAAAACCGGCGGCAGTCGGAGTTCTGGCGCAGGTCCTCCCGGTCGCCCATGAAGTGGTATAAGTTGCCGCACCCGAGCTCGACGATGTTGTCCCCGACCACCGCCAGCCTGGCCAGCGCCTCGGCCGCGTGCTGGCCGCCGCCCTCCGGGTCGTCGTCATGGTGTTCGAAGCTGGTCTGTTCGCGCCCGGGCCGTCCGGCGGCGTCGAAGGAGCTCTCCCGGTCGCCGACGACGCCGGGCGCCTCCTTCGCCAAGGTCGGCCACATCAGCTCCAGCCTGTCGGGGTCCCGGACCCCGCCGGTCTTGAGGTCCCGCCGGACGCCCTTGGGCGTCTCCCTGACCGAGACGACCAGGTGCTCCGGGAAGTCGCCGGTGTCGGTCCCGTCCCGGCCCGCCCCGAAAACGGCGTCGCCCCCCGCCTCCTCCGGCTGACAGGAGGCGGGGCGGCCGACGGTGAAATTCAGCCCCCCGGCCCCGGGCGCCACCGCCGGGCCGAAGGCCGCCGTCTTCCGGCCGTCCCGGGCCGCGGACGGCGACG
>JAISET010000188.1 GCA_031264015.1 Deltaproteobacteria bacterium | reverse complement strand
ACTTGCCCTCCTCGGCCGCCCGGCCCGCCCTGGTCAGAAAAGTGTCCATCGACGGGGCTTTCAGGGAATGGACGAGGACCGCCGCGACGATCAGGACAAGCGCCGCGGCGACGGCGACGGCGACGATGACGTTTCTTTTTGTTTTGCCGCTCATTTTTTGTTTTCCTCCGCCGGCCAAATTATTGTTCGCGCCGCGTTCGACCCGGGGCCTGCGACTAGTCCCGTCGTCAAAGCCGCTCCTTGTCGTCAAAACCGCGCCTTGTCGTCAAAGCGGCTCCTTGTCCTCAAAGCGGCGCCTTGTCGTCAAAGCGGCGTCAATTCGACAAAACGGCGCCGTCGGCTTGAAAAAGCCCAAGTCGGAACACCGGGGCCAGGGGCCCCTAAAGAAAGCGCGGCCGGCGGCCGATGAATTTTTAAAGTAGATTTCGCCCGGACGGCGGGACTCTGGCAAGGCGGCGGGCGGCGCGGTTGGGAACCGTCGCCCGCTCCGCCCGGGGGCCGCTCTGGGCGGCCGCCGTCGGGCGCGGTCAAGGCAGCCTGTTTTTACCATAGTTTCCCGCCGAAGGCAATTTTTGATTTTCCCGCCCGCGCCGTTTTCCGGGACCGTCCGGGCTCCCCGGCTCCCTCCCGGCCGCCGTGGTCCGGCTGGACGGACATTTTTTTAAAAATTGAATAATTTTGCCTTTTATTGATTTTTAATGGGACCAAGCACCTAATAGCGTGCCCCCTTCGCTAAAATTGGCGTTTGAATTTCGGTAACCAAAATTGCTCTTCTTTCAATATTTGCGGACAATCTGTCATATTGATTTTGTTTATATTTTTGATGTGATTTATCTTGTTTTTTAGCATAAAAGTAATTCTTAATTTGTTAAATATTTGATAATTTAATCTAATATTTCTATAGAGACTTCAAATACATGAAAGGATTATTTTTAACTGTAATTACATGCTTTTTCAATCTTTAAAATAGTTTCTAATAAATGTAGGTTAACATTAGACTATTTTTGTCTTTTGGCGCCTGAAAAGTTGTCAAAGAGCGTCAACACTTTCAAGTGTCAAATTTTTCCCTTTGGAGGCGGCCGAAAAATTTTTTTCGAAATCGGAGAAAAAAATTCCGCCGGCCTGTTTTTTCCCTCCCCCCTCCATTTTTTCCCCCGCCGCCCCGGCCTTTCCTCCGTCCGCCCCGCTTCCGCCCCCCGTCCGCGCCGGTCCGATTCGGCCCCTTTTCCGGCCTCGGGCCCCCGGGCGGGGGACTGGCTGGCCTGTTTATTGCAAATTAATTTAACGAATTAAAGGCTGTCGCCGGCCTTTAAGATCGTTTATATTCTTAATTAAATTAGAGATTGTTTGTAATAGCATAAGTCTTTGTTTTACATTTTTTTAACATGTTTGGGTTGATTTTAGCCGTAAAGACTTCATCAGGCAACTCACCGTTAAAAATTTGTCCGGCAAGGGCTTGGGCCTTATTTTATCTTGTCCGCCTCGCTATCGCCCGTTCGCGACCGTTCGCGCCCGTCCGCATCTGTCAGCGCCTGTCAGCGCCTGTCAGATAGCGCCGCCAGATTGAAGTCGTCTAATTTATGCCCCCATGCTTTTTTCGTCCGTCGCCGGCGCGCCCCGCGGCCGGTTCTCCCGCCGTTCGTCCTCCCGAGTTTTGTCGGGCGGGCGCCGTCGGGACGACGCGTCCTTCAGCCTCCCGGACGACTTCCCCGTTCCGCCCTGAAACTCTCCGCCGCCTCGCCTCCCGTGCCGACAAATTAAAAATAGATTTAGATTTGTCCCGCCGCCCAGATTCAGTCCGCGATTCTATAATTAATTATTGAGCTGGTGGCACATGCAAAAACAGACTGGTCCGGCGCTTTTCTTCCTCCGTTCGACGCGAATGTTCCCGCTTTTCACCACCCCGGACATAACGGCGGCCCCGCCGGTCGCCTCCGACTATCGCGGCCGGCCGCCCCTGACGGAGGGCGGCGCCAGGCCCGCCGTCCTCGTCGCGGCCGGCAAGGACATTTTCGCTCCGGCCTGCTCCGCGCCGGGGGATGATTTTGGAACAGGCCATGGAGGCCCGTGCGGACAAGGAGGATCGGTCATGACGTCGGGCGAGTCCTTGCCAGAATTGAAATCCTGTGATAGTGTGGGGACCAGTTTTGGCTGCCTGCCGGACACTTTTGCCGGCTTGCCGAAATCCGAGTTTGGCCGGCCCTTGTTTCTGGAGAGCGACAACTTAGAGGACGGGGGGGCGCCTCCGCCCGACGAGCGAGGCGACCGGCCGGCCGGGGACTGCGTCGGGAGCGCGGGCGGCAAGTCCGCCGCGGTCTTCTTTGCGGTCGCCGGGACCAACGAGTCCAAGACGGCCCGGTTCGAGATCGGCGACGGCGCGGCGGCCGTCCTCAAGCTGCCCGGGGGCGAGGCCCTCCATGGCGGGGTCCTCTCCTGGCGGGAGGTGCTGGACTTCGCCGAGATTGGTGAAGAATGACGACCCAAAGGACCGGCTCGTTTCCCTCCCCGGGGGGCGGCCCGGCGGAAACAAACTACTATTCTAGCCTGGACAACATGGAGACTCGCGAGCCCCAGACGGTCAGCCTGGCCTGCCCTTCCTGCGGCGAGATATGCGCCGTGGACACCTCCGTCTTCCCCGTCGGACGGACGGGGGCGGTCTGCTCCGCCTGCGAGGAGCAGATGGTCCTGACCAAGGGGGCCGACGGCTCCATCTCCGTGCGCAGGGTCGGTTTCGACGGCCCGCCCCCCGACCCGGACGGCCAGCCCGACGGGGACGGCTTCGGGCCGCTGGATTATGACTTCCTCCCGCAAAACGCGTTTACCGATACTTCTTCCCCCGCCGACGACACCCGTTCCCAAACTGACCTGCCCGCCCATTTTCCGGGCATGGCCCCCCCCGCCCCGCCGGCCTGGGGGCCCGGCTCCCATCTGGCCTCCGGCGGCAACGGCTCTGGCCCGGCCGCGTCCGGAGGCCCGGACGACGGCTTTTTCGGCAGGGTCCCCGGCGCCGCCCCCGGCCCTGTCGGCGGAAACCGCGGCGTCCCTGGGGTCGTCCCGGACGCCGCCAAACCCAAGGCCCCCGGCTCCAGCCGGGCGGTGGTCTGCCCCAAGTGCCTGGGCCGCTACCGCATTCCCGTCGCCAAGATCCCCAAGCAGGGAGGCTGGGCCACCTGCCCCTCCTGCGGGGAGCGCTTCATCGTCAAGCTCGACGAGCTGAGCTTCAACGACGCCCCCCCGGCCAGGACCGGCCAGGCCCCGGGCCCCGCCAAACCCAGGGGCGGCGCCTACATGTACCGTCTGGGCCAGAGCGAGCAGCTGGCCGAGTTGGAGGTCTCCGTCCTGGACCCCATGTCCCCCGCTGTCAAGCGCTACTGGCTGGCCGGCCTGGCGGCGGCGGTCCTGCTGATCTTCGGCGTCGAGGCTTACATCCTGCACTCCTCCTGGCGCTCCGCCACCGACCTGGCCGCGGCCGGGCAGTCGGCGACCCCGGCCCCACCGCAGGTCTACGGGCTGCCGGAGTTCACCACTGACTTGAAGAACCTCCAGCGCAGGTCAGTCTCGGCCAAGTCCCTGGACCGTTCCGTCAACTACTCCGGCTACGAGAGCCGCGTCTACAAGTACGCCGTGGCCCAGCTGGACCCCGGGGCCTGCACGGCCATCACCCGCCTGGCCATCAGCAGCCGCAGACCCTCGCAGGGACTGCTCATCAACGCCACCTGCTTCGACGAGGCGGGCAGGCCGCTCCCCCTGCGGGTCGACTGGAACGGGCGCTACGCCGACCTCTACGTCGACGGCCAGGAGCGCATGTCCCGCCTCAACGTCCTCATGTACAAGCCAGCCCCCGACGAGGCCGCGGCCGCCGAGGCAGCCTTCGAGACCGGGACCGCCGGGGCGGCCGAGCCCGCCTCGGAGGACGGGACCGACGGGGCGGCCGAGCCCGCCTCGGAGGACGGGACCGACTGGGCGGCCGAGCCGGCCGCGTAGACCGCGGTCCTCGACTGACGGTCCGGACGGAAGAAACTGGCGGCCGGACGACGGACGGACGACGACGGACTGACGGCGCGGAAGTTAAGGGTCACTGAAATTACCGAATGGCGCGGACGGCCCGCCGGGAACAATGGTTCGGTCGCCGGCGGCCATGGGCGCCAGGTCGGCCGGTCCGGGGCGCCAGGTCGGCCGGACTGCCGCCCGCTGGTCTTAGGCTCATAGTTAGGTTAAAATATCCGCCGCAAGGGAGTGGGAGGGAAAGAAAAACAGTTTTTTTCCCTCCGCGGGGCTCTCCTCTCTGGCCCCGGAAACGTTATATGACGACCAGGCAAAGTCTTCCAAAGTCTTTGAAAGACTTTGAAAGATTCTGAAAGGTTTAAAAAGTCAAACAGCTGTCGCCAAAAATCGGGGCGGTCCGGTCCGGTGACGGGGCAGGGGAGGCCGGAAACAGTCCGGGACGGTCCCGGACCGCCTCCGAATCGTCACGGATCTTCCCGGCGGACGGCCGCGGCCGGGCGCGGGAGTGAAAAATGCCCTCCGGCGGGGGCGCGTTGATCGGCTCCCCGACGACCGGCCTGATTGGCGAGACGACTTTGAATAGTGTCAGTCGATTTTATGAGAATAAATATTTAAATGTTAGAGTTCATGACTGAAAAAAGATGAGTAAAAGTTATAAATAGCAATTATTATTAAATTTTGATATTTTGAATAGTTAAGAATATATCTTTTATGCTCTTCAGGAAGCGTTATTCCCTGGCCTGAAAATTGCAGTAATATTTATTGTTGCCGGTCCGCCCCGCCGCCGCCGACGACGGAGACGAACTCCCCAGGGACCCTTTCCCCCGCCTTCGGGGCGGGGGGCTCGGGGTGGAAAGTGCTGATTATGAGACTACTGAGACTACTGAGGCTGAACATAACCGCCGGCGGGCGGCGCCAGGGCATGACCCTACTGGAGCTCCTGGCCGTCGTCTTCATCGGCTCGCTCCTGTTGTCCATGGTCTTCGGGGTCTACACCAGCTCCAGCCGCACCCTCCTGCGCCAGGAGCAGACCGTGGAGCAGCTTTTAAACCTGCGCAGCAGCATGGCCCTGATCACCAGGGAGCTCCGCACGGCGGGCAACGGCTTCTCCCTGCTGGGCCTCGGCCAGGGCGACAAGGTGGTCGTCTACCGCAGGAACGACGACGGGACGCCGCTGGACTGGTTCTACTACCCCGGCTCGCCCGTCGACGAGCCCGGCGCCTACCCGGTTTACGACGTCAACCAGTCCTACTCCAACGCGGCCGACCAGTTCAAGGGCGACGCCATCACCGTCTGCAGCCTGGCCCCCGAGTTCGCGGCACCTTTGGGCTACCTCTCGGCCGACTACAACCCCTCCACCCAGACCCTGTCCCTCTCCTCGCCCCTGGAGGTCCCCCCGGACTTTCTGGAGGCCGACAAGGACGAGATCGTCAAGGCGGGCGACGCCATCGCCCTGGTGCCCCCCGGCGCCCTGACCGAGGGCAACTACCCGGTCATCCTGGAGGTCGCCTCCGACTGGAGCTGGACCACCTACCCGGTGCTAAGCTCCATCAAGGTCGCGCCCGTGCCCGACCGGCCCGGGGGCATGCCCTTCAGCTACGGGGAGGGCTCCAAGGTCGTCAACGTCAAAAACCTGCGCCTCAGGACTTTTAAAATTTGCTACGGGCGGGAGGCGAGCTGCTCCGCCACCGGCGAGGACACCGGCTCCGGCGACGAGGCCAAGTACCCCTTCCTGCTGATGGACACCCTGGACTCCCGGAACCAGATCCTGGCCGACGGGATCGAGGATCTGCAGACGGGCTACTATTTCGGCAACGACATCGGCGACGCGACGGTCTCCAACGTCCTCGACGTCACCTCCGACCCGGTCAGAAGAAGCGAGCTGCGGGCCATCAGGGTCGTCCTGGTCAGCCGCACCCAGGCCCCCGACTCCCTGGCCAAGTCCAACTCCTACTCCCGGCTGGACACCGCCCCGCTGGACCATTACGACTCGGCCACCAGGGACCGCTTCCCCCGCCGGAAGATCGACTCCGTCACCCAGCTGAGGAACTTTAACAACAACAGCGTCGGCGCCGGCGGCTGAGGCTCCGGGGTGCGGTCCGGACAAGTTTAACCACCCGAGAGGAGTGCGACCCCGATGTCTCAACCATCAAGCCCGACGGACGGTCGGCGCCATAGACGGGGCTTCACGGCAGTCGAGCTGATCGTGGTCGTCAGCGTCATCGGCGTCCTGCTGCTCATCGCCCTGCCCACCTACATGAGCATCGTCCCCCGGGGCGAGCTGAAGGCCGACGCCGAGGCCTTCAGGGACGTCATGAAGATGGGCCGCTCGAGCGCCACCAACT
This sequence comes from Deltaproteobacteria bacterium, assembly GCA_031264015.1. Classification (GTDB taxonomy): domain Bacteria; phylum Desulfobacterota; class Desulfarculia; order Adiutricales; family Adiutricaceae; genus JAIRNQ01. The sequence continues at coordinate 1,932 of JAISET010000188.1, read as the reverse complement.
ATCAGCGGCCGGTCAGGATCCTGATCGACTGCCGCGAGACGATCACCGACGCCATCGGCTCCTGCCGCATCGTGGCCCAGGTGGCCGTCTACAACTCCGCCGGCTCGGTCAAGGGCTGGACCAGGCTGGGCAACTCCGACGTCAGGCTGCACAAGTCCACCCGCTTCAATTACAAGGGCAGCCTGCCCCTGCCCGCCAAGGCCAACTACGCCCGCTACGCCTCCCTGTTCAAGGGTTATTATTACGACAGGCTCGACGCCAACGAGAAGCTGGGCTACGACCCCGTCGTCCCCGGCTCCTTCGCCTGGGACAACGTCGTGGTCGTCTTCACCCCGGACGGCGAGGCCATCTCGGCCTGCGACGTCAAGCTGCAGATTAAAAACAGGCACCTGGGCGACAGCGACGTCTGGCTCCTGACCCTCTACAACCCCACCGGGCACGTCCGCCTGAACAGGGAGACAATATGAGCGCGGCCGCCGGTCGCGAGCAAGGCGGGGGGAGGCGGTTTCCGCCAGCCGTCCGCGGAGGAGGTAGTATGAAGTCGACATGTCGCGGACCGTCGCCTGCGGCCGGGACGGGGATCCGGGCGGGCTTCACCCTCGTCGAGGTCCTGGTGGCCCTGGTGGTCGTCCTGTTCGGTTTTATGGCCTCCATCTCGGCCCTCACCGGCTCCATCCAAAGCGGCAAGCTGGCCGAAAGCCAGACCCTGGCCGTCTTCCTGGCCGAGACTCAGATGGAGTCCATCAGGTACATCGACAACGATCAGCTGGGGGCGGTCGGCACCACCTACTTCGACCAGAGCGGCAAGCAGGTCGCCAACGCCTCGCAAAAATATTTCCAGCGGGACGTCGCCGTCGTCTTCGAGACCCCGACCATCTTCACCAACGAGATCACCATCACCGTCACCTGGCCCGGCGCCAACCCCGTGGTCATGCACAGCCTGGTCCCCGTCCCCAAGAGAAACGTCTAGTTGGGCGGGAACGCCCGGCAAGGTGGATATAATGCAAGATAAATTCCTAGATTTCGGCGACGGCCGACATTCGGACGCCGGCATCCCGGAGGGGTCCCGCCGGGGCATGATCCTGGTGACCACCCTGGTGCTGATGCTGATGGTGAGCGTCATAGGCGCCACGGTCCTTTTCTCCAGCCGTTCCGAGGTGGCCACCACCGGCGCCTACCGCAGGAACATGACCGCCTTCAACTACGCCGACGCCCTGGCCCTCCTGGGCACCAGGGTCGTGGACGTCTTGTCCTCGGGCACCGTGGACGACGTCAGGGACCACCTGGAGTCCAACATCAGCAGCAGCGGGCTCAAGGTCGCCCTGCGCCCCTCCCTGAACAATTTCAACACCGACGCCAGCTCCGAGCGCCTCTCCATCAAGAAGAGATACGAGGGGCTGGGCCAGGGCGAGGATGGCGCCGACCTGGTGGTCACCGACAAAAACGACAGGGTCATCGGCTTCATCAAGATCTCCCACGACTTCATGCGGGGCTCCACCGGCTCCAACCGCCAGGTGGGCGCCTCCGGGGGCATAGCCGACAAGGGCAACACCGGCATCGGCACCGTCAACCTCCAGTACTACGTCATCACCGTCACGGCCCGCGACCCCGCGGACGGCGGCTCCGCGAACTTTTTTAACAACGACGACGAGAATTTCGGCCTCTCCGGCTCCCAGTCCTTCATCACCGTCCTCTACTCGGTGGTCATGCCCGGCTGAGCCCGGGCGCGGCGGTCCCCGGGGGAACCAGGCCTTCGCTTCGACGGAAAAATTAAACCGCGCCGGCCAGACTCGCCAGTTTGGCCGGCGTTTTTTGTGTGCCCGGCATGGGCGATAGCTAGATGGTGAAAATCCATTGCGGACATGTCAGTGAGAACCGCTAGTCAAGGGCAAGGTGTCCGTCGTGAGGCGGGCGCTGAAAGAAGCCGGAGGC
>JAISET010000077.1 GCA_031264015.1 Deltaproteobacteria bacterium | reverse complement strand
CTAGATGATCTGATAGAAGTACTCGTTCTGGACGGGCCGCCCGTTTTCCAGGACCAGGAACTCGTCCTCCAGGTGCGGCCCGTCCACCAGGGCCTTGAAGTAGTCCAGGGTGCTCTCCAGCTCGAAATATTCTTTTTGAAAGACCCGGCAGTTCTCGCGGGTCCTGGCCCTGGCGGCCTCGACGTCCCCGACGCCGTTGTTGACGAAGCAGAAGGCCTTGTAGTTGGCCAGCTCCAGGGACATGCCCCGCAGGGCCTTCTTCTCCCCCATCCTCGGGGTGTAGCGGTGCTCCACCGAGGAGAGGGGGTCGCCCCGGTTGCGGATCCAGCCGTCGGTGACGAAGTAGGTCCCGGGGTTGTTGCGGAAAATCTCGAAATATCTTTTCGGCGAGCCCAGGAGCATGGCGATGCAGTCGTGGCACCTGGGCATGACCAGGCCCTCGGGGGCGGCCACCCCGACCACCCCGTTGGAGCACAGCCCGTAGCCCAGGACGATCCTCCGGACCCCCTCCCGCTCCCTCAGCTCGGCGATGGCCTCCAGGATCCTGCCCGCCATCAGGGTGGGGGTGCTGTGCAGGGAGTACTCCAAAAACCTGGAGGCCACCTCCCTGCCCTCCAGGGCCTGCTCCAGCTCCGAACGGACGACGTCGCAGGCGATCAAGCCCAGCATGTCCTCGGCCATGTCGCACCTCCCCAGTGAAAAAGAAACCCCTGCCCGCATGTTTGGGCGCCGAGTCAAGGCCCGCCGGCCTTGGCGTCGCCGCCGGCCCGACCGTTTTCCGCGCCAGTTTTTTCCCGCCCGACCTCCAAACTATCGCACAGACCGGCCGGCTTAGTCAACAAATTTTGACAAAGTTCTCTAGACGATTAGGCCAGGCGGACGACGGCCCGGTCTGCTCGGAGAGGGGCGAAAATTACAAGCCCCTGTGTTTTATCATAATTTTATCCTTCCCCCTCTTCCTCCCCCTTCCGCTCCGCCGCGCCCGCCGGAGACACTCCGCCAGCCGAGGCGTTCCCCCGTCGGCCGGATCGCCGGAGTCGCGGGCCGGCCGACCATTTGTCATATGCCGCCTGGACTTGCGTCATATGCCCGCCGGGACTTGCGGACGGGCAGCCGAAGCCGCCGGGCAAGTCGAGGCCGCCGGGGGAGTTGAAATCGCGGGAAGGCGGGTCGGAGAGTTTTTCCACCGCCGCGGCAGGGGGCGGGAAAAAGACGCGGGCCGTTTGGGTCGGGGAAAACCAAAGACACCACTTATGGTTGACTGAGGATTGATCCGGACAACGTTATGAACGCCTGTTTGCATATTTTAAGCTTGTCCTTGAAATTATTAGCCAAATTTACGATAATCAGATAGTCGCTCCTTCCCCCCTCCTCCCCCCTTCCCTGACGGAGTGTCATCATGCCGGACGAGCTATTCGACAATTTGCCCACCTACCAGACCAACCCCCAAGCCAGGCGCGACGCCGCCGGCGACCTCTCCGACGGCCCCGGCAGCCCCCTGGCCCAGGCCGAGCGGAGGGGCTACCAGAAAGGCCGCCGGGACCAGGCCGAGGCCACCGCCGGCCGCCTGTTGAAAAAGGGCCTGAAAATCGACCTGGTCGCGGAGGCCACCGGCCTGGGCGAGGAATACCTGGCCGAGCTGGCCAAGATCGTCTGACGGTTTTTTAGCCCCCCCCTTCGTCCCCCGCCCCCGGTCTTCCGGAGGCGGGTTTTTTATGCGGCGGGGAGAGGGGGATTTTTTCCGGCGGGCGGGGATTTTTTCCAGGAGGAGGAGGAGGAGGTTTTTTCCCGGAGGGGAGGGGTTTTTTCCGGGAGGGGGCTTTTCCTCTCGGAGCGGGATTATTTTTCGGGGAAAGAGGCGCTTTTTTGGGGAGTCGGACCGACTTTTTTGGGAGTCTGGCGGTATTTTTTTGGGATCGGGAGGATTTTTTTCGGGAGACGGCGGTTTTCCCGCGTTCCGCGAGGTCTGTTTTTCGGGTCGGGAAAGCCGGGCCCGGCCCGGCCGGCGAATCTTTCGGGCGCCCGGGGGGCGAAAGGCGCCGCCGAGGCAAATTTTCAAGGTTTTCATCCGTGTTTCGGCCGGTTTGACCCCTGGAAGAAAACACTTGCCATCGTCGGTCCGCGGTGCTATTTTACCAAGGGATGGACAAAGACATTCGCAATACCCCAAAATCTTGATTCGCCCGGCCCCCGTTTTTTTCGGACGCCGGGCCCCCGGGCGGCGCCCGGCCGCCCGGGGGCCAAAAATTTTTTCCGCCCCGGGCGGGATTGTTTTCCGCCCGGACCGCCTGTTTTTTTTAACCCGGGGCCCCCCGGGGCCTGACAACCGCCAACCCGCCGGGTTCGACCCCGGCGAATATTTAAGGAAAAGTTTGAGGAACTAAATGGCCAAAGCCTCTGAAAAAGAAGTTAAAACCCCTCCCAAAAAGGAAAAAGAGAAGCCTCTGACACCGGAAGAAGCCAGGGCCAAGGCCCTGGCCACCGCCCTGGGCCAGATCGAGAAAGAGTTTGGCAAGGGCTCCATCATGACCCTGGGCGGCGCCGAGCACGAGGTCATCCCGGTCATCCCCACCGGGTCCATCAGCCTCGACGCGGCCCTGGGCGTCGGGGGCATCCCCAAGGGCCGGATCATCGAGATCTACGGCCCCGAGTCCAGCGGCAAGACAACCCTGGCCCTGCACATCGTCGCCGAGACCCAGAAGCTCAAGGGCGTCAACGGCCAGTCCGGGGTGGCCGCCTACATCGACGCCGAGCACGCCCTGGACGTCTCCTACGCCCGCCGCCTGGGGGTCAAGACCGACGAGGTCCTGATCAGCCAGCCCGACCACGGCGAGCAGGCCCTGGACATCGCCGAGATCCTGGTCAGGAGCGGGGCGGTGGACCTGATCGTCGTCGACTCCGTGGCCGCCCTGGTCCCCGAGGCGGAGATCATGGGCGACATGGGCGACGTCCACGTGGGCCTGCAGGCGAGGCTGATGAGCCAGGCTCTTCGGAAGCTCGCCGGGGCCATCCACCGCTCCATGTGCTCGGTCATCTTCATCAACCAGGTCCGCATGAAGATCGGGCCCATGGCCTACGGCTCCCCGGAGGTGACCACCGGAGGCCACGCCCTGAAGTTCTACGCCACCCAGCGGCTGGAGATCCGCCGCTACGGCTTCGTCAAGGGGGCCGACGAGGGCAAGATCGGCTCCCAGGTCAGGGTCAAGGTCGTCAAGAACAAGATCGCCCCGCCTTTCAAGGAGGCCACCTTCGACATCCTCTACGGCCGGGGCATCTCGCGGGAGAGCGAGCTCATCGACCTGGGCGTGGTCATGGACGTCGTCGAGAAGAGCGGCGCCTGGTTCAGCTACGACGGCGAGCGCCTGGGGAACGGCAAGGAGAACTCCCGCCGCTTCCTCCTGGAGAACCCCGACGTGGCCAGGAGCATCGAGGCCAAGCTCAGGGGCGCCTACGGCATGCTGGCCGACCGCGTCTCCGAGAACATGAGCTCCATGAAGCGCGACGAGGAGCCGGAGCCGGCCGAGCTCCCCGCCCAGGCGGAGGCCTCCGAGTGACCGCCGGGGGACGGGCGACCCCCGACCGGCCCCCGACCCCCTCCCGCCGACCCGACAGCCCGCCCGCCCCGGCCGCCCAGCGCGCCCCGGGCGGGCGGTTTTTTTGACCGGCCGGCCGGCCGGCCAGACTAACGGCGGCCTTTTTTTCCGCTTTTTCCGCTTTTTCCGGCTTTTCGCAGTTTTTTTCCTCCCCCCGCGGTCCCCCCCCGCCTCCCCGGGACGACCCGCCCGGCCCCGGCCGGCCCGCTTTTCGGGCGCGGACCCGGGCGGGGGCGTCGCCCCCGCCCGCCCCGGGATTCGCCTAAGACCGCCAAATCACCTGGGAAAAATCAGGGGCCTGAAAAATTTGACCCGGGGGCGAATTAAACGCGGCCGGGGGGACGTTTTTCGGCTATAATGTCGGGTGGCTTTTCCACAGCCCACCGTGGAGGCGGCAGTCCTCCGGCGGCCGGGGCCGGGGTTTTTCCCCCGCCGCCCGTCGCGGCCGCCCCCCATGGACGCCCAATCTCTCCCCGGCCGGTCCGGGGACTCGCCAGGACGCTTCTTATGGACTCCGCAAGCATACGCCAGGCCTACGTCGACTATTTCGCCGCCAGGGGGCACCGCCGGGTGCCGTCGGGCTCGCTGGTCCCCCACGACGACCCGACCCTCCTCTTCACCACCGCCGGCATGGTCCAGTTCAAGCGCATCTTCACGGGCGAGGAAAAGAGGGACTACCAGAGGGCGGTGACCTTCCAGAAGTGCGTGCGGGCCGGCGGCAAGCACAACGACCTGGAGAACGTCGGCTACACCGCCCGGCACCACACCTTCTTCGAGATGCTGGGCAACTTCTCCTTCGGGGACTACTTCAAGGAGCTGGCCATCGAGATGGCCTGGGAGCTTCTGACCAAGGAGCTGGGCCTCCCCAAGGACAGGCTCTACGCCACGGTCTACACCGACGACGACGAGGCCCACGCCCTCTGGGGGAAGATCGCCGGGCTCCCCCCCGAGCGCGTCGTCCGCCTGGGGGCCAAGGACAACTTCTGGGCCATGGGCGACACCGGCCCCTGCGGCCCCTGCAGCGAGATCCTGATCGACCAGGGCGAGGAGCTGGGCTGCGGCCGCCCCGACTGCGGCCCCGGCTGCGACTGCGACCGCTTCCTGGAGATCTGGAACCTGGTCTTCATGCAGTTCGAGCGCTTCCAGACCGGCGAGACCAAGCCCCTGCCCAAGCCCTCCATCGACACGGGCATGGGTCTCGAGAGGCTGGCGGCCGTCATGAGCGGGGTGCGCAGCAACTTCGAGACGGATCTCTTCAAACCCCTTTTGGAGAAAGTCTCCGCCCTGGCCGGGACGCCCTACGTCTACGGGGAGAACCTGGCCCCGGGACACCCGGCCTTCCAGACCAACGTCAGTCTCAGGGTCATCGCCGACCACTCCCGGGCGGTGACCTTTCTGATCGGCGACGGGGTCCGCCCCGAGAACATCGGGCGCGGGTACGTGCTGCGCCGCATCCTGCGCCGGGCCGTGCGCCACGGGCGCAAGCTGGGCCTGGACAAGCCCTTTCTGGCCCAGATGGTCGGCGAGGTGGTCCGGGTCCTGGGCGGCCCCTTCCCGGAGCTCAAGGACAACCTCGACTACATCTCCAAGCTGGTCCATTCCGAGGAGGAGCGCTTCGGCGAGACCCTGGGCTCGGGCCTGAACATTTTGCACGAGGCCATCGCCGACCTGAAAAAGAAGAAAGGGACGCGGCTCCCCGGCTCCCTGGCCTTCAAGCTCTACGACACCTACGGCTTCCCGGTGGACCTGGTGGCCGACGTGGCCCGCGAGAACAGCCTGACCGTGGAGCTGGCGGGCTTCGAGGCGGCCATGGAGGAGCAGCGGGCCAGGGGCAGGGCCGCCTGGAAGGCCGACGGGCTCCGCGACGACGCCGTTCTGGCCCAGGTCAACACCCTGACCTCCGAGGGCTTCGCCCAGTCCTTCTCCGGCTACGACACTTTGGGCGGCGACGGCGTCCCGGTCATGATGATCAAGGACGGGGTCTCGGCCCGGGAGGCCAGGGAGGGCGACGACGTCGTCCTCGTCTTCAAGGAGACCCCCTTCTACGCGGCCAGCGGCGGGCAGGAGGGCGACGGCGGGTCGGTCGTCTTCCCCACCGGCATCGTCGTCGTCGGCGACGTGGTCAAGTCGCCGGGCTCCGGCGTCTTCCTGCACCACGGCCAGGTGGACACGGGGACGGTCGACATCGGGGACTCGGCCTCCCTGTCCGTGGACCGGGAGCGGCGCCTGGACACCTGCCGCAACCACACGGCGACCCACCTCCTGCACCGGGCCCTGCGCCTGACCCTGGGCGACCACGTGCGCCAGGCGGGCTCCATGGTCTCCGCGGACCGCCTGCGCTTCGACTTCACCCACGACCGGGCCGTGGCCCAGGAGCAGCTCGACGAGATCGAGCTGCTGGTCAACAAGGCGATCATGGAGGACCTGCCCGTCGAGACCGAGGTCATGGACATGGACGAGGCCGTCCGCGGCGGGGCCACGGCCCTGTTCGAGGAGCGCTACGGCGAGCGGGTCCGGGTGGTCTCCATGGGGGCCTCCCGGGAGCTCTGCGGCGGCACCCACGCCTCCTCCACCGGACAGCTGGGCAGCTTCGTCATCCTGGGCGAGTCGGCCGTCTCGGCGGGCGCGCGCAGGCTCGAGTGCCTGACCGGCCAGAAGGCCGTCCTCGAGCTCCAGGCCCAGAGGGCCCGCTCCCGGGAGGCCTGCCGGCTGCTCAAATCCAAGCCCGACGAGCTGGCCGAGCGCGTCAAAAAGCTCCAGCAGAGGGTCAGGGACCTCGAGCGGGGCCCGGCCAAGGCCGCCCCGTCCGCCGGCCCCTCCCGGCTGGCCGGCGAGGCCATAAAAACGGACAAGGTCGTCTTTCTGGGCCGCCGGGTGGAGGCCTCGGACCCCCGGGAGCTCAGGGAGATCGGCGACAACCTGCGGGACGCCCTGGGCCCCAAAAGCGTGCTGGCCCTGGCCGCCGAGGGCTCCGACGGCAAGGCGCTTCTGCTGGTCACCGTCGGCAAAGACCTCGTCGGGACCTACCACGCGGGCGACATCGTCTCCAAGATGGCCGCGATCCTGGGGGGCCGCGGCGGCGGCAGGCCCGAGCTGGCCCAGGCGGGCGGCCCCGACCTGGGGTCCGTCCCCGAGGCCCTCCTGGCAGCCAAAAAGATCGTCCTGGGCTGAGAGGCCCCGGGCGGCCCCGCCCGGACGAATCGGCGGCCGGGGGGACTGGCGGCCGGGCGATTATTGACGATTTTCGGGCCGAGTTTGTTTTCCGGCGGTTTTTCAGGTCTTTTTTGTCGGTTTTCCGGCGGTTTTCCCGGCGGCGCCTCCCCGTTGTTTAGCGGCCTCGGCGTCCGGGCGAAAGGGTGGTCATGATGCGCGTGTTGTTAATCGGCTCGGGAGGCCGGGAGCATTCCCTGGCCTGGCAGCTTAGGAAAAATCCCAAAGTGACCCTGCTCTCGGCGCCGGGCAGCTCCGCCCTGGCCGGCCTGGGCGAGGTCAAGCCGGTCAGGGTCGACGACGTCGAGGGCCTGACGGCGCTGGCCAGGGAGATGCGGCCGGACCTGACCATCGTCGGCCCGGAGCTGCCGCTGGTCCTGGGGGTGGCCGACGCCATCCGGGAGCTGGGCCTCCCGGTCTTCGGCCCCTCGGCAGAGGCGGCCAGGATCGAGGGCTCCAAGGTTTTCGCCAAGGACTTCATGATCCGCCACAACCTGCCCACGGCCAGCTACGCCGTCTTCTACGACCCGGCGGAGGCCCGCAACTACTTGAAGGACGCCTCCTACCCGGCCGTCCTCAAGGCCGACGGCCTGGCGGCGGGCAAGGGGGTCCACGTCTGCGGCAGCTACGGCCAGGCCATGGCCGCCCTGACGGAGCTGGCCAAGCTGGAGTCCGCCAGCCGCGTCATCGTGGAGGAGTACCTGGCCGGCGAGGAGGTCAGCTACTTCGCCATCACCGACGGCCGCACCGTGCTGCCCATCCCCTCGGCCCAGGACCACAAGACCGTCTTCGACAACGACCGGGGCCCCAACACCGGCGGCATGGGGGCCTACTCCCCCGCCCCCCTGGTCACCCCCCAGCTGGAGGAGGTCATCCTGGAGACCATCGTCCGCCCCGCCGTCGAGGGCATGGCCGCCGAGGGCACCCCCTACTGCGGCCTCCTGTACGCCGGCCTGATGGTCTCCCTAAGCGGCCCGAAGCTTTTGGAGTTCAACGCCCGCTTCGGCGACCCCGAGACCCAGGCCCTGATGCCCCGCTGCCGGGGGGACCTGGCCGCGGCCCTGCTGGCCGCCGCCAACGGGACTCTCCACGAGGTCTCCCTCGACTGGGACAGGAGGCCCTGCGTCTGCGTGGTCATGAGCGCCGGCGGCTACCCGGGCCCCTACGAGACCGGCAAGCCCATCGCGGGCCTGGAGTCCGCCGCGGCGCTGCCCGGGGTGACCGTCTTCGAGGCGGGCGTCACCCGGGAGCCCAGAAAGGCGGTCGTGGACGGCATCGAGACCTGGGTGGAGACCCCCCTCACCAACGGGGGCCGCGTCCTCGGGGTCACCGCCCTGGACGACACCCTGGAAAAATCCATCGAGACCGCCTACAAGGCCGTGGGCGAGATCCATTTCGAGGGGGCCCACTACCGGGGCGACATCGGCGCCAAGGCCGTCCGCCCCGGCCCCCTGTACGGCGGCTGAGAGGCCCGCCCCGCCGGCGCGGACGTCGCCCGCCGGCATGACAATTATCCGAACCCGGCCCGCCTTGAGGCCGGGTTTATTATTTCCGACGGGCGGCCGCGCCCGAAGCCGGCCGTCGGCGAAATCTTCCGGCCGGTTTTTGGACGGGAGAAGACATCATATTGTTCCTGCCCGCGCTTTTCGCCGCGTGTCAGGAAACTCTTTTTTCTTTCCGCGGCGCCAAAAACAATTTTGACGGCTTTTTATCCCGCTTCCGTCGGACGACGTCCGACCCGTCCGCATAAAACCGTTTTCACCGCAAGCCGGGAGACGCCGTCGTCTTTTCTCGTCCTGCGAAAATAAAATCCTTTTTCCAGGCCGGCCCGGATATTTCCCCCCGCGGGGTTTTTTTATCGCCTGTTTTTTTGAAAGGACCGCTTCAGTTTTCAGACGCGGTTTTTTCGTCCGCCCGCGAGCCGGCCCAAATCGTCGCCAAAAACATCATCGGGCGGAAAAGACGCGGGCTTGTTGAATCCGCTTTGACGAGGCGGGACAAGCCGTTTGATCGGGAGAGTAAAGGAGGCGCAGGCATAACCGTTTCATAATTTTTAATTATCACTACTAAGTACTTTCGAAAAATTTTTTTTGGCCCCCCTTTCTCTAACTGGGGGGTGACTCCATGACTAAACCTAATTTATTTTCAATCTTTTTTCTAGTACAGCTTCCAAAGTTTGCATAAAACTGATTCAATAGGGCATCGACGGTTTTTTATACATTCTGTCCTTTGGGTAAAAATGAGTTAATAATCATTCTAACAAGCCCAATAGTCAGAACTTGTTGGGGTCCAGTAGGATAAATTTTGATTTTTTGGTTGACCTTTGGTTTATTCTCTTGAAATCGATGGACTGCGTCCTTTGTGTACATTTGATCTTCAAATGGCAAAAATTGCATCAGATATGAATATTAATATTTTAATGGAGTAATATAATGAAGTTTTTTAATTATTCAGAGGCTCAACAAAATTTCTCTACTGTTTTAAATACAGCAGTTGATGATGATGATGATGTCATAATTACAAGAAGTGATGGAAGTAAATTTAAGATTGTTTTTATAACCTAAATTCCATTCTAAATTTAGCGTAGACTGACAAAATCCACAGAATTGGTGCAGAATAAATCGACTTCATCAGATAACTATCTGATTTTGCTGATTTTTTTTGTTTAAAAAACTCTTGACTTTCGGATTTGCCTACGCTAATATTAGCGCATACAAGGAGGTCAGGTCATGACCACAACGGTTGATATGATGGTGGATATTCCTGATGAGAAAGGTGTTCATGTAAAAAGCGCAGGCTTAAAAGGGGAAAAATATGTCTACATATATACGAGTTATTTCCGTAATAAAGATGGGGATCCCAGAAATCGTGCCAAATCAATCGGCAAATATGATCCAGCTTCTGGGAAGATGTATCCAAACAAGTATTATTATGATTACTATGGGGTAAATACTCCTACTGGTGATGTTTTTATTTGGGATTATGGTTATTCTTATCTTATTCTCAAGGTATGCAGAGATACAGGAATATTGGATTGTCTTACCGACGTTTTTGGCGATTTAGCTATGGATATTGTAG
>JAISET010000052.1 GCA_031264015.1 Deltaproteobacteria bacterium | reverse complement strand
ATTTGATGTTCCAGGCCGTCCGCCTATAAAGAATGTCATATTTTGGCCGCGGACACTGTGAATTACTTATCAGTACTGCAAACCTTATACTAAGATGGCTTAAGGCGGTATTATCCAACAGAGGAGCCCGGCGCGTTGGCGGCGCCCGCCGGGATCCGCGCGGGGGGCCGCTCGAAAGAGCGGTCCCCGCCGCGAACTTCCCCAGGCTGCTCCTCGTCTAATTCTTCGTCATATTTCTGAAATTCCAAGCAGTCATCCAGTCCGGTCTTCAATTCCCGCGTCAAGGTTGTTTGTTGACCGGTCGGCCGACGACCGGCTGACAGTTGGCCGCGAAGTCGCATTTCCGCCTTGACCGTCGCGAACTTCGACTTTCTTCCTTTCCTTTTTTTCACCGCCGGCCTGGCGGACGCGTCCGGGGCGTTTGATTTTGTGACTGACGCCCGGGGGCGGTCGTTCCGGCGGACGGCGTCATGGGCATGGCCGGCGCCGTCCTGTCTGTTTGGTGCTGTTTGGTGCTCTTAATATTTGTTGAGGTCAATTATTGGTTGTTTAAAGGAGTGACAAATTTTCACCCCGGAGGGTAATTAGAGAAAAAAACAGGCCCGTTTTTCGGCCCGAACGACCCCGGACAAGGGGGATAGGCGAGGCTAACATTTTGATAATATTGCCTTCGCGGGGAGAAAATAAATTTTTTCTCGAGAAAAAAAAAGAAGTTGACAGGCAACAATCTTTTGTGTATAAATCTAAAACTGAGCGGTATTGCAACTAAGAATCAATTACATCACTAATCTGCCTAATTCGCTTTCTCGCAAGGTGCCCCATGCCCCCTCGCTCGAACCGAGCCCCACGCGGCCTCGCCGCCGCCCTGGCCAGCCTCGTCATCCTCTTCTCGGCCTCCCTGGCCCCGGCCCAGGACGTCGCCCTGCCGGCGCCCAGGACGGAGGGCGGCCCGGGTCTCTTCGAGGCCCTGAAGAAGCGCTCCTCCGTCCAGGGGGGCGACTTCTCCCCCATAGCCGAGGTCAGCCTCGAGGACCTGTCCACGGTCCTGTGGGCGGCCAGCGGCCTCAACAGGGGCGAGACGGGGTGGACGGTGCCCATGGCCGAGGGGCTGCCCCCCTACGTGCGCGTCTACGTCCTGGGGCCCCAGGGCAGCTACCGCTACGACTGGCTGGAGCACAAGCTCGTCCTGGTGACGGCGGAGAACCTCAAGGCCAAAATCGGCGGCCCGGCCTTCACCAAGATGGCCTACTACGTCCTGGTGCTGACCACCGACATGGAGGTCCTGGACGGGCTCAAGCACGGCGGGGACTTCAAGGACGAGTTCGCCAACGTCCTGGTCGGCTCCATGACCCAGGACATCTACCTGGCCGCCGTCGCCCTGAACCTGGGCGCCCGCTACATCCACGACATGAACGTCGACGCCGTCAAGCAGGTTCTGGGCCTGGCCCCGGCCGACTACCCCGTCGCCCTGATGCTGCTGGGAAAATAACCGTAAAATTTCCCGCGAAACGGCCGCGGCGCCTCCCATGGAAAAAAAAGGCCGGCCGCCGCTTAAAAACAGATTTAAATTGCTTCAAGCTGTTTCAAGTTTCTTTTGACAGCTTAAAACTTTCAAAATAGATTTAAACGCAATCAATAGAAAAAGAAGATTTAATTATAGATTAAGCAACTAGTTGTCAATTCTATTAAGAGTAGATTTCTGTCCGCCGCTTGTTAAAATTTTGTCAGCTTATTGTTTATTTTTCATCAGACATCGGATAAACAGCTATTTTTTGATCTCTCAAGCGTCATTTGTTCTTAGTTTGTTTATTGCTTGTCAATTGTTTGTTCATAGTTTGCCTGTCGCCCGTCGACGACTTTCGCCCGCCCGGCTCGGGCGGCCAACGCCCGGGCGGCTTAAGTCATGGAAGACCAAAGAGGACGGTTCATGCCCCCCCAAACAACCAAGACAGCCGGCCGGCTTCTGGCGGCGCTTCTTCTGGGCCTTCTGGTCCTGGCGGCGCCCGGGACCCTCGCGGCCGACTCCAAATACCAGACCTGGAGGGAGGTGGCCTCGGCCATGAGCGTCCCTCTGGAGACGGCCGCCTCCGACTACGCCAAGGGGGACGCCGACTCCGCCTACGAGTGGGTCGACAACGCCTACTTCCAGTACTACGAGAAAGAGGGCTTCGAGCGGAACGTCAAGGGGCGCATCTCCGGCAAGAGAGTCTCGGCCGTGGAATACAAGTTCGCCATGATCAAGCAGGACATCCGTAAGGGCGAGACCCTGGAGAAGGTCAGGGAGGACATCGACACCCTCATAGCCTGGTGCTTTGAGGACGCCGAGAAGCTGGACGCCCGGGTGTCCGCCCAGAGGGCCCAGGCCGCCCAGGCCGCCGCGGCCGGCTCCGGGTCGGGGGCCGCCTCGGCCTCCGCCGCCTCCGAGAGCTCCTCCGGCCGCGACTGGGTCATCTTCCTGGCCTCTTTCGGGACTTTGCTGCGGGAGGGCTTCGAGGCCATCCTGGTCATCGCCGCCATCGCCGCCTACCTGCTGCGCAGCGGCAACAAAAAAAGCGTCCCGGTGGTCTACTGGTCGGCCGTCTTCGCCGTGGTGGCCAGCGGTCTGGCGGCCGTGGCCCTCCAGCTGCTCTTCGATCTGAGCGGGGCCAAGCAGGAGGTCATCGAGGGTCTGACCATGATCCTGGCCACCGTGGTCCTGTTCTGCGTCAGCAACTGGATGTTCTCCAAGGCCGAGGCCGAGGCCTGGAAAAAGTACATCGCCTCCAAGGTCGACGTGGCCGTGACCAAGGGCAGCGCCTTCGCCCTGGGGGCCGCCGCCTTTCTGGCCGTCTTCAGGGAGGGGGCCGAGACGATCCTCTTTTATCAGGGGATTTTGAGCGAGGCCGGCCAGGACACGACCATGGTCTGGTCCGGTTTCGCCGTTGGCGCGGTGGCCCTGGTGTTCGTCTTCATCATCATCCGCCACGGCTCCATGAGGCTGCCTTTGAAGCCCTTCTTCATCGGCACGAGCCTCTTGATGTTCGTCATGTCCATCGCCTTCGTCGGCGGGGGCATCAAGGAGCTGCAGGAGGGCAACGTCGTCGGCGTGAGCATGCTGGAGGGCCTCCCCACGGTGGACCTGCTGGGCGTCTACCCGACCGTCGAGACCCTGGTCCCGCAGATCTTCCTGCTGGCGCTGACCATCGGCTCCATAATTTTCATCCGCGCGCGCAACAAGAAGACCCTGGCCGGGACGGGGACGGCCGCCGGCTGAGCCCCGCGGCGGGCGCGGTCCCGCCGTCCCCGTTCCGGTCAAGCCTCACCAGGGCTTTTCCAGGCCGCTGCCCCGGCCGGGACAAGGCCCCGCGGCGAGGCGGCTGCAGGTTTTTGGTTCCTGGGTTTCAGGTTTTGTCAAGCTTCTAGTTTTTGGATTTGCTTTTGGTTTTTTTTTCTCGCGGCTCCGGGGAACGTTTCCGTTCGATTTTCCTCTCGCTGATTTTTCGCGGGCCGCCGATTTTCATTCTGGCAGTTTTTCGGGTTTTTCGAGCTTTCAGTTTTTTCGCGGCCCGGCGTTTTCCGCCAGGCCACATTTCCCACAGACCGGCCCTCCGGGCCCGGTCGCTCTTTGGAGGAGCAATGAAGAAGCATCTCGCGACCATTCTGTCAATCGCGGCCGTCCTGGCCATGGTTGTGTTTCTGGGCGGCCAGTCCGCCCAAGCCCAGGCCCCCGGCGACGACAAGGGCGGGGCCGGGTTCGAGGAGTTCCCCCTGGGCGACGACCATGTCGTGCCGCCCCTGGTCATCGCCGGCGTCTACTTCCAGCCCGTCGACATGGAGCCCCTCGGGGCCGGCGGGCTGTCCGCCGCCGAGTCCGACATGCACCTCGAGGCCGACATCAGCGCCGCCGAGGACAACGACCTGGGCTACGGGGCCGGAGACTTCGTGCCCAACCTGACCGTCAAGTACGTCGCCGTCAAGGAGGGCGGAAAGACCATCGAGGGCAACTTCATGCCCATGAGCGCCTCCGACGGCCCCCATTACGGCAACAACGTCAAGCTGGACGGCCCCGGCAAGTACAAGATCACCTTCATCATCGACAACCCCGAGAAGCAGGGCTACCTGCTGCACGTCGACAAGACCACCGGCGTCCCCGGGCGTTTCTGGACGGCCCCCATCGAGGTCTCCTGGGATTTCGACTGGGTCCCCAGGCAGTGGTAAAAAAAACGGCCCTCCTCCGCCTCCCGTCGGTCAAAAACTGGCGGGGGGCGGGACGGCGGGTCGAGACTGACCGGACATTCGCTTCGTTTTTCAAGGCGGCGTCCCCCGGAGCCTGCTGGTCAGGCTCCCGGGGAGTGTCGCCTTGAAACGTCTTGGAGGGGCGGTTTCGCACAATATGAGGCAAATTCCATATTTGTCAATTAATGGTTAATTATACGTTTTTTCATGTCCAATGGAAGTAAGCTCCGCATAGTTGCAGTCATCTAAAACATAAGATTTAATATTTTATTGGCAACATAATTATTTGACAAATCTAAGCCCGGGGCTATATTTTGCCGCGGAAATGTGCATAATAAACAATCGGACGTCCAACTGGACGTCATAAGGCGGACAACTTGTCCGTTTCTTGCCCGACGAACTAATTTAAAAACAAAATTACATAAATACGGCTAGTTATGCGTCGTGAAGCCCGCGCGGGCGGCGCCGGAGGCCAAGACGGCCCCCCCGCCGCCCGTCCCCGGGCCGGCGCGTCCGCCCCCTCTTGTCTCGGTTTGGTTTCGGCCTTGTCTTTAGCAGGGTTTTTCTCCGTCATGATTCGAGTCGCCAATGCTTCCTCATTGTTCATAGTCCATGTTCATAGTCCATGCTGCTGCTTCCTCCTTGCTTTTGGTAACCTTTGCCTCTTCGCCGTTTCGGTTTTTTTTAATTGCTTTTGCCCCGGCCTTGCTTCCCTGGTGGTGACACAGTAATGCTCATGTATCTGATCAACGTGGTGGACAACGCCTGGGTGCTGGCCGTCGGCGCCCCGATCGTCCTCCACTTGCTGCGGCTGGACGTCTCGCGCAGGCTGGTCCGCCGCCTGGTCCTGGGGTCGATGGCCCTGGGGCTGGTCGCGGCCGCGTTTCTGGCCTATTTCCGGCTGACCACGGGCTGGGTCGTCAGGGAGTACTACGACCTGGGCGTCCTGACGCCGTTGGTGCTGGCCCTGTTCTGCTGGCTGGTCGCCTCCACCGTCGCCCAGCTGGGCCTTGAGCGGCGTCTGGTCTCCACCATCGGCCTGACCGTCCAGGGCGGGGCCGCCGCCGTCGTCTCGGGGGGGGGCGGCCTGCCGCCCTGGAGCCTCTCCAACCCCATGGGCCTGTTTTCGGGCGCGGCGGTGAGGGCCGCGACGGCCTTTACGCTGGCTCTGGGCTACTGCGCGCTTGTCTACCGGGTGGGCTTCGTCAGGCACGGCCCGTTTTTAGTGGTCCTGACGACGGTTTTGGCGGCGGTTTTTTCCCTCCGGCCCATGAAAATCCGCTCGCCCAGGACCCCGCTGATCGTCTCGGGCCTGGTCGTCCTGTGCCTGCTGACCGCCAGGGTCGCCCCGAACCTGCTCCTCTACCCCTTCGAGTTCGGGGTGGGCATGGAGAGCTACTTCAACATCGAGTACCTGGCCAAGGTCACAGGGTACTCCCTGGGCCTTCTGGTCATGGCCCTGGTCTGGCTCTCTGTCAGGTTCCTGGCGGCCAGGGCGCCGGCCAGGATTTTAAAATATTTCCTGATCCTGGCCGCGCTGGTTTTGGCGGGGCAGCTGCTGCTGGAGGCCGGGCAGATCCTGGCCGCCAGGCGTCTGGTCTCCCGGACGATTTTCTCCATGGTCCTCTTCCTGCTCGAGCGCAAGGGGATCTTTTTGTTCGCCCAGACGGCGGTCTGGGCCCTGCTGGCGGCCTTTTTGATCGTCAGGTCCAGGGTGACCGCCCCCGTCGGCGCCAACCCGGCCGTCCGCAGGAGGATGCGGGCGTCCTTGCGGGACGACCTGCGGGCCGGGGCGCTGCTCATGCTGGTCATGGCCGTGGTCATCCTGGCCTCCACCACCCTGCGGGCCATCAACTCCCGGGGCCCGGTCATCTCGGAGCCCGAGGAGATCACGGCCGAGAACGGTCGCCTCATCCTGCCCCTGGAGGCCATCTCCGACGGCAACCTCCACCGCCACGTCTACCAGACAGAGGACGGCACCCCCGTGCGCTTCATCGTCATCAAGAAAAGCGCCTCCGCCTTCGGGGTGGGTCTCGACGCCTGCGACATCTGCGGTCAGAGCGGCTACTACCAGAGGGGCGACCAGGTCATCTGCAAGCTCTGCGACGTGGTCATGAACAAGAGCACCATTGGCTTTCCCGGCGGCTGCAACCCCGTGCCCCTGGAGTTCTCCCTGACCGAGGGGGCCATGGTCATCGACCCGCGGAATCTGGAAAGGGAAGTCAACAGGTTTAAGTAGGAGAGGAAGAGGAAGAGGAAGAAAGGAAAAGAGTAGAGTAGAGTAGAGTAGAGTAGAGGAGAGGAGAGTAGAGGAGAGTAGAGGAGAGTAGAGTAGAGGAGAGTAGAGAAAAGAAGAAAATAGGACGCGGAAGCGGAAGAAGAAGCGGAAGAAGCTGAAGAAGCGGAAGAAGCGGAAGAGGACGGACAAGCCGGCGGAAAAGAGTCAGCCCGACCGGCTTGAAAGCATGGAAAGCAAAAGAACGGACAGACCAAAAGACCAAATAATAAAGACAAAAGGCCGACGCCATGTTTTTTAAGATGCTCTTCGGCGCCCTCTGGCGTCAAAAACGCAAGCACTTCCTGATAGCCTTCACGGTGGGCCTGGGGGTGTCGCTGGCCACGGCCATGCTGGGCGTCATGTTCGACGTCGGCGACAAGGTCAACCAGGAGCTGAAAAGCTACGGGGCCAACCTCAACGTCGTGCCCAAGGGGACCTCGGTGCTGGGGGACTTGTACAACCTGGCCGACGTCGGGGACGGCGACGGGGGAGCGGGCGACGGCGACGACGCCCCCGCGGTCCTCGAGGGCGACTATATCAAAGAGGACGAGCTCTACAAAATCAAGATGATTTTCTGGGCCTACAACATAGTGGACTTCGCGCCGTTTCTGACCGTCAGGGTCGAGGTCCCCGGGGCCTCCCAGCCGGTGGAGCTGACCGGGACCTGGTTCAACAAGCACCTGTCGCTGCCCACCGGCGACGAGGTGGACACCGGGATGACGGCCATGAGGTCCTGGTGGGTCCTGAACGGGCCGGCCGGCGACGAGACCCAGGATCCCGCGGGCGTCATGGTGGGCGCCGAGCTGGCCAAAAAGTTGAAGCTTAAGCCGGGGGACGTCCTGACCGTCAGCTTCCCGCAGACCGGGGAGAAAGCCGACCTCAACGTCCGCTCGGTCTTCGAGAGCGGCGGGGAGGAGGACCGGGGGGTCTTCGCGCCCCTGGGGATCGTCCAGACCCTGGCCGGCAAGCGGGGCCTGGCCCAGAGGGTCGAGGTGAGCGCCCTGACCACCCCGGAAAACGAGCTGGCCAGGCGGGCCGCCCAGAACCCGGGGACCCTGACCCGCCAGGAGTGGGACACCTGGTACTGCACGGCCTACATCAGCTCCATCGCCTACCAGATCGAGGAGATCCTGCCGTCGGTCAGGGTCAAGCCCGTCCTGCGGGTGGCCCAGTCCGAGGGGGCCATACTTTCCAAGACGCAGCTCATGATAGTTCTTTTGACCATGCTGACCCTTCTCTGCTCGGCTCTGGCCATCTCCAACCTGGTCACCGCCAACATCATGGAGAGGTCGGTGGAGATAGGGCTTTTGAAAGCCCTGGGGGCCTCGGGCCTGCAGGTCTCCTGCCTGGTCCTGGCCGAGATCCTGATCGCCGCCTTCGCCGGGGGGATCGGGGGCTACCTGGTGGGCCTTGGTCTGGCCCAGTTCATCGGGCTCTCGGTCTTCGGGTCCATGGTGGCCGTCAAGACAGCGGTCATCCCCCTGGGGGTGCTCATGGTCCTCGCGGTGACGATTCTGGGGTCGGTGCCGGCTCTGCGGGCTCTGCTGGGCCTGCGCCCCACCGAAGTTCTGCACGGGAGGTGAGACATGGCCGGCAACCGCTCCTTCGCCTTACGGATGGTCTTGTTTTCCCTGATTAGAAGGCGCTCGCGGCTCCTGGTGGCCCTGACCGGGGTGACCATCGGGGCGACCGTCCTTTTGGGGCTTATCACCCTCTGCTACGACATACCCAGGCAGCTGGGCCGCGAGTTCCGCTCCTACGGCGCCAACATGGTCTTCGTGGACGCGGGCGTGGGCGGCAGGCTGGATTTGGCGGCCCTCGGACGGGTCAGGGAGACCCTGCCTCCGGGGAGGCTTCTGGGTCTGGCCCCTCTGCGCTACGAGGCCGTCCGCAACAACATGCTCCCCTACACGGCCGTGGGCACGGACTTTTCCGAGATCCAAAAGACCAGCCCCTACTGGCAGGTGGAGGGCGTCTGGCCCGAGGCCCCGGGGCAGCTTTTGATCGGGGCCGACGTCAGGAGGGCCACCCGGCTGGAAAACGGCCAGCGCATGACTCTTTCCGGCCGCAACTCCAACCAGGAGCGCTACGAGAAGGATTTCGTCGTGTCGGGCACCGTGACCACCGGGGGCGTCGAGGACGGGTTCGTCTATCTGTCTTTGGCGGACATGGAGACGATGACCCGGGAGGCCGGGGTGGCCGACTTGGCCGAGGCCAGTCTGACCGGCGGCGGGGACGTCTCGCTGGAGGCCCTGGCCGCGCAAATTAAGGAGGCCAACCCCGGCATCGAGCCCCGGCTGGTCACCAGGGTGACGCGCTCCGAGGAGACGGTGCTCTCCAAGCTCACCTGGCTGGTCTACCTGGTCACCCTGGTGGTCCTGAGTCTCACCATGATCTGCGTGACCACGACCATGATGACGGTGGTCATGGAAAGAAGAAAGGAGATCGGTCTCAAAAAAGCCCTGGGCGCCGAGAACAAGGTCGTGGCCAGGGAGTTTCTGGCCGAGGGGCTCATGCTGGGGGTCCTGGGGGGCCTGGTCGGCTGCTTCACGGGCTTCGTCTTCGCCCGCGTGGTCAGCTCCAGCGTTTTCGGGAGGGGCCTTAGTCCCGAGTTCCACCTGATACCCGTGACCGTGGCCGTCTCGGCCGTCGTCACCGTCCTGGCCTCCCTCTGGCCCGTCCGAAGGGCCGTGGACGTGGAGCCGGCCCACGTGCTGCGCGGGGAGTAGGGAGCGGGAAGCAGAAAGCGGCAAGCGGGAAACAGAAAGAAGAAAGCCGCAGGCATGAAGCATGAAGTTATAAATCATGGAAAAGGCGGCGGAGTGGCTGCGAAAACATGTTTTCATGTTTTCATGGTTGCATGATTTCTTAATTTACTTAATTTTAAATCATATTATTTAATTAGCGCATAAATTTATGATTTGATTGACCTTTGTTTTTTTTGTTGTCGCCAAAATTACTTTTTTTGATTGTTTTAAATTTTCAACTATTTCATTTGTCAGGCCGTCGGAGGCTTCTTTTCGAGAGCCTGACAATCTGTCAACACGTCAATCCGTCAATCCGTCAATCCGTCAACCCGTCAACCCGTCAACCCGTCAACCGAACCTTTTGAAGAAAGCGGACCATGAGCGAAGCAGTTCTTTCCCCACCCCAATTGAACAACATTTTGGACATCATAGACGTCTCCAAGATCTACGGGCCGGTCAAGGCCCTGCAGAACGTCTCCCTGACCGTCAGGCCGGGGGAGTGGCTGGCCATCATGGGTCCCTCGGGATCCGGAAAGACGACGCTCATGAACATCATCGGCTGCCTGGACAGCCCCAGCCTGGGCCGGGTGGTCCTGGACGGCCTGGGCCTGGACAGCCTGTCCCCCTCGGAGCTGACGGCCATCCGCCGCGAGAGCATCGGGCTCATCTTCCAGCAGTTCCATCTGGTCTCGTATCTGACCGCCCTCGAGAACGTCATGGTGGCCCAGTACTACCACAGCCTGGTGGACGAGAACGAGGCCCTGGAGGCCCTGGGGAACGTGGGCCTGCGCGACCGGGCCCGGCACCTGCCCAGGCAGCTCTCGGGAGGCGAGCAGCAGAGGGTCTGCATCGCCAGGGCGCTGATCAACCATCCCAAGCTTCTTTTGGCGGACGAGCCCACGGGCAACCTCGACGAGACCAACGAGACCATGGTCATGGACATCCTGCACAGCCTCCACCGCCAGGGGAGCACCATCATCGTCGTCACCCACGCCCCCGAGGTGGCCGCCCACGCCGATCGCACCGTCGTCCTGGAGCACGGGAAGGTGGCCAGCGACACCCTCAAAAACGGCAGTCCGAGCCTGGCCGCCGGCTAGGACCGTCCGGCCTGGTTGTCGGAAAGTTCGATGTCGCCGCCCATGTTTTTAGTCCGGAGGTGAAAATGAAAATCTCCGGACTGGGAATTGGCCGCCTGCCGACGACGGCGCGCCGATATTTTTGGCGGGCGGCGTTTAACACTACAACTGGAAAAAAAGGCTGAACTTTTAGACTTGACCTTGATGTAGCACCCCTAGCGGGAGCCGCCACCTTATGTTGGTAACTTCTGAAGGGATGGATGTTTAGTGTTATTAGATGAGACGCCAATGCTGGGATATGTGAGAGATCACCCCCCGGTCACTAT
>JAISET010000041.1 GCA_031264015.1 Deltaproteobacteria bacterium | reverse complement strand
ATGTAGAATTATCTATAATATTGCCAGTAATAGGCTTGAAATAAATAGGCAACCCTGACTCACTATCTACAACATAAATTAGTCTTATTTCATTATTAATAACCCCTGAATGATTACTTGCTGCTGTTTGTTCGAGTTTACAACTATTAGGTAGCCCAGCACTATCTATTAGTACTGGAAACTCAATCATATCTGAAATATTTAAATTTTTAGTTATAAAAGGCAAGTATAATGATGTAAACTCTCTATAATAATACTCATCTCCTAATTTTTTTAAGAAAAGTGAAATAGAACCTGATGATAATATAGCTTTAGGATAAATAACCTTTGCAAAAGAACGATCATACCAAGTTTGAGCATTGCAAAATGCAGAATCTTTAAGGCTTAATCTAAAACATAATAGTGCATTCAAAGTATCTTTATACTCAGGTATCAAATTATTAGTAACGATATCAAGACCAGTAGATCTTAATGTCTCATTATAGACCCATAAATCACCATAACGAAGTCTAATTTTTTCATCATCTAGATTATCAGACAAATCGGGACGTAAAACATAACCTTTAGCCAAAGTAAAATTGAAGAACCCATATTTTTTATTATAAAAAAGTTTCTCTTCATAATTTTTAACTTCTCCAAGATATTCTTTATAATGTATCCTTTTATGATGATCATCATAAATATATGTTTCATAGTTAGCATACTCGATATTTCCCTTGAAATAACAATTAATGTAACCAGGAAGGCAAGAAGTCGTATTTGGAGTATCAGAAGTAGTCATAATATTTTTTGGCCTCATGAGCAAAATGAAAAATCTAATTGTTTAGCCAGAAGCTTCTGGCTAAATCAATTAAAAAATTTCTTAAACGAATTCTTCTATCAAGTCAAGGGTTCCAGCCAAAAAAAATAAAAAAACTCCTAAATTTTCTGGTTGAATTAATAGTTTGATTTTATGCCTTTCGATGTTTTTTTTCAGCAGCCAAGAAAGTCAAGTGTCAAGCGCCTTTTAAAGCCGCTCCAATGTGGCCGACATCTTCCATGTGTAAGAGACTAAGTTAGTTTTTCCACTCTGGTTTTACAAATGGAGACATTCCCAATTTTCTAAGATATCCGTGTTTGCCGCGCCTCGATAAGTCTGTATGAACCGAAGCTCTGTTCCTCTGCCAGGATACTCCTGACTAGGCGTTGCATCAATTTGACTGGACAGCATCTATTGGTTCCCAGATCGGCAAAGTCGTCGGCTTTTCTATGTGAGAAACTAACGTCGGCATGCCATATGTTTATATGAATCGGGCCTTTACCTAGTCCGAACATCCGGCTCTCAGGCCCCTCGCTTTGGTTGGTTCGATCGAAAAAACTTAATAAAAAAATTTAGCCGGAAAAAAAAGAATTGCAGACAAATTAAGCCAGAAGAAAAAAAATGAATTGCAGATGATTGAAATTATAGGGTGAAAATTAAATTTGTCAAGCCTTGGCATTTTATTTTTTCTCTTGCCCTAAAAATTTGACATTGAAGGTGACAAATTAGCCCTGGAGACAGAAATCTTGACGGCAATTTTCATCCCGGGGCAGGTCCCGGACTCGGGTCCGGCCCCGACCCTGGCGGGGGTCGCCAGGGACCCCGCGAGCGTCTGCTTCCTTTCTTCCAAATAAAATCGTTCAAATTTTCTAAATTATATCATTCAAACTCACTCGAACTCCGTCCGGTCCAGCTTGTGCTTTTTCAGCCTGTAGGCCAAAAGCTGTCTGGAGACGCCCAGCCTGCGGGCGGCGTCTTTCAAAAGGCCGTTGGACTGGCGCATGGCCTCCATGATCTCGGCGCGGCTGGTCCGTCTCGAGGGGCCTCCCCCGACGGCGTCCGGGGCGGCGTCGGGGGAGGCCTCCGCGCCCGTCCCGGCCGGGCCGCCGGCTGGCGCGGCGGAGGCGCCCTCGGGCACGGGGGCGGAGGTTTCGGGGGACCCGGGGGCCCGGCCGGCGGCGGGCCGGGCGCCTTTTCCTGGGGGCGGCGACAGGCTCCCGGAATGAAAGTAGGCGGGCAGGTGGCCCACCTCGATGAACCCGCCGTCGCCGATCATGTTCAGGGCGCCCTCGATGGCGTTCTCGAGCTCGCGCACGTTGCCGGGCCAGGCGTACTCCTTGAAGACGGACATGACCCCGGGGGAGACGGCCACGTTTTTTCTCTTGAGGGCGCCCATGTGCTTGTTCATGAAGAAGGAGACGAGGCCCGGCAGGTCGGCCAGACGCTCCCTCAGCGGCGGGATCTGCACGAAGACCACGCCCAGGCGGTAGAAGAGGTCGGCCCGCACCCGTCCGCTGCGCACGGCCTCCAGGGGGTCCACGGAGAAGGAGCTGATGATCTTGATGTCCACCGACTGCTCGTGGACCGAGCCCACCCGTCTGACTTTCCTCTCCTGGATGACCTGCAGCAGTTTGGGCTGCAGCTCCAGGGGCATGGAGTCCACCTCGTCGAGATAGATCGTCCCGCCGTTGGCCTCCTCGAACAGGCCCGGGTTGTTCTGGGCCCCGGTGAAGGCCCCCCGGACGGAGCCGAAGAGAGTCCCCTCCAGCAAAGGCGCCGGGATGGCGCTGCAGTTGATGGCCACGTAGGGCTTGCTGGCCCGCTGGGAGTGCTCGTGGAGCTGCCGGGCCAGCTGCCCCTTGCCCGAGCCCGTCTCCCCGTAGATTAAGACGCTCGAGGGGCTGTCCGCCGCGGCCAGGGCCGTGTTGATGGAGGAGCGGAAGATGGGGGAGCTGCCGATCAGGTTCCCGAACTGGACCGTCTCCTCGGGGTCGGGGGAGGCCGGCCCCGGGCCCGCCGGGCTGATGGGCTGGATCAGACACAGGCTCCCGGTGATCCTGCCGTCCTTAAAAAGCGGGAAGACGGTGTGGGTGGAGTTGACGACCCGGCCCTTGTTGGTCTCGTAAATGAGATAGAAGTCGTAAAGCGGCCTCCCCGTCCGCAGGACGGTCAGCGTCGGGCTGTTTTCCAGGGAGGGGACGTAGACCTGGGAGAGGTGGCGCCCCAGGACCTCCTCGGGCTGCAGCCCGTCGATGCGGCTCTGGGTCTCGTCATAGTAGAGGATGATCCCCCTGGTGTCGGTGACGGTGACCCCGTAGGAAAGACCGGCGAAAACCGACCAGGGGTCTATTGTCTGGCTCTCGGTCACGGGCGGGAACCCCCGGGGGAAAAATTTTGCTAATTTTTGCATATTTTTGCCCGCCAGGCAAGGAAAAAGTTTTGCCTTTTTTTTCCTCCGTCTTCCGCCCCGGACCGTAATCGTCATTTATTCCGGCCGCTTGCCCCGACGTTCTCCGACGCCCGCGGCTGGCCTGGAATTTGCTTTATATGTCTTCAAGCGAGCATCGGACAATTTTCTCGGCCGCGGGCAAGCCGGCCGCCGTCCCGCCCGGCGTCCGGCGTCGGGCCGGTTGTTTTTTTTCGACGCCGGGATTGTTCCGGGCGTTCGCGGGCAAAATTTTTATGGGCTTCGTCCCGTAATTTTGCCTCGACGCCCGCCGGTTTTCCCGGACGTGAAAATTTTATTGTCCTCCGTCCAATAATTTGGCCTGAAAATTTGACCGGGGGTCGGAGGGAAAAAGCTTGAAGGACTCCGTCCCATAAATTTTCCCTAAAAACCGTCTTTTGGTCGTCGCCCGGACCGAGGCTTTCGTCCTCGCCCGCCCCCCCCAACCCTGAAACCCCGGCAGTTCCGGAGACCCCCGAGGCGTGATCGGCGGGTCCCCGGCCCGGGCCGTCCGCCTGTCGGCAAGATCTTTTTTCGTCGGGTTCTTTTATCGTCAATCTCGTCATTTTTATTTCCGGCAACTGACAAAAAACCCCCGCCGGTTCTCTTTTCCGCCGCTTTTTGGCCGCCGTCGCCCTGCCCGGCGTCGGCGGCGGGCGGGGGCCGGGACCGTCGGGCGCCGGTTTTTATTTTGACGCCGGCCGTCCGGCGCCGGCTTTCCGGCGCCGGCCTTGGCGACGACGACCTCGGCTTAAATTTCAACCTCGGCTTAAACCGCGACCTCGACTTCAACCGTCGTCGTCCCCCACCGCGATGATGACGACTGTCAATATTTAGTCAGGCGGGCCGGCCCTTGTCGCCGCGGCCCCGTGCCTCCCGGGCGAGCACCGGGTTTTCGAAACATGACGGGCGACCGTCATCCCGGCCCCGGATGAGAGCCAAGACGCCCGGGGCGACATAGGAGAGGTGGCCGATGAGTGCAGATAGTAACAAGACCGGGAGCCCCGCCCCGACGGGGCCGCCCGCCTTCGACTCCAAGGGGTTGCGCTGGCCGGTTTTCGGGCCCGCTTTGCTGATTTTTTTTATCGCCGCCGTGTTCGGGCTGGCCAACAACGAGGGGCTGACCAAGTACTCCAAGGCCTTTTTCGACTGGTCCCTGGAGTCCTTCGGCTGGCTCTACCAGTGGACGGCCGTCTTCGGGCTGGTCCTGGTGGTGGCCATCACCTGCTCGAAGCTCGGCAACATCCGCCTGGGCGGGCCCAACGCCAAGCCCAAGTTCTCCATGGCCGCCTGGTTCGCCATGGCCCTGACCGGCGGCATCGCCGTGGGCATCGTCACCTGGAGCGTCAACGAGCCCATCATCTACTACGGGAACGTCTGGGGCGAGCTCAACGACCTGGGCCTGGACCCCCTGACCCCGGCGGCCGCCCAGTTCGCCATGGCCAGGGTCTTCCACAACTGGACCTTCGTCCCCTACGCCATGTACGCCATCTGCGGCGTCCTGGTCGCCTATCTCTACTACAATAAAAAAGAGAAGCTGACGGTGGCCGCGACCCTGAAGCCGCTCTTCGGCGAGAGGGTCACGCGGGGCCCCGTGGCCGCCTTCATCGACACCCTGTCCATGATCGCCATCGGCCTGGGCATGACGGGCGGCCTGACCATGTGCATCACCCTGGTCATGACCGGCCTCAAGAGCTACGGGATCCAGGAGACGACCACCCTGTTCGTCGTCATCGGCATCCTGATCATCGCCAGCTTCACCCTCTCGAGCTACGTGGGCCTCGACCGCGGCCTCAAGAAAGTCGGCACCATCAACGCCTGGTTCTACTACGGCCTGATCGCCCTGATTCTGATCACCGGCCCGCTTCTCTACATCCTGAGAAACTCCACCGCCGGTCTCGCCGTCTACCTGGACAACTTCTGGCTCTGGAACTTCGACCCCATCGACATCGGCGGGTCCGCCCTGACCAAATGGTGGACGCTCTTCGACTGGGCCTTCTGGGTGGCCTACGCCCCCGTCACGGCCATCCTGCTGGCCATGATCTCCTACGGCCGCACGGTCAGGGAGTTCATGCTGGTCAACTGGATCCTCCCCAGCGTCTTCGGCCTCGTCTGGTTCGGCGTCTGGGGCAACACCGCCCTGCAGATGCAGATGGACGGCCAGGTGGACCTGATCAAGGCCATCAACGACGGCGGCGCGGTCGCGGCCCTCTGGGAGTTCCTGCATAACATGCCCCTGGGCCTGGGCGTCATCATCGTCCCCATCAACATCTTCGTGGTCATCATCTCGTTCGTCACGGCGGCCGACGCCACCCTGACCAACATCGGCTCCATGTGCATCAAGGACGTCCCCATCGGCACCGAGCCCCCGGCCAGGCTGAAGCTCGTCTGGGGCGTGGTCATCGGGGCCATCGCCACCGTCATGGCGGCTTTCGGCGGCGGCTCCCAGGGGGTCGACGGCGTCAAGCAGCTCTGCGTGGCCGGCGGCTTCTTCGTCCTCTTCATCTACACCCTGCAGCTTGTCTCGGCGGCCAAGGTCTTTTTCTACGACAAGATCGTGGAGGGCTGAGCCGTCCGAACAACGGGGGCCGCCCCCCGGCCCCAGGCCCGCCCGGGATCGGACCTCGCCCTGTCCCGGGCGTCGGAGGCCGCGGGCCGCCAGGCCGCCCCCCGGGCCCAAACCGCGCCCCGCCCGCCCAAGCTGGACGGGCGGCGGGGGGCGGCCGGGCTTTTGGCCGGAGCTTTTTACGGAGGCCGGCGGGGCTGCGGCGGGTTTTCGATTTTTCGATTTTTCGATTTTGCGATTTTACGATTTTACGATTTTGCGATTATTCGACTTTGCGACTTTGCGTTTATTCGATTTTTTGACTTTGCCGGAGGCTTTCACACACGGAGGGTATCAGACATGACAGACCAAGGCGTCAAGCAGATTCATGCGGCCACCATGAGGGTGCTGGCCAAAAAGGGGATGGTCTTCCACCTTCCCGAGGCCGTGGAGCTGGCGAAAAAACACGGCTTGAGAACCGACGGGGAGACGGTCTACTTTACTGAGAAGCAGCTGATGGACCTGATAGCCATGGCCCCCTCCCGCTTCGTCCTGAGGGGCTCGGACCCCGGCAAGGGCGTCCTGGTGGGCGACGGCCAGACCCACCACATACCGGGCGGCGGCCCCCAGTTCTTTCTGGAGGAGAACGGCACCCTGAGGGACGCCGAGATGCGCGACTACGTCAGGTTCACCAGGATGTTCCACTCGGCGGCCGAGATACCCATCATGGCCGGCCTGGTGGTCCAGCCCGGCGACATCAACCCCGACGACACCGTGGGCCACGTCCTCTACCATCTGCACACCCTCTCCGACAAGCCCTTCCTGACCCCGGCCGGGGACGAGCGGGTCACCCGCATAGTCCTGGAGTCGACGGCCATCGCCAACGGCGGCTGGGAGGAGATGGCCAAAGACGCCAGGGTCCTGGTCGTGGCCAACCCCCTGAGCCCGCTGCGGATGGACCACAAGGCCACCTACTTTTTAATGGAGTTCGCCAGAAAGAACCAGGCCGTCAACGTCGCCCCCTGCGCCATGGCCGGCTCCACGGCCCCCATGACCCTGGCCGGGGCCTTCGTCCAGACCAACGCCGAGACCCTGGCCGGGATCGCCCTGGCCCAGATGGTCAGGCCCGGGGCCAAGTGCGTTTACGGGTTTCTGACCACCGCCTCCGACCTCAAGACCGGCAGCATCGCCTGCGGGGCCCCGGAGCAGGCCGTCAGCGCCGTCTGGGGCGGGAGACTGGCCCGCTTCTACCGGCTCCCCAGCCGTCTGGGCGGCGGCGGCATCACCGACTCCGACTTCACCGGGGTGCAGAGCGGCTACGAGTCCATGATGAACCTGCTCGCCGCCTCCCAGGCCGGGAGCGACATCTCCTTCCAGGCGGCGGGGGTGCTGGGGTCCTTCAACTGCATGAACATGGAGAAGGCGGCCTGCGACTTGGAGGTCATCGGCATGGTCAAGCGCATCGAGCGCGACATCGTCATCTCCCCCGAGACCATGGCCGAGGACGTCATCGACAAGGTGGCCCCCCACGGCCAGTACCTGACCGAGCCCCACACCGTCAAGCACTGCCGCAGGGAGATCTTCGTCCCCCGGGTCAGCTACCGGGGCCCCATGACCCGCCGCGACCAGCTCCATTCCGAGCGCGAGAGGATCCTGAGGGAGGTCAGGCGCCGCGAGGAGGCCTACGCCGCCCCCGACCTGCCGCCCAGCCTGGCCAAAGATCTTCTGGCCTACCTGCGCTCCGAGGGCGTCGACCCCAAGATTCCCTGACGCCCCCGGGCGGGCGTCGGCGGCGGGGTCCTGGCCAGGCGCGCGCGCGGTCGGTTTTGCCCAAACCCGCCCGTTTCTCCGGCCGCCTCGGCCTCGGCCCTGTCCCGCCGGCCCCGCCGCCCGCCCCCGTCGGGGAAAATCCGGGGGCCGGGGCGGGGGTGTCCGCCCCCCGCCCGAGTCGAGCCAAATTTCCTGACACCGGGTTTGCCATGATCATAGAACTGACCGTCAACGGGCGCCCCTGCTCGGCCGACGTCGACCAGGAGCTTCGCCTGATAGATTTCCTGCGGGACAATCTGGACCTGAAAAGCGTCCGGGAGGGCTGCGGGGCGGGGGAGTGCGGCGCCTGCACGGTCCTGTTGAACCGCAAGCCCGTCTGCTCCTGCCTGATGCCGGCCTTCCAGGCGGCGGGGGCCGACGTTCTCACCGTCGAGGGTCTGGAGTCCGGGGGGCGCCTGGACGTCGTCCAGCAGGCCTTTTTGGACCGCGGCGCCGTCCAGTGCGGCTTCTGCACCCCGGGGATGATACTGACGGCCAGGGCCCTCCTTTGGGAGAACCCCAGACCCACCAGGGCCGAGATACGCCGCGCCCTGGCCGGCAACATCTGCCGCTGCACCGGCTTCCAGCCCATCGTCGAGGCGGTGGAGGCGGCCGCGGCCGGGCCGGGCGAATGAGGCGCGCCCGGGGGGCGGGCGGAGGAGCCGGCGGCGAAAGAGTCCCCGGGACGACCTTTGACGGCGTAAAAACGACACCCGAAGCGAGTTTAAAGCTTGGCCAAAAGCCGGGCCGCGACCGGTTATGAAACTAAACTGCGGCCGGGCGTGAAATAAAGCCGGAACAGAGCTGAAACAGAGCGCGGGGCAAAACCCGGGCAAAGTGCGGGCAAAGCACGGGCAAAGCGCGGGCAAAGCACGGGCAAAGTATGGACAAAGCCCGGGCGCATCAAGTCCGGGCAAGCCCAAGCCCAAGCCCAAGCCCAAGCCCAAGCCCGAGCCCGATTTCCAGATGAAGGCGGTCCCATGCCCGTGTTGTCCCCCCTCGCTCTGCCGGAGCTGACCAGGATGTTGAAAGACAACCCGGAGGCCGGCGTTCTGGCCGGGGGCACCGACGTTCTGGCGAGGGGCGGGGGCGGCGGGATCGCGGGGAGGGTTTTGATCGATCTGTCCGGGGTTGTCGAGCTGCGCGGGATCGCCGTTGTTTCCGACGCCGTCGTCGTCGGCGCCATGGAGACCATGACGGCGGTCTCCCTTCATCCGGCGGTGGCGGGCGCCGCCTCCGCCCTGGCCGACGCCGCCTCGCTGGTTGGCTCCTGGCAGATCCGCAACCGGGCCACCCTGGGCGGCAACCTGGCCAACGCCTCCCCCGCCGCGGACACCCCCCCGGCTCTGGCCGCCCTGGGGGCCGCGGTCCTGACGGCCTCGGACGAGGGGTGGAGGACGGCGCCCGCGGAGGAGCTGGCCGTCGGCCCCGGCCGAAACGCGCTTCTGCCGGGGGAGGTCATAGTTTCTTTTAGCATCCCCGCGGGCGGGGAGCGGGTCAGCGCCTTCGTCAAAATCGGCTCCCGCTCCGAGGTGACCGTCTCCCGACTGAACCTGGCCGTCTCCCTGACCCTGGAGAAAAATATCGTCGCGGGCGCCCGCCTGTTCATGGGGACGCTGGGCCTGGCCGCCAGGCGCTGCGAGGCCGCCGAGGAGGCTTTGCTCGGCCGGGATCTGGGCGGGATCGCCGCGGCCGGGGGGAGGATTTCCGCCAGGGCGGCGGTCGCCCCCGGGGCCGCCGGCGTTTTTCACGCGGACCCCGCTTTTTTGGAGCTGGCCGGCTCCCTCTCCCGCGCCCTGGCCGGCGTCGCGGGCGCCGCCATACCCGGACGCCACACCCTGGCCTACAAGCAGTCGGCGGCCGGCGCCCTGGCCCAGGACGCCCTGGCGCTTATCCTGCTGCGCCTGGCGGGCCGCGGCGACGCCGGCCGCGGGGGCGGCCGGGGGGGAGGGGACTGATGGCCGCCGGCTATCGCCACGTGGGCAGGGACGTCCCCAGGCCCGACGGTCCGGACAAGGTGCGCGGGCGCTACCCCTATCTGGCCGACGAGATCCCGTCCGGGGCGCTGCGTGGCTCGGTCGTCCTCAGCGCCAAAGCCAACGCCGTGGTCGTAAAAATAGACGTCTCCCGGGCTTTGAGGCTGCCCGGAGTCGTCGTGCTGACGCCCCAGGACGCCCCCCGGGTCAAATATAACGGGGGCGAGTGGTTCCCCGGCCAGGACGACCACCCCGACGAGACCGTCCTGACCGGGCACGCCCGTCATGTCGGCGACCGGATAGCCCTGGTGCTGGCCCCGGACAAAAAGACGTCCCTCGAGGCCAGGGGGCTTCTCGCTGTCGAGTACGAGGACCTGCCCCCGGTGGCGGACCTCCTGGAGGCCGCGGACAAGGCGGGCCTGCTCCACGAGGACGGGGTGGCGTCGTTTCCCGGGAAAATAGAGTACGGGGACCCGGACAAGGCCTTTGCGGAGGCTTTCAGGGTGGAGGAGGACGTCGTCTCCACCCAGAAGATCCACCACGCCGCCATGGAGCCCCACGCCGTCCTGGCGTTGCCCCGGCCGGGGGGCGTCGTTGAAATCCGCACCCCCTGCCAGATCATGTTCGGGGTCCAGCACGTCTGCGCGCGGGTTCTGGGCCTGCCCCTCTCCCGCGTCAGGGTCTTGAAAACCCCCATGGGCGGCTCCTTCGGGGGCAAGCAGGAGGCGGTTCTCGAGCCGCTGTGCGCCTGGGCGGCTCTCAGGACCGGGAAGCCGGTCTTCATCGGCCTGAGCCGCGAGGAGACGATTCTCTCCACCCGCACCCGGGCGGCGTCGCTGATCCGCGTGCGGACGGCCCTGGACCGGGACGGGCGTATCGCCGGCCGCAAAATCACGGCCCTGCTCGACGGCGGGGCCTATCTGACCGGCAGCCGCAAGGTCCTGATGGCCATGGGCAAGAAGGTGCCCCGCCTGTACAAGATCCCCGCCCTGCGCTTCGAGGGGGAGGTCGTCCGCACCTCCACCACCCCGGCCGGGGCCTGCCGCGGCTACGGGTCCCCGCAGATCCACGCGGCCGCGGAGATTCACGCGGACCTGCTCTGCCGCCGCCTGGGCCTCGACCCGGTCGCCTTCAGGCTCGACAACCTGGTGGACCCCGGGGGCCGGGACCCCTCGGGGGCGGCCGACCTTGGCAACGCCCGGATCAAGGAGTGCCTCGAGACCGGCCTCGCGGCCTTCGGCTGGGACGACCGCAAGGAACCCGAGTCTTGCGGGCGCCTCAGGCGCGGGGCCGGCTTCGCCTGCTGCACCCACGGGAACGGTTATTTTAAGACCGTCTACCACGACGAGTCCGGCATGTCGCTGCGGCTCCTTGAGGACGGCTCGGCCGTGCTCCGCTCCGGGGTCCACGAGCTCGGCAACGACGCCGCCGGCTGCCTGGCCCAGATCGCCGCCGAGGAGCTGGGCATACCCCCCGGGCTCGTCACCGTGCTGGAGGGCGACACCCTGGCCAACAGCTACGACATCGGCTGCCAGGCCAGCCGGGGCGTCTTCGTCATGGGCGAGTGCGCCCGTCTGGCGGCCGCGGAGGCCGCGGCCATACTTTTACGGGAGGCCGAAAAGCTCATGGGCGGCCCGGTCCGCCTGGACGGCGGGACGGTCCGGCTCCTGGGGCCCCCCCCGGCGGGCGCGTCGGCCGCGGGCGGAGCCGGCGCCCTGCCCCTGGGCGAGTGCGTGAGGCTCGTCGAAATGAAAAACGCCGCCGCCGTCGAGGCCCATGTCCGACATAGTCCCCGCTTCAACCCCGCCTCCTACGGCGTCCACTTCGTCGGGCTCGCGGTTGACACCTTGTCCGGGCTGGTCAAAATCGAGAGGTACCTGGCCGTCCACGACGTGGGCCTGGCCGTCAACCCCCAGGGCGTCAGGGGCCAGATCTACGGCGGGGTCCAGATGGGCCTGGGCATGGCCCTGACCGAGGAGCTGGCCTACGACTCGCTGGGCCGGCCCATGGCCCGCAACTTTGACAAATATCATCTGGTCAACGCCCCCGACATGCCCGACGTGGAGGTCATTTTGGTGGAGCGGGGCGAGGAGGGGGGCCCCTACGGCGCCAAAAGCATCGGGGAAATCGCCACCGTGCCCACCGCCCCCGCCGTCGCCAACGCCGTCAACCGCGCCCTGGGGACCTCCATCACGACATTCCCGTTCAGCCCCGCCAGAATCGTCGCCAGCCTGGCCGAGCTGGGCGGCGGTAAAACCTGGTGACGACGGCGACAATGACGGCGGCGACGACAATGACGGCGACGACAATGACGGCGACAATGACGGCGGCGACGACGGCGGCGACGATGACGGCGACAATGACGGCGACGAGGGAATAATTATCGGAGACAGCCGACAATCAGGCTGCGGTAGCGGGACGGAATTTGCCAGTGAATAATTATCGGAGACAGCCGACAGTCAGGCCGCGTCGCGGGAGGGAATCTGTCGTCGACGGGACGCCGAGGGCGGCCTTAAAAAACAAAATCAACCGGCGCCCCCGGGGCGCTAAAAAATAAGTCGAGCTTATCGCTCAAACCAATTGAAAGAAGCGCCGGCCCGGCGTGAAACCATAAGACACACAGCGCAAGGAGGACTCTATGAGCGCCGTTATTCTGACCGGAGAGGATCTCACCATCAAGGAGCTAGTCAGCGTCACCCGAGACTTCCGGGAGGCCGTCATCGCCCCGGACAAAAGGGAGAACATCCAAAAAGTCCGCCGGTGGATCGAGGACAACTGGATGCGCGAGGACGCCCCGCCGATCTACGGCTTCACCACCGGTCTGGGCAAGCTCAAGGACACCCGCATCAGCCCCGAGCAGAGCGACCAGTTCCAGATCAACATCGTCAGGTCCCACTCCGGCTGCGTGGGCGAGCCCCTGCCGGAGGAGGTGGTCCGGGCGGCCATGCTCGTCAGAGTCAACCTGTTCTGCCGGGGCGTCTGCGGCCTGCGCCTGGAGACCGTGGAGAGGCTTCTGGAGATGGTCAACAAAAAGGTCCATCCGGTGGTGCCCTCCCTGGGCTCGGTGGGCTGCAGCGGGGACCTGGGGCCGCTGGCCCACATCGTCGCGGCCATGATCGGCTTCGAGGAGGCCGAGGCCGTCTACGGAGGCGTCAGGATGCCCGCGAGGGAGGCTTTGAAAAAGGCGGGCATGAGCGAGACCTTCGAATTGAAGGCCAAGGACGCCCTGTCCCTGGTCAACGGGACGACGGTCTTCGCGGCCTACGCCGCCCTGAACGTTTTCGACGCCCTGGAGCTCGCCAAGACGGCGGACCTGACCGGGGCCCTGTCCCTCGAGGCCATGCGGGGCGAGCGCAACGCCTTCGACCCGCGCTACCAGGCCGTGGGCAACCATCCCGGCCAGGCCGAGGCGGCGGAAAACGTCCTCAGGCTGGTCTCCGGGAGCACCCGCTGCTCCGAGGAGTCCCGGATGGTCCATTTGAAAAACGACGTCCTGCACCCCTCCTACAAGCCTAGAATCCAGGACCTTTTGTCTCTTCGCTGCCTGCCCCAGGTCCACGGCTCCGTCCGCGACAACCTGAAGTATTCCCAGGACATCATCGAGCGCGAGATCAACGCCGTGACCGACAACCCGCTGGTCTTTTGGAACGACAAGGGCGGCCTCGACTTCGTCTCCGGCGGCAACTCCCACGGCGAGCCGGTGGGCTTCGCCATGGACAACCTGTGCCTGGCCATGACGGAGCTCGGGAACATCTCCGAGCGGCGCATCTTCGCCCTCTGCGACCCCTGCCTGAGCTACGGTCTGCCCCCGATGCTGGCGGGCGAGCCCGCTGGCCTCAACTGCGGCTACCCCGTCATCGCCTGCTCGGCCGCCGCCATCACCTCGGAAAACAAGACCCTGTGCTTCCCCTCCTCGGCCGACAGCCTGACCACCAAGAGCAGCCAGGAGGACCACGTCAGCATGGCCCCCTGGGCCGCCCGCAAGGCCAGGCAGATTTTGGGGAACCTGGAAAAAATCCTGGGCATCGAGACCCTCATCGCCTCCCAGGCCATCATGATCACCCGGGACGAGCTGGGCTCCTTCAAGCTGGGGGCCGGCACCGGGGCCGCCTTCGACGTCGTTCGCCGCGACTTCAAGGGCACCGACAAGGACGAGTACATGCCCCTCCAGTCCAACGCCTGCATCGCCCTGATCGAGAGCCGGGAGATGCTGCGGGCCGCCGAGGGCGCCGTGGGCGGGCTGGCCTGAGGGGTTTCGCCGCGGGGCCCCGGCCGGGAAAATAATAATTCCCGTCTTTCAGTCTTCCGGCCTTTCTTTTTTTCCGCCTTTCCGACTTTTTGCGTCTTAGTTTTTTCGTCTTTTTGTCTTATGCCTTTTCGCCTTTTCGCCTTTTCGCCTTTTCGCCTTTTCGCCGGACAAATTCGGATTCTGATTCTGATTCGGATTCGGATTCGGCTTCGGCTTCGGCTTCGGCTTCGGCTTCGGCCCGCCGGCCCGCCGGCCCGCCGCCCCGCCGCCCCGCCGCCCCGCCGGCCCGCCGAGCCCGCCGCGCCCGCCGCGCCCGCCGAGCCCGCCGAGCCCGCCGAGCGGTTGACTAGTCGGCCTATTTTCAAAACGACCGTTCGGGCGTCGCTATTTTTAGCGGCGCCCGGGCGGTTTTTTAGGGACGATTTTTTGTGACCATTCAGGTCCCCCCCCAGTTTGGAGGGGCTGACGGTCGGAAAGGAGGCCGCGGGCGGATCAATTAACCCGATGAGCTTCAACTAGGCCGAGGTCCAATCCCAGGCCGAGGTCCAGGTCCAGATGCGGATCCATGATGTTTAGGCGGCTTGCCGGACATCCGAAGATAATCCGGCCTTGATAAACTCCGGCGTTTGACCTTGGACGAGCATTTTAATTGACTCACACGCCGACATGTCGTTCTACTTGCAGCCGACTATGCGGCCTCTCATTTTGCGGAAGCCTTGTGGAAATGCTATGGAAAAAGGTTGCCATCGCGGCTCCCTTTGCCGCGCCAAAAGTATGCCGTCCATTAAAAAAATGTCGCGCAAAAGGGTGCCGCCATAATTTATTAAATTTTAAATCTAAAACCTCGGAATAGGGATCCGAAAGATGCCGGCGCGTGCCCGCGGACCATGATCCGCCCATTTCAACGGCATGCCGAAGCTCTCTTGGGGATATGGGCGTTGCAAAGGCAATGGAGGAAATTGCGGTGTTTGAAGCGGGTCTGCGTTCGTAAACCGCGGCGCCGTCGGGGCCCCGGATCATTCATGGGGAACGCCTTGTCGAGAGGCGGTGTTTTTCCCGCGTTTTTTTTGCCCGGGGCGTTTTGTTTGCGGTATGATGTTCGGGGGCGGCCCGCCGGGCGCGTGTCGGCCGCCGGATGTTTTCTTCATCCCAGGCGCGCGTGGACTGTCGTTGACGCCATAAAACCGGGTTTTTCTTTTTTATTGGCGTTTCCTTATTTTATCGACTTTTTCTTGTCCCGGGGGAGCCCCATGGCCCGGAAGAATAAAAATAAGTCCAAGCCCAGCAGGAGCGAAAGAAAAGCCGCCCGCGCCCGGGCCCTGGCCGGCGGGGAGGCCGGGGGGCCGTCTTTGATCGCCGCCGCTTTTCCCGCGTCCGTCGGCCTTGCTTCCGCCGAACGCGCCAAGGCCGGCCCTGCCTCCGCCGAACGCGCCAAGGCCGGCCCTGCCTCCGTCGGACAGGCCCGCGCCCCCGGCGGCCAAGTTTCCCCGCCGGGAATCATCCCCTCCGCGGCGCCCGCGAGACCCGCCCCCAGGGAGAGGGTGGTCTTCGGGGGCCGGAGGACGCCCCCGGCGAGTTTTCCGGATCTGGTCGAGATCCCCGGCGCGCCTTTAAAAAACAGGCACAACGAGCTGGCCGCGGCCGTCTGCGGCTCCGCTCTTTCGGAGGGCGCGACCAGGCTGGGCTGCCTCGAGGAACTGTTCGAGATGTTCTACCCCCTGGTGGACCTGAGGGCCGACGACGTCCTGCGGGACCCCAACCTCTTTCCCATACCCTTCACCAGGGACGTCGGCGCCCTGCGCGCGAGGGCCCGGGACGGCGACCCCTCCGCCCGCTACGAGCTGGGCGCCCGTCTCTACAACGGCTTCTGCCTCGAGGCCGACGAGGACGAGGCCCTCGTCTGGCTGCGGGCCCTGGCCGACTCCCGCCAGCCCGCCGGCCTGGGCCAGCTGGGGGCCGCCTACGAGCGCGGGCTCCTGGGCCTCGGCCAGGACGTCTTGGAGGCGGCCCGGCTGTACGAGTCGGCGGGCGTCGGCTCCTCGGCCGCCATGGTCCGCCTGGCCGGTCTTCTGCGTCGGGAGACCCCCCCGGCCCCGACCCGGCCCGCGCCTTCGAGCTTCTGGAGCTGGCCAGAAAAAGGGGGAGCGCCCTGGCCTCCGCCGAGCTGGGCGACTGGGTGGCCAGGGGGGGCCCTGTCTCCGGGCCGACTATGACCTGGGCCTGGAGCTGCTCCGGGAGGCGGCCGGGCGCCAGAGCCCCTCGGGGAGATTCTATCTCGAGAACGTCCCCCCGCCGCCCCCCGCCCCGCCCGCGGACGACGACTCGGCGCCCGCCGTCGGAGCGCCCCGCGCCGGGGGCGGCTCCCCCGCCGGCGACGAGGACGGCTCGGAGGCCAGGTATCGGCGGGCCCGGGCTCTTTTGCCCGGCAGCGACTTCGTCGAGGGGATAGACCTCCTGCAGGTGCTGGCCAGGGAGGGGTGCCCGGACGCCGCCAAAGACCTCTCGGACATTTATTTCACCGGCGCCTGTGGTCTTCTCAACCCGCCGGCCGCCGTCGCGCTGATGGAGAAATACAAGGACAAGCTCCACCCCCATTATCTCTACCGGTCGGCCCTGTGCCGCCTCTCCGGCGTCGGGTTGCCCAAGGACGAGGCGAGGGGCGAGGCGGAGCTGAGGGACGCCGCCAAAACGGGGCTCCTCGAGGCCATGTGCTCCCTGGGGGAGCTGCTCTGCCGGAGGACCGGCCGGCTCGAGCGCCGCGAGGGTCTGGACTGGCTGGAGAAAAGCCGTCGGGAGGGCTTCCCTCCGGCCGCCGGGATGCTGGCCCTCTACCGGCGGAAATTCCAAAATCTGGCCCCGGTCAAAAAGCCGGGCAAAAAGCCTCGCTGACGACGCCGGGGGGGACAAACGGCAAAGATCAGTCGTTGTTCGCCGCCCCCCGGGCCGGGTTCCTGAAGCGTCGCCGGGGCCGGGCCCGGGGGTTATTTTTTTCCCGGGCGCCGTTTTTTTAGCCTGCAATACCCGGCCCCCGCCGTCCGGGGAAGTCAAAAATTAAACTTGACAAAAAAAGTGAACGGCGGCGGCCTAAAATCTTGATCTCATTTCGAAAAATGCCCCCGGGACCGAGAGGCCGGCCCCGGCCAAAAAAGTCTTGAGGCCCGACATCAATCATAAAATTGAAACATGGCTTTGGGGAAATATAGTAAACGACATAAATAATTGTGCTTGACAATTGAGATA
This sequence comes from Deltaproteobacteria bacterium, assembly GCA_031264015.1. GTDB lineage: Bacteria > Desulfobacterota > Desulfarculia > Adiutricales > Adiutricaceae > JAIRNQ01. The sequence continues at coordinate 706 of JAISET010000041.1, read as the reverse complement.
AAAGAACGTTAAATACGCATATGGAGGGTTTTCTTATGCCAATGCGTAAATACGTCACCGACCCGAGGAAATTGCTTTCGGAAGGCCAGCTCATTGTAAATTCTACTGACGACGCCAAATTCCAGCACAAGGTCGAAATGGTCAACTTGGTTTTAGCCGGGCTTACCCCCTCGTTCTTAAGCGGGCACACTGCCGACAGCAAAAACGCTGTGACGCTATGGGTGAAAAAAGCAGACGAACAGGGCTTCGATTCATTGAGGGCCAAAAAGCAACCCGGCAGACCTGCCAAACTCAGCGCAAACGAGCTTGAAGAAATCAAGACGCTGTTAACAATGGACTCCCCGAAAGAAAGCGGCTGTAATGTGTGGGACGGGATAAGCCTTTCGAACTATATCTTTAAAACGTATTCGGTTAAGCTAGGCGTCCGCCAATGCCAACGCTTGCTGCGCAACCTGGGGTTTTCACTTGTTCGCCCGCAGACATTCCCGTGCAAAGGCAGCGGGGACAGCTCCGAGCGTGAGGAGTTTAAAAAAAACTGAACGAATTGGCCGAGAACGAAGACGCCACTGTAGTTTACCAAGATGAAGTCCATTTTCACATTACCACTTCCGTTACAAGGAAATGGGTGCCAAAAGGTTCAAACCCGAAAGTAAAATCCGCTCCGGCAAAGAAAAATGTGGCATACAGCGGATATGTGGTTCCAACG
>JAISET010000003.1 GCA_031264015.1 Deltaproteobacteria bacterium | reverse complement strand
GGCCCGGGGGCCGGCGGGGCGTTTTTTCAGGCGTCCATGCGCCACTGGCCCGTCCCCTTGGGGGAGTCCAGGTCGGAGCCCTCCAGAAGGGCCAGCTCGTCGAAGAGCCTGGTCTTGAAGGTGCCCAGGGCCAGGGGTCTGGCCAGGTCCTCCTGGGCGTTCTCGGCGGCCCTGGCCAGGTGCATGTGGGCGGCGGCGGTGGCCCGCAGCTGGTCTTTGGGGAAGCAGCCGGCGTAGGCCCCGACGATGACGGAGAGCAGGCAGCCCGTGCCGGTCAGCTTGGTCAGCAGCGGGGTGCCGCCGGGGATGACGGCCAGCTGCCCGCCGTCGGTGACCAGGTCGACCCGGCCCGAGACGGCCACCACGACGCCGCGCGCCCGGGCCAGCCCGGCGGCGGCCTCGGCCAGCAGCTCGTCGGACATGGCGGAGCTGGAGTCCACGCCCTTTTGCAGGCCCTCGTCGCCGGCCAGGGCCAGGATCTCGGAGGCGTTGCCCCTGACTATGGTGGCCGCCTCCAGGAACTTGCGGGCGGCCTCCAGGCGTCTGCGGCTGGCCCCCGCCCCCACCGGGTCCAGGACCAGCGGCAGGCCCCTGTCGCGGGCCGCTTTGGCCGCGGCCTCCATGACGGGCTCCTGCCGGTCGTTGATGGTCCCGATGTTGACGACCACCGAGGAGGCCATGGCGGCCAGGGCGGCGGCGTCGGAGGGGTCCTCGCTCATGACCGGGGAGGCCCCCACGGCCAGGAGCCCGTTGGCGCAGTCGGTAACGGTGACGGTGTTGGTCAGGCACAGGACCAGGGGGGAGTTCTGGCGCACCCGGTGCAGGTACTGCTGGTGGCTTTTTTTAGTCGTCATGTTCATCAAGAGAGCTTTCCGTAAACGTAGTAGGGAAAAAAGTGGTTGAGCGGACCCGGGCCCCGGCCCAGGTCGACGGAGGCCTCCATGGCCCCGGCCACGTAGGTCTTGGCCAGACGCACGGCGCCCTCCAGGTCCTCGCCCCGGGCCAGGCAGGCGGCGACGGCCGAGGACAGGGTGCAGCCCGTGCCGTGGTTGTTCCTGGTCCTGACCCTCTCCACCGTGAACCAGTGGACGCCCTGTGGCCCGACCAAAAGGTCGTCGGACTTCGTCCCCCCGGAGTGCCCGCCCTTGATGAGAACCTGCCCGGCCCCCATCTCCATGATCTTTTCGCCGGCCCGGACGTAGTCGTCCTCGGTCTTGATTTTCAGTCCGGTCAGGGCCTCGGCCTCGGGGATGTTGGGGGTGACCAGGGTGGCCAGGGGGAACAACTCCCTCACGGCCTCGACGGACTCCCGGTCCAAAAAGGCGTGGCCGCTGGCGCTGACCATGACCGGGTCCAGGACGACGTCGGGCCTGGGGGAGAGCCTCGCCAGGAAGGCCCCCGCGGCCCGGGCGTTCTCCGGGTTGCCCAGCAGGCCTATTTTGACGGTGTCGACCCCGATGTCCGAGAAGACGGCCTCGAGCTGCAGGGTGACCAGCCCCGGGGACAGGCACTCCAGCCCGGTCACGGCCACGGTGTTCTGGGCGCTGACGCCGCTGACGACGGACAGTCCGAAGACCCCGAAGGCGGCGAAGGTCTTCAGGTCGGCCTGGATGCCCGCCCCTCCCCCGGAGTCGGAGGTGGCGATGGTCAGGGCCTTGGTCAGAGGCAGGATGGGCACGTCGCTCATGTCGCAGTCTTCCCCGCCCCCCGCCTGAGGCGGGCGGGCGATTTAAAAGTCGGTTTTGCCGCCGGGGTTTCCCCGGCCGGGCGGAGGCTCAGGCCATTATCCACAAAAACCCCCTCCTTGCCAAGGCCGGAGGCCCGGCCCCGTTTGACCGCGGGACGACTTAAAGCCCGGGCCCGGCCGCCGTTTGACGACGGGACGACTCGGGCCCGGGGCCGCTCCGGGACCGTTTGTCCGACAGGCCCGGCGCAACGGCGGATGTTTTGGGCGTCCCGCGCCCCGGCGCGCGGCCATGGGGCCAAACACCCGATTTTGCCCTTTTTTTCGTCAATTGACGGGCCGCTGAAAATTTGTTGTAAATAGGCCTGGAAATAAAGTAAAATACGAAAATTGCCCGCGGGGGCTTCCCGGCCCCCGGGGGCGGCCGGACGGGGCGTCGGTCCGCGGGGCGCCGGTTTTTGGCGGCTCCTGGCCCCGGCCGGGACTTCCCGGCCCCGCGGCGGCGTCAGGGCGGTCGTCATTTTTTTCTCCGGCCGTCGGGCTAACAGCCGTTCGTTGTTTATTACATTTATTTATGAGCATTTTGATGGCATAAAGAAATGTGTTGATTAAAATTATAGATAATATATAAGCAAACTTATTATTTTTATTTTGATTATGCCTGAATTGATATAGAAAATATTGCCGCTTTAAATGGCGACAAGCTGGCGGCTTGTTGATATAGATTAGACTTAGCTTGTTTGTAGTTATAATTATTTGTAATTTGACGCTTTTGACAATAATAAACCTTTTTGTCCCCGCGGCCGCCTCCCCGAGAGAGTCGGGCCCGGCCCCCGGGACAGACGCTGACGGCCCGGCTTGACCGGGAGAGGAGGATGTTCGGATGAGCAGCAGCAACAAAAACTTGCCTGATTCCTCGATGGTCCAGGTTCGGGAGCTATTGTTCGGCGCCCAGCTCAAAGACATGGAGATGCGCTTCAAGAGGCAGGAGGAGCGCCTCTTAAGGGAGATCTCCGAGGTCAAGGAGTCTTTGAGGAGCCGTCTGGACTCTTTGGAGAATTTCATGAAGAGCGAGGTCGGCTCCCTTCTGGCCAGGCTCAAGGAGGACCGCGACGAGCGCGACGCGCTGGTCAGGGCCGAGCAGCGCGACCGCCACGAGGAGATCAGGGCCGAGGCCAGGGAGAGAAACGAGCTCCTGGGGGCCGAGAGGCGCGAGCTGCACGAGAGCATCTCCAAGGAGCAGAGGGACCGGGCCGAGAGCATCGGCAAGATCGCCTCGGACCTCGCGGTCAGCAACGACAACTTCGAGCGCCGCTCGGCCAAGCTGGGCGCCTCCCTGGAGACCCTGGAGCGGACCCTGCGCGAGCTGATGATGAAGGAGAGCACCGACCTCAACGACAAGATCGACGAAAAATACAACGACGCCCTGAACATCCTCACCAGGACGGCGACCCAGATCCGCACCGACATGGTCTACCGCACCCACATGTCGACCATGATCACCGAGATGGTGGCCTCCCTCTCCAAGCCCTGGAACATCGACGTCTCGCCCGTGGACCAGGTCTACGATTCCGAGACCGACCAGGAGGAGCCCGGGGCCGGCGGCGAGGGCAAGCCCGGCGGGGACTATCAGGGCGACGGCGAGGGCGGCGGCCAGGGCGGCGAGGGCCAGTACTAGGGGCCCTTTTTCCTCCCCCGTGGCCGGGCGGGCCCCGTCCGGCCGGGGGAGACCCGGGCGCCCGGCGGCCCACCGCGGCCGTTCGTCAGCGGACCCTTTTCCGTCAGCTTGCTGGCCATGACGAGGAATATGGGCTTTTTCTCGAGACTTTTCCCCCGGCGGGAAGCCGGGCCCCCGGCGGGTCCGGAAAATTTGGCGGCCGGGCCCGGAGCGGACGGCCGGGGCGGGGAGGCTGCGCCCGACGGCCGCGACGCCGAGTTTGACGTCGGCGGCCCCCCGGAGTCGTCGTCCTCCCCCGGCGGCGGCCCGCCCGCCTCCGACCATGCCGCGGGCGACCCGCCCGCCCCGGGCTCCCCGGACGAGGCCCCCGCCTCCGGGACGGCCGCCGCCGACGACGCCCCGGCCGCCGCCGCCGACGACGCCCCGGCGGCCGACGACGCCCCGGCGGACGCCGACGACGACGCCCCCGTCCGGCCCGAAGTCCCCGGGCCGGTTAAAAAGAGGGGCTTCCTCGCCGGACTGTTCTCCAGGGACAAGCCCGAGGCCGCCGTCCGGGCCGCCTCCGACATAATTTCTTCCGATTCCTCCTCCGATGATGACGGCCAGTCTGCCGACTCCCCCGCCGGCCCGCCCTCCGACCGGACGGCCGACAACGGGGAGATCATCGACCCCGGCAAAAGGCCCTCCGACCCCCTCTCTTTTGACACCGCCGACGAGTTCGCCGCCGCTTTGACCGAGGACTTGAAAGAGGTCCTGGCCAGGGAAAGTCCCTCGGCCCCGCCCGCCGGGGCGCCGGACGCGGCCGCCGGGACCGGTCATGACGCCGGCGACGACGACGCCGCCCTGGAGACCCCGCCCGACCCCGCGGCCCCGGCGGCGGGGGTGGGCGGGTCCGGCTGGCTGGACGACCCGCCGCGCAAAAGCGTCAACGAGGACGAGCTGCTGGCCGACATCGACTCCCTGTTCGACCCGCCCGAGGAGCCGGTCTTCCCGGGCAAGGGGGGGGGGCGGGGCGAGTCCGACTACGACGAGGCCAGTTTTCTGGACAGCCTCGACCGCCTCCTGGACCCCGAGGCGGGGCCGGGACTGCCGCCCAGGGACCCGGGCGGGGACGAGTTTTCCGGGGGCTTCGACGACGACCCCGAGGGGCCCGGCGCCTGGCCCGCCCCGCCGGACGACGAGACGGAGATGGGCAGGCTCCGCAGATTGATAATCGACCGGGAGATGACCCAGCTCTCGTATTTCAGCCGCGTTTTGACCGACCCGGCCAACCACGCCCACGCCCTCTCCGAGGTCGTCACCGAGGCCCTCCTGCTGCGCAGCCGCAGGGACGACAAATTAAACACCGTCCTGGGCCCCACGGTGGAGAAGATCTTCAGCGCCTCGGTCCGCCGCAACCCCGAGACCCTGGCCAACAACATTTTCCCGGTCATCGGCCCGGCCATCAGAAGGTCCATCTCGGAAACCTTCACCTCGATGCTGCAGAACTTCAACAGCACCCTGGAAAAGAGCCTTTCACTGCAGGGGCTCAAGTGGCGCCTGGAGGCCTTCAGGGTCAGGAAGCCCTTCAGCGAGATAGTCCTGCTGCACACGCTTTTGTACCACGTGGAGGAGATTTATCTCATCCACGCCGCGAGCGGGCTGGTCCTGGACCACCTGGTCTCCGAGGGCAGCGAGGGCCGGGACTCGGACTTGGTCGCGGGCATGTTCACGGCCATCCAGGACTTCGCCAGGGACTCCTTCTCCACCGGGGGCGAGCGGGGCGAGAGTCTCGACAACCTGCGCTTCGGCGAGCGGTCGATCTATCTGCGGCGGGCCGACCCCGTCTACATGGCCTGCGTGGTCAGGGGCAACCCGCCGACCTCGCTGGTCCAGGACCTCCAGGAGGCCCTGGAGCTCTTCGTGGTGGACTGCGCCGAGGACCTCGACGACTTCAAGGGCGACACCAAGGCCTTCCAGAAGTGCCGGGTCTATTTCGAGGATTTTTTAAAGGTCCGCTACCAGGAGCCCTCCCGCAAGCTGCCCTTGCTGGTCAGACTCCTGCCTCTGTCCGTCGTTTTGCTCATGTGCTTCGCCTTCGTCTTCTCCTACCACAACGGCCGGGTCGAGGAGGGCTACGCCCGGGGGCGCGAGGCCATGGCCCGGGAACTGGCCCGGGGCCGGGGCAGGTCCCTGGAGGCCGACCAGGCCAGGTTCGAGGAGGCGCTGGACATCCTGCGCCGGGAGCCGGGGCTGGTGGTCGGGCATGTCGGCCAGATCCTCCAGGGCGGCCCGCGCTCGGTGGTGGTCTTAAAAGACAACCTGGCCCGGGACCCCGGGGGCATTCTCTCCGGCGAGGGGGGCCTGGACCCCTCCCGCTACGCCCTGACGGTCAAGCCCTACGTCTCCCTCGACGAGGACATCGTCCAGCAGAGGGTTCGCGACGTCATCGACCCGCTGCCCACCGTGACCATGGAGTTCGACGGGGCGGGCGGGGTCCTCAAGCTGGCCGGCTCCGCCCCCATGGGCTGGATCCTGGAGACCCGGGAGAAAGCCCTGAGCATCCCCGGCGTGGTCCGCATCGACGCGGCCAGTCTGACCGACCCCCGGACCATGGCCATGGAGTCCCTGGTCGCCGCCGTCAACGGCGTGGTCATCCATTTCCCCACCAACAGCGACGAGCCGGTCCCCGAGGACGCCCCCGTCCTGGCCAAGGCCGTCGACAACCTGGTCGCCCTGGAGAGGCTGGCCGCCGAGATGCAGATGGGGGCGGGCCTGGTCATCTACGGGCACGCCGACGCCACCGGCAGCGACCGCCGCAACTTCGAGCTCTCCGAGCAGCGCACCAAGACCCTGGCGGCCATGCTCTACGCCAGGGGCTCCTCCATGCCCATCTCCAACTACGGCCTGGGCAGCCAGTTCTCCGCCCAGACGGAGGAGGGCCCGCCCCAGGAGGACGCCGGGAGCCGCAAGATAGAGCTCAACGTCCGCCTCACCCAGGGGGGCCTCCGGGCCTTCGAGGGGGCCGACTAGCAGATGTTTGCCCCGATTTTTTCAGGGACCTGGACTTTGCCCCGGGCCTGGGGTAAAATTTATCCGGCCAAGGTACGAGCTTTGTCCGGAGCCCGCCCCCGGCGGGCCCGCCTCCGAGGCGGCCGCGGTCGTAGTGTCGCGGTCGCGGTCGTTTGGCCCGCGTGTTTTGGCGCGGCGCGGGACGTCCGCGTCCGGCGCTTTGGTTTCAAATTAGTCTGTTTGAGGGTGTTTGTTGACAAAAGGCCCTTAGTTGCAAATATCGTCCCTGGTTTTTCGGACGGCCGCCCCCGCTTTTGACGCCTGTCGCGACCGGCCGACGGAGGCCTGGCCGGCCGTACTTTGGAGGCCGTTTTTTTTGCCTCGCCTCCCGCTGGTTTTGTCCTATCCCGGCCGGCCCTCCGAGCGGGCGCGGTCGACAACAGGCAAGGTGTTCCGCCGGTAACTGTTATGATTAATAAAAAAATATGTATGCTAGGCTCCTTTTCCGTGGGCAAGACGGCCTTGGTCCGGCAATATGTCAACTCCATATTCTCGGACACCTACCTGTCCACGGTCGGGGTCAAGATAAGCAAGAAAACCATAACCGCGAGGGATCAAGACTTAAACCTGCTGCTTTGGGATATGGAGGGACAGGACAACTACAGCTTAGTCAACATGTCGTATCTGCGCGGGGCGCACGGTCTTTTGTTCGTCGTCGACGGGACCAGGGGGGAGACCCTGACGGTGGCCCTGAAGCTGAGGGTCGAGTCCATGAAGATTCTGGGCTCGGGCATCCCCAGCATCTTCATCATCAACAAGACCGACCTCGAGCCCGAGTGGGAGATCACCGAGAAGGTTCTCTCCAGCCTGGAGCAGAAGGGCGTGACGATTTTTAAGACCAGCGCCAAGACCGGCCTCAACGTGGAGAAGATCTTCACCACCCTGGCCGACAAAATGGTGGAGCAGGCCTGAGGCGGGCCGGCCGCGGCCGGGGCACCCCCTGGTTTTTTTTTCGGGCGCCGCGGCGGGGGCGCGGACGGCCCGGGCGGGCGGACGGCGCCGGGCAAGGCGGGGCGTCAGAATTAAAGGGAGCCGACCAGTGGACGATTCTCTCGGATTGAAATTTTTGTGCAGCCTGGAGTTTGCCCTGCTCAAGCGGCTTAAACCCCTGGCTTACGAACTTTACGGCCAGGTCCCCCCCTTCTACAACAAGCTGTTCCCCCTGGACCCGGACGGCCTGCCCTGCCGCACCCCCTGGGAGCATTCCTCGATGCTCGAGTATTTTTTGCTGGACTCCGAGGAGTTCTTCGAGCACAAGCCCAAGACCGGCGACAAGGTCTCCAGCGGCATCTGGCTCGAGCCCAACCCGGCGACCAACGACGAGCTGCCCCTGGTGGCCAAGGCCGTGCAGCTCAAAGGCGACCAGCTCATCACCATCCAGGTCATCCAGGAGGAGTACGCCGAGCGCGTGCGCATCCTGCGCAAGGCGAGGCTGGAGCTGGTGGAGAGGCGCAAGATCTCCAACGCCCTGAACTCGTTTAAAAAGAAGGCTCTCTTCGACGCCATGACCAAGCTCTACAACCGGGGGAGCTTCATGGAGATCCTTCAGGAGCAGGTGGACAAGTTCGGGGCCTACACCCCGACCACGGCTTTGTTCATCATCGACGTCGACAACTTCAAAAAAGTCAACGACACCCTGGGGCACCTCGTCGGCGATTCCGTCCTGGTCCAGGTGGCCGAGCTCCTGCGCACGTCGCTGCGCAAGAACGACTACCCCGCCCGCTTCGGCGGCGACGAGTTCACCGTGGTCGCCCCGGACACCAACACCGAGCAGTCGCACAAGCTGGCCGAGAAGCTCAGGCACCGCATCCAGGCCCACAAGTTCAACACCGGCGACATTCCCGTGACCATCAGCGTCGGCTACACCATCTACCGGGCAGGCGAGACCATCGAGAACTTTATCCGCCGCGCCGACAAGGCCCTCTACGACGCCAAGCAGATGGGCCGCAACGTCGTCTGCTTCAGGGACCCCTGGCTGATCGACGACGAGGAGGTCAACGCCGGCCTGACCTGAGAGCCGGGCGTCCGCCCCGCCAAAGACGTTGGAATCGCATGGTGGAATATGATCTTGATGCTCGTGGTCGCTTAGGATGGCATCTGTTGCGGAACCAAATAGATCTCTTATTCTAGCTGGAAAATTGTTAGAACTCATTGAATCACTAATTGTAGCAGGTAATCTAATATTATATCTTTTAAGCGCGCCATATAAAAGTATGTCATACGTTTCATTAGATACACGTAGGTCAGAAGCAAGTTCAAGATGCGTTTTATCTGGTTTTAGATAGATCAATTTAGCTAAAGCCAGCATTAATCTCTTATAGTGCTTAATTGCTGCATATGACTTTCTTTTTTGGGCCATAGGTATATTTTGATTACCCTTGGCCTTATTTTTTGGATTAGCCATCTTATCCTCCTTAGGTTGATGGCTGTTTTTGATAGAAGCCTCACAATGCCTATTTTTACAGGCTGAAAACCTGCGGGGCGTGATTTGTGTCGAGCCTTGTTCCCTTACCTCCTTGGCTCGTAAACATGACACCCAAGCCCGCGGCGGCAGGCGCTGCCCAGGGTAAAATTTTTAGTCGTTATCGAGTTGACCTAACGCGTTCGCACAGCTGGTCAATGAGAAGAAGTAAATCTTTAATTCTCCAGACTGAAATATTTTTACTAATTTTGATCGCTTTGGGAAACTTTCAGTTTTTTTATTCCTTCCCTCCATGCACTCCTACTTACAGGAATCAAACTAAGAACTTCTTTAAGATATATAAGTCTATTTATTGATATTAAAATATCATCTTTAATGCCCTTTCTTGGTTCATAGAACCTGACGGCTGAGTTTGAGGATGTTTGATTTTCATGCATAGGTATTCCCTTCTGAAGCCAACTTCATGTCTTGTGGATCCGAAAGCCCAGACGCCCTTCGGGTTTAGTATTTGGCCGCTGAAAAGACAGAACGACCGTCGTGATGCATTTGAAGTATGGCCGGGTTTTTGTGCGGCGGGGTTTTATTTCAGGGGTTTTAATGGTTTTAAAATTAACTGCCTTAACATCTTGATTTTGTAGATAAAATATCAGAAATTTTCCGATTCTTGTCAGCCGGGTGTTTCAGGGTGACAAAATTCTACCAAGGCCGTCACCAGACGCCAGCTCGTTGGAATTATCGAAGAGATGTGCGATAATTGGCCAAGAATAGAGGAACCATTTAGGTCAGTGACCAGAGCTGGGTGTGGGGAACCAACATGAAAAAACTTCCGATTGGGATGCAGACGTTCAAGGATTTAATTGAAGGCGGCTATGTGTACGCCGACAAGACGAGGCACGTCTATGACTTGGTCAGCGAAGGGAAGGCCTATTTCCTTTCCCGGCCCAGGCGGTTCGGCAAATCACTACTGTTAAGCACCTTTGAGGCTTTGTTTAGTGGCCCGCCTAATCCGGACGGCCCGCCGCGGGGTCTTTTCGCCGATTTGTGGATAGGCCGGGAATCGGATTACGATTTTAAACAGACGCACCCGATAATATCTTTTTCAATGTCGTCCGACACGGCCTCGACGGTTGACCTCAGAGAATCGATTCTAAAAAAATTGGAGGAAATCAACCAGTCCGAGCGCTTGGGACTTAACATATCGCTCCCTGGCACCGACTTGTTCCTGCTCATAAAACGCCTGAAGGAAAAATATGGCAAGGGTGTGGTCGTCCTGAT
>JAISET010000232.1 GCA_031264015.1 Deltaproteobacteria bacterium | reverse complement strand
GACGACGACGACGAGGAATAGCGACGGCCGTCGATAATGACGGCGGCGACGGCTGAAACGTCAATAAATTAGACGAGGGGACAATCGGCGAAATGGAGGGCCGGGCCCCCGTCCCCGGGCGGACCGGGGCGGAGACGCCGGACATGTCAGCCAATAGCCGGGGGGCCGCGGCGACGGCCTGGGCGGCGATATGGACGAACATTCTTAAACTCTGTATGATTGGAGCCGGCCGCCAAAACGACCGGCCTTAATTTCTTAAGACCGTCAGGATCTTGTTTGCCGCCCGTTCTTTTTCGGTTTGTCCGTCTTGGTTTTGTCTCGCGCGGCTTGTTTGTTTGTTTGTTTTGGCATGAGGTTTCTTGTCCGATGTCTTCCGCCTCTTGTTTCCGTCTTTCCGACGGCGGCCCGGCGTCCCTGCCGGGCGGGCGCCATGCCTTTCCGGCCGTCCGGCGGAGCCTTAAGGAGATTCGATGCCTTTGAAGGCCAACAGCGGCCAGCACGGTCAGACCAGGCCCCCCGACGATCTGGTCGGGCTTCTCAGGAAGTCCGCGAGGATCCTGGTGGTCGGCCACCAAAACCCCGACGGGGACGCCGTGGGCTCCGCCCTGGCCCTGGCCCACGCCCTCATCTCCCTGGGCAAGACCGCCACGGTGGGGCTGACCGGGTCGACGGCCGCCAGTCTGGACTTTCTGCTCAAAGGCAAGACGTTTGTGGAAAGAGTCGCCTTCTCCCCCTCCCTTAAGGACGACCACGATCTTTTGGTGCTCGTCGACTGCCAGGCCCCCTACCGCGTCTGGCCCGAGGCCGAGAACAAGCTGCTGGCCCGCCTGCCCCCCTTCGTCGTGGTCGACCACCACCACCCCGGCCCCCAGGCCGCGAGGCACCACCTGGCCGCCTACGTCAACAGCCGCGCCTCGGCCACGGCGGAATTGGTCTTCAAAATCGTCAAGGCCCTGGGGGCGGAGTTCTCCAAGGAGATAGTGGACGCGCTTCTGGCCGGGCTCATCAGCGACACCGGCTCCTTCAGCCAGGGGAACGCCACCAGCGAGTGCCTGCGCCAGGCCTCCGAGCTGGTGGCCCTGGGCGGGGACATCGAGCGCGTCAACCACTTCCTCAAGCGCAACTGGCCGGCCGCCAGGATGAGGCTGCTGGCGGCCTCCCTGGGCACCCTGACCCAGCACCTGGGCGGGCGCCTGGCCGCCATGCTGGTCACCCAGGACATTTTGAACAAAACCGGCGCCGCCCTCTCCGAGACCGAGGGCCTGGTGGAGTACCCCCTGATGATGACGGGCGTCGAGGTGGCGGCCCTTTTGCGGGTCAACGGGCAGCTCCAGACCAAGGTGAGCCTCAGGAGCCGGTCGGAAGTGGACGTCCGCAAGCTGGCCCAGTCGATGGGCGGCGGCGGCCACAAGCAGGCGGCGGCCTACGTCGACGACGACCCCGACCCGGCCGTGGCCCTGGCCAGGCTGGTCCCCCTGGTCGCCAAAATCCTCCCCGCGGAGTCCGACGATTGAAGAGCCCCACCGACGCCTCCCCGGAACTGAGCGGGGTGCTGCTGGTCGACAAGATGGTCGGCATCACCAGCCACGACCTGGTCAACATCGTCCGCCGGATCAGCGGACAAAAGTCCGTGGGGCATGCGGGCACCCTGGACCCCATGGCCACGGGGCTGATGACCGTCCTGCTGGGCCAGGCCACCAAGCTGGAGCCCTGGCTGGTCAAGGCCGACAAGACCTACCTGGGCTCGGCCCACCTGGGCCTGGCCACCGACACCGACGACATCACCGGCCAGATGCTCTCCAAATGGAGCGGGAGCTATCCCGACTTCCCGGAGATAGAGGCCGCCATGAAGTCCCTGGAGGGCCCCTCCGAGCAGACCCCGCCCGCCTACTCCGCCGTCAAGGTGGCCGGCCGCCCCGCCTACAAGGCCGCCCGCCAGGGGCACCCCCTGGACCTGCCGCCCAGAAAGGTCGTGGCCCGGGTCCTGAAGCCCCTGGACTGGAGCCCGCCTCTGCTGACTTTCGAGGCCTCGGTCTCCTCGGGCTACTACGTGCGGGCCCTGGCCCGGGACCTGGGGAGGCTTCTGGGCCTGGGCGGCGGCGCCCTGGCCAGCCTCAGGCGCCTCTCCTCCGGGGCCTTCACCATAGACAGGGCCTCGGCCCTGCCCTCCGACCGGGGGACCCTGGAGAAAAAGCTCATCTCCCCCAGGGAGGCCCTGGCCCACATCCCGGAACTAGTTTTGTCCCTCGACGAGGTGCGCCTGCTCTGCTCCGGGCGCAGGCTGCCCGCCCCCCCGGACCGGGCCGCCGGGCAGTATCTCGTCGCGGGCCCCGGAGGCCGGCTGGCCGCCGTGGTCGAAATCTCCGCGTCCCCCCCCGTCATGGAGGGAGGCGCCCAAAAGCCCCCCCGGCCTTTCTTGCGGCCGCTGCGGGTCTTCACGCCGGCCGACCAATAGCCGTCCGGCCACAACCTTCATGGCAGGGAGTCATAATGTCCATCACCAAAGAGAAAACCGTCGAGCTGATCGGGCGCTACCGCAAGCACGACACCGACACCGGCAGCACCGAGGTCCAGATCGCCTTGCTGACCGAGCGCATCACCAACCTGACCGAGCACTTCAAGACCAACCACAAGGACCACACCTCGAGGCGCGGCCTTTTGAAGCTGGTCGGCCAGAGGCGCCGCCTTTTGAACTACCTCAAGCGCAAGAACGCCGCCCGCTACCGCGAGATCATCGTGCCCCTGGGCATCCGCAAGTAGGCGCCCCCCCCGGCAGGGCCCGCCCCCGGGGACGGGCCCGGCGCCTGTCGGACCCTTCGGGCGGGCCCGGCTCCCGTCCCCTTTCCAAGAGGCCCGGCGGGCCGGGGGGCTCAAAAATACGACGTTTGGGCGCTTCTTGACATAAGCGCCAAATAATGCTAAACTATTTGTTGGTTTTTTTGTTCGCCAGCCGGGATTTAATCCCGGCGGGCGGAGAAAACAACCGGACAGCCGCAGATAAATTTTTCGGCCCGGCGCCTTGGGGCGGCCGGGGCCGGAGGACGGCCGGACAGCCCGGGGGGAGCCCCCCCGAAAGGGTGGCGCCGGGAATAAAAAACGCAGGGAAGCACCCCTTTCGGAGGCGGAGCTCATGGGACACACCCGTGGCGTGGCCGGTTCAATGCGGGGAGGTCCCAGGACCCCAAAAAGAGGTGGGGGACGAGGAGAGAAAAAAACATGAAACTTGAAACCACGTTTGGCGGAGCCAAGCTAACCATGGAGTCCGGCAAGATCGCCAGGCAGGCCGACGGCTCCGTTCTGGTGACCATGGGCGAGACGATGGTCTTCGCCGCGGCGCAGGCCTCCGGCGACAAAAGGGAGGGCATCGACTTCCTCCCCCTGACCGTGGAGTACCAGGAGCGCTTCTACGCCGTCGGGCGCATCCCGGGGAACTTCTTCCGCCGGGAGATCGGCCGCCCCTCCGAGAAGGAGACGCTGACCTCCAGGTTCATCGACCGGCCCTGCCGCCCCCTGATCACCAAGAGCTGGACCTACGAGACCCAGATCATCGCCCAGGCCCTCTCCGTGGACGGCGTCTACGACCCGGACCTTCTGGCCATGCTGGCGGCCTCGGCGGCGCTGACCATCTCGGAGATCCCCTTCGACGGCCCCATCGCCGGCACCAGGGTGGCCAAGGTGGGGGGCGTCCTGGTCGTCAACCCCACCCAGGAGCAGATCAACGAGGCGGCCCTCGTGCTGATCGTCGCCGCCAGCGCCGACGCCGTGGTCATGGTCGAGGGGCACGCCCGCCAGGCCGGCGAGTCCGACCTGCTTGACGCCGTCTTTCTGGCCCAGGAGGCCGTCCAGCCCCTCATCAAGATGCAGCTGGACCTCCAGAAGGCGGTCGGCAAGCCCAAGAAGCAGATCGAGCCCGCCCCCAGGGACGAGGAGCTGATCGCCGGGGTCAAGAAGACCTACCTCAAGCACATGGTGGAGGCCCTGGTCACCAAGGAGAAGATGGCCCGGCACGCCAAGGTTTCCGACATCAAGACCCTGGCCAGGGCCGAGCTGGCCGAGAGCCACCCCGAGGGCGGCAAGGACATCTCGACGGCCCTGCACGAGCTCGAGGGCGAGATTTTAAGGGGCATGATTTTAAACGAGGGCAGGCGCATCGACGGCCGCGGGCTGACCGAGGTCCGGCCCATCGAGTGCGAGGTGGGCTACCTGCCCCGGGCCCACGGCTCGGCCCTCTTCACCAGGGGCGAGACCCAGAGCCTCTGCTCCGCCACCCTGGGCACCAGCTACGACGACCAGAAGCTCGACACCCTGATCGGCGACACCACCAAGAGCTTCATGTTCCACTACAACTTCCCGCCCTACTGCACGGGCGAGGTCAAGCGCGTCGGCGCCCCCGGACGCCGCGAGATCGGGCACGGGGCCCTGGCCGAGAAGGCCCTGCGCCAGGTGCTGCCCCCCAGGGACCAGTTCCCCTACACCGTCAGGGTGGTCTCCGAGATCCTCGAGTCCAACGGCTCGTCCTCGATGGCCTCCGTCTGCGGCGGGACCCTGGCCATGATGGACGCGGGCGTCCCCATCTCCGCCCCGGTGGCGGGGGTGGCCATGGGCCTGGTGGTCGAGGGCGACAACGTGGTCATCCTGACCGACATCCTCGGCGACGAGGACCACCTGGGCGACATGGACTTCAAGGTGGCCGGGACCCGCGACGGCGTCACGGCCGTCCAGATGGACATCAAGATCAAGGGCGTGACCAAGGAGATCATGACCAAGGCCCTGACCCAGGCCCGGGACGCGCGCCTGCACATCCTCGACCGCATGGCCGGGACCCTCTCCGAGCCCAGGACCGAGATCTCCCAGTACGCCCCCAAGACCTATGTCATCGAGATCAACCCCGAGAAGATCAAGGACGTCATCGGACCGGGCGGCAAGATCATCAAGAGCATCCAGGCCGAGACCGAGAGCCGCCTGGAGGTCGAGGACAGCGGCAAGGTGACCATCTACTCGCCCAACGCCGAGAAGGCCGAGGCCGCCGCCGCCGCCGTCAGACGCTACACCCAGTCCCCCGAGATCGACAAGGTCTACACGGGCCGGGTGGTCAAGATCCTGGAGTTCGGCGCCTTCGTGGAGATCCTCCCGGGCACCGACGGCCTTGTCCACATCTCCCAGCTGGCCAACGAGAGGGTCAACCGGGTGACCGACGTGGTCAAGGAGGGCGACATCATCGACGTCAAGGTGCTGGGCATCGACAAGCAGGGCAAGATCCGCCTCTCCAGGCGGGCCCTCCTGTAGGACCGAGCCCGGCCTCATAACCGCGGAAAGCCGGGCCCGCCGCGGGTCCGGCCGACCGTCAGCCAACCACGCCGGCATAGCTCAATTGGTAGAGCACCTGATTTGTAATCAGGCGGATGCGGGTTCGAGTCCCATTGCCGGCTCCACCACAAATCAAGCCGCCGCGCGCGACGCGGACGGCGAACGACAAAACCCGTCGGGACGAGACCCCCCGGCGGGTT
This sequence comes from Deltaproteobacteria bacterium, assembly GCA_031264015.1. Lineage (GTDB taxonomy): Bacteria > Desulfobacterota > Desulfarculia > Adiutricales > Adiutricaceae > JAIRNQ01. The sequence continues at coordinate 2,521 of JAISET010000232.1, read as the reverse complement.
TTCTTTTGCCCGCTCGTCGCGGGCCGACGAAAGCGGCGCCGTCTTCCCGGCCGGACGCGGACGACCGGGGGAGGAGGGAACGGAGGAAGAAAGCGACGAGGAAATGAATGAATGAATGAATGAATTAATGAACCAAGGAGTTGACAAAGAAGGAGGCCGGCCGGAGACATAAGGCGGGACGCCGTGAAAAGTCGCCGGACAATCGCGCCCCCGTCAAGACGCGGGCCGACAAAAGTCCGCGACCCGCAATTGTAAACCCGCAGACAACCATGCGTGGAAGGCAGTCGTGACGGGGACTAAAAACAGCCGAAACTAAAACGGGCCGGCCGCGGTCCAAAAATCCGCGGCCGGCCAGTCTTTTCTAAAACCGTTCAAAAGGGCGGGGCCCTTAGAACTTCTCCTGCCAGCCTCCTCCGGAGAAGCTCTCCAAGGTGGCGGTGACGTCTTGCAAATAAAAGACCTGGGTGTTGCCGTCGTCGGCCTGGTACATACTTTTTAGCTCGGGATGGGCGTCGAGCAGAAACTGCTTGGCCTCCAGGCGGTCGTCCTCGACGGCCAGGGCCTGGACGCGGATCCAGGCGCCGTCGGCGCCCAGGGCGCAGATCTCGATCTTGCCGTTGGCCAGCAGCTGCCGGGAGACGTTCTTGACCCTGCCCGTCTGAAAGTAGATCTTCCCCTCGAAGACGGCCAGGCTGCCGAAGGGACGCACCCTGGGCTGGTCGCCCTCGACGGTGGCCAGAAAATAGTTGGGGCAGCTCTTCAGGAAATCAAAGACCTTCCGAACCCCGGGGGCGGCGGCGGCCTCTCCGGCGGACTGGGCCGCGGCCGGAGGATTTGACGATAAGGCAAAAAGAAAAAGGAAGACGACTGCCAGGCTCAAAAAAAGACGACCGGTCCGAAAAAAAGACATGTCTCACCCCCGGGGGCTGGTTTGTTCCGGCCGCCGGAGGAGACCAGGCGCTTGCCGCGGTCCCGGCGGCCGCGGCCGGGGGAAAAATCCCCGGCCAGCGGCATTTTACCTCTCAAGCAGGCCCGGTTCAAACGATCCGCCCGCCGTCGCGCCCGGTCCGGCCGCAAGCGGGGCCGGGACCCGGGAGGGCCCGAGGCGGGACCGAGCCCGGCCCGACAACCGGCAGAAGCCGTCCATGAAGGAGAAGAGCTCGGCGTTCTGGTGGCACTCGTAAAACCTGCCGACCAACCCCAGGGCCAGTCCCAGGTCCTGACGGACGACGGCGAAATGTCCCTCGACCGGCGAGCCGTCCCCCAGGAAAACCGGCTGCTTTCTGACCGTCCAGTCCAGCCCGCCCAGGCGCGTCCCCTCCAGGGGCGAGACACTGCCGGCCTCCGCGCCGAGATCGAAGCCCGGGCCGGACCAGGGCAGACTCCCCCGCGTTCCTTCGGGAACAATGGAGGCCGTCGGCGCCGCCGGCGGCGTCCCGGCCGCGTCCAGCCTCTCGGGCGACATCAAGCCGGAGCCGTCGGCGCGCCATCTTTTCCCGCTTTTCCCGGTCTCAAACGTGTGGGTTATGTCGTCTTCCATAGCTTTCCCTTTTATTTTGCCGGGCCCGGGGTTTCTTCCCCGGGCCCGGCGGAGAGCGGCCCGCCCGGAGGCCCGGGAGACGATTCCGACCGCCGGGGCCAGGACGGGGACGGGGACATCGCCGCCGACCGTCCGGCCGTCGGGGTCGCCGCCGTAATACCCCTTGATGATCGCGGCCGTCGGAGAGCCCCCTTTCGCCCCATCTAAAAAAAAGCCAGGCCGCCGACAATGTCCGAGGCGGAGGCCCCGGAAAAACGACGGGGATGAGGAAATCAAACTCCAATGACCTCCCTGGCGGCGGCAAAAAAACAGGCCTTCCCGCGGGAGGGAAATAAAGACCTGCCAACCGAATATGAGAACATTTTAACAAAGACATACGGCAGCAAATGTAAAGTTTGCCACCCGGAAATTGCGCCGGGCGGACGATCTGCCAGTTCTTCCGCTGACATGACTATTTTGCTATCATGAGCCCCGGGCCCCGACACTCGCCCGACCGGCCGGCCCGGCGGGCCAAAAACAGCCTCCCCGGACCAGGAAAAGCCCCCGGGCGGGGAAAACTCCCGGGAAGAGCCCCGGGGGCCGGGGCGGAAAACAGCTGGGGGAGGAGAGACATGAACCCAGACAGAATCGTCGTCGTCGTGGGCGACATCACCACGGAAAAAGTCGACGCCATCGTCAACGCCGCCAACCCGAGCCTGGCCGGGGGCGGGGGCGTCGACGGCGCCATCCACCGGGCGGCCGGCCCCGAGCTGGCCAGGGCCTCGATGGCGCTGGCCCCGTGCCCCACCGGGGAGGCCAGGACCACCCCCGGCTTCAAGCTGCCCGCCAAATGGGTCGTCCACACGGTGGGCCCGATCTACGGGAACCACTCTCCCGAAAAGGCGGCGGACCTGCTGGCGGCGGCCTACGAAAACTCCCTGCGGGAGTCCGTCAGGGTCGGGGCCAAAACCGTGGCCTTCCCGGCCATCTCCACCGGCGTCT
>JAISET010000181.1 GCA_031264015.1 Deltaproteobacteria bacterium | reverse complement strand
GGATTGTCGCCGCAAACACAAACGGCGGGCGCCCGGAGATCAAAACAGCCACCCGGCGCGGGGTCGGGGGGGCCGTCGTTCGGGCGGCGGAGTCAAACGCCGGGCGGAGGCCTGCGGCCGGGCGCCGGTCACTTGATCAGATGGTTCTCCAGGACCTGCTTTTGAAAGTCGAAGTCCTCCAGCCTGAGAAAATATTCGGCGCAGTCGACCAGGGCCTTGGCCGGGGCCAGGCCGACCAGCTCGCTGCCGATAATGTTGACGCCATAACGGGCCGCCTCGGCCCTGACCGTCTCGAAAACCCGGTGGATGGGGGTCTTCCGATAGTCGACGAAGTTGATGGAGACCTGGGCCACCCCCCGCTCCTCGAGCATGACGCCCAGGGCCTTGCAGCAGGCGTAGCCCCCGGCGGCCGCCCTGACGGCCTTGGCGATGGTCTTGGCCACGCCCAGGTCCGCCGTGCCCAGATTAATGTTGAAGGCTATGAGCGGCGGCCTGGCCCCCACCGCGGTGACCCCGGCGGTGGGGTGGACCTTTTTGTCCCCGAAGTCCGGCGCCCACTCGGGCAGGAGCATCTTGGCGGGCATGCCCTCGAACTGGCCCCGGCGGATCTCGGCCAGGTTGCGGCGGCCCGGGGAGCTGGCCGACTCCTCGTAGAGGTACGTCGGTATCCCCAGCTCCTCCCAGATCCGGCGGGCGACCTGCTTGGAGAGCTCCACGCATTCCCCCATGGTCGTCTCCATCAGGGGTATGAAAGGGACGACGTCGGCGGCGCCCATCCGGGGATGCGCCCCCGCGTGCGAGGTGAGGTCAATTTTATCCCGAGCCACCCGGCACATGAGGAAGGCCGCCTCGGCCATGGCCTCCGGCCCCCCCACCAGGGTGTAGACGCTGCGGTTGTGGCTGGGGTCGCCGGAGTGGCTCAGAAGGGTCGCCCCCGGGACGCTCCCGGCCGCCGCGGCCAGGGCCTCGAGGACGGACTCGTCCCGGCCGACGCTGAAATTGGGCACGCACTCGACTAGTTTGGTCATGGGTTTCGTCCTAAATAATATCTGCAAACCTTCGACGACAGACGCCGCGACAAGCTAAAAAGGCCTCACGCCAATGTCGCTAACAGCGGTCGATATTCGGGCCGGCGGGCTCCGCCGGCGGCCCCGGCTCCTCCAAAAAACCGGGCCCGGGCCGGGGGGCGCAGGGGACGCCTTTAAACACCCGCCCGGCCAGGGGGTTGAAGCCCAGCTCGTAAAAAATCTCCACCGGCCGCCCCACCCGCCAGACGGCCAGGTCGGCCCGAAAGCCGGCTTTGAGCTGCCCGACCACCCCTCCCCTGCCCAGGGCCCGGGCGGCGTTCCTGGTGGCCCCGGCGAGGGCCTCGAGGGGGGTCAGGCCAAACAAGGTGCAGGCCATGTTCATGGCCAGGCGCAGGGAGCAGAAGGGGCTGGTGCCGGGGTTGTAGTCCGAGGCCACGGCCATGGGGACTTTATATTTCCTGAGCAAGTCGACCGGGGGCACCCGGGTGTCCTTTAAAAAATAAAAGGCCCCCGGCAGCAGGACGGCGACCGTCCCGGCCCGGCCCAGGGCCTCGGCCCCCCTCTCGTCCAGGCGTTCCAGGTGGTCCGACGACCAGCCGCCCATGGAGGCCACCAGGGCGCTGCCCCCGACGTCGGACATCTGCTCGGCGTGGGCCTTGACGGGGACGCCCAGCTCACGGGCCTTGTCGTATATTTTTTTGGCCTGCGGGACGCTGAAGCCGATCTTCTCGATCCAGACGTCGACGGCCTCGTAGAGCCCCTCCCGCCACAAGTCCGGCATGACGTCCCCGACTATGACGTCCACCCAGGCGTCGGGATTGCCGTCGTGCTCCGGGGGCACGGCGTGGGCGGCCAGGAGGGTCGGGGAAATGTCGGCCCGGCCCAGACCCTTGAGCCTGGCGACTACCCGGAGAATCTTTCTCTCCTCCTCGAGGCTCAGGCCGTAGCCGCTTTTAATCTCGACGGTGGTCGCCCCCTCGGCCAGCAGGCACTCCAGCCTGGCCGCGGCCCGGGCGAGCAGTGCCCCGGGGGCCAGGTCCCGGGTGGCCCTGACGGTGGACTTGACGCCCCCGCCCGAGGCGGCGATCCGGGAGTAGTCGACCCCGTTGAGCCTGGCCTCCCACTCCGCCGCCCTGTCGCCCCCGTAGACCAGATGGGTGTGGCAGTCGACCAGCCCCGGGGTCACCAGCGCCCCGCCCAGGTCGACGACGTCGTCCGCGTCCCGCGCGGCCGGGGCCCCCTCGGGGTGGACGCCCAGGATCTTTTCCCCGCGGGTCACCAGGACGCGCCCCCGCAGGAGGCCGTACTGGTCGTCCACTTCCGGGTCCATGGTGGCCAGGACGCCGTTCGTCCAGGCCGTCGTCGTTTCCTTCACCGCCCGCCCCCCTTGGTCCTTTTTCTACCCGGCCGACACTGCCCGGCCGACGCCACCCGGCCGACGCTACCCGATCATGGGCAGCTTGAGGCCGCGCTCCCGGGCGCACTCGACGGCCTCCTCGTAGCCGGCGTCGGCGTGGCGCATGACGCCGGTGCCGGGGTCGTTGGTCAGGACCCGGCGCAGGCGCTCGTCGGCCTCCCTGGTCCCGTCGCAGACGACCACCATGCCGGAGTGCTGGGAGTAGCCCATGCCCACCCCGCCGCCGTGGTGGAAGGAGACCCAGGTGGCCCCGCCCGCCGTGTTTAACAAGGCGTTCAAGATCGGCCAGTCGCTGACGGCGTCGGAGCCGTCCCGCATGGACTCGGTCTCCCGGCGGGGGCTGGCCACGGACCCGGAGTCCAGATGGTCGCGTCCGATGACTATCGGCGCGCTGATCTCGCCGGAGCGGACCAGCGCGTTGAAGGCCAGGCCCAGTTTGTCGCGCCACCCCAGGCCCACCCAGCAGATGCGGGCCGGGAGGCCCTGGAAGTTCACGCGCTCCCTGGCCATGTCCAGCCAGCGGTGCAGGTGCGGGTCGTCGGGGATGGTCCTTTTGACGGCCTCGTCGGTCTTGTAAATGTCCTCGGGGTCGCCGGAGAGGGCCACCCACCTGAAGGGCCCCACCCCCCGGCAGAAGAGGGGCCTGATGTAGGCCGGGACGAAGCCGGGGATGTCGAAGGCGTCGGCCACGCCCTCGTCGTGGGCCATCTGGCGGATGTTGTTGCCGTAGTCGAAGGTGGGCACGCCCATTTTCTGGAACTCCAGCATGGCCCGGACGTGCCTGGCCATGGACTGCTTGGAGGCCTTGACGGTGCCCCGGGGGTCGTCGACGGCCGCCCGCTGGTACTGCTCCCAGGTCTGGCCCGAGGGCAGATATCCTCTCAAGGGGTCGTGGGCGCTGGTCTGGTCGGTCAAAAGGTCCGGCTTGAAGCCCCGGCGGACCAGCTCGGGGACGACCTCGGAGGCGTTGCCCAGCAGGGCCACGGAGACGGCCTCGCCCGCCCGGCAGTGCCTCGAAATCCTGGCCATGGCGTCGTCGAGGTCGGCGGCCTGCTCGTCGACGTAGCGGGTGCGCAGCCGGAAGTCGATGCTGCTCTGGCGGCACTCGACGCTGAGGGAGCTCGCCCCGGCCAGGGAGGCGGCCAGAGGCTGGGCCCCGCCCATGCCGCCCAAGCCGGCCGTCAGCACCCAGCGGCCCTCGAGCGACCCCCCGTAGTGCCTGCGCCCGGCCTCGACGAAGGTCTCGTAGGTGCCCTGGACGATGCCCTGGGAGCCGATGTAGATCCAGCTGCCCGCCGTCATCTGCCCGTACATGGCCAGGCCCCTGGCGTCCAGCTCGTCGAAGTGCTCCCAGGTGGCCCAGTGGGGGACCAGGTTGGAGTTGGCTATGAGGACCCTGGGGGAGTTCTCGGTGGTTTTAAAGATCCCCACGGGTTTGCCGGACTGGACCAGGAGGGTCTCGTCGGCCTCCAGGTCCGTCAGGGCGGCGACGATGCGGTCGTAGCACTCCCAGTTTCTGGCGGCCCGGCCGATGCCCCCGTAGACCACCAGCTCCCTGGGGTTCTCGGCCACCTCGGGGTCCAGGTTGTTCATGAGCATCCTCAGCGGGGCCTCGGTCAGCCAGCTCCTGGCGGTGAGCCTGGTTCCCCGGGGCGCTCTTATCACGACGTCTCGGAACATGTTTTCCTTGGGCATGGGGACGCTCCTCCATATGTCGACCGGGGCCCGGCCGGCCCGAAAACCGGTCGGCGACGCCCCGAGCCGGCCCCGGCGGGGACGGTTTGATCGGGAAAATTGTTTGCTGAAATTAAAGTCTGAAAAACGAATAAAACTACTATTGCCTAGCTGTCAATCTAAATTTCAGAAAAATAAAAGACTCGCGCCATATACAGAACTAAAACATAAGACTCAGACTTAATTTATAAAGCTGTCCGTCTCTTTCAGAATCAAAATCATTCTGTTAGCGGCCTTTGACAGTCGCAAGTCCACCATCTAAAGTCCGGCGATCAAAAAATTTCTGGGAAAAATATAGCACATCTTTACATGTCTATACAACCTAAATTTCGAACCGCGGCCGCTGACCCGACCCGGCCGCCGCCCTGCCGACGACCTGCCGACGATCGTCCCGCCCCTTTGTCAGCCTCCGCCAAGAGGTGGTCTGGCCCGGCGGGGGAGCGCCGACCGTCCTTTAAGCGATGTTTTAGACATCCTCGATGACTATTTTTATTTTTAAACTTATAAAACTATTTATTTATATCTAAGTCAAATTCTAAATATAAATTTATAGCTCCATATCTATGCTTTTTAGTTAATACTAGGCACTATTTTACAATAAAACAATCAGCAAATAAACATTTTTGATTTGCAGGACAGACTTACGTTATGTTAGAATTAATTTAACTCAGCAAAGGCAGAAGAGGCGGGCGGGACGGGCCGCCCTTGAAATTGGCAAAATCAAGGGATTATTTTTTCGGGTCCGGGCCGGGGGCCCTAAAACCAGCCTCCCGGGCCGCTCCGGCCCGGGCGCGTCCCGAGGGCGGCCGAAAAAAGTCGGAAAAAACCAGGGAGCCGACGTCGCCAGGGGGCCGGCGGGCTCTTTTCTTTTCCGGCCGACCGGTGTATCCTAAGAAAGTGCATACATGTATATACATGTATAGTCAGCTTGGGCGCCCGGGGGCCGGGGGCGGATTCCGCCCGTCCGAACCAGCGGGCGGCCCGGCCGGCCGGGGCGCCCGTCGAGCCGGACGGGGCCTTGTCCGGGAACTTGTCGGGGAATTTGCCGGGAGAGGCTGGCCGCCATGAAACAGAAAACCGTCGTCCTGGGCGTCATAGGCGCCGACGTCCACGCCGTGGGCAACAAGATCCTGGCCTACGCCTTCGAGCAGGCGGGGCTCAAGGTGATCAACCTGGGCGTGATGGTCTCCCAGCGGGAGTTCATCAACGCCGCCCTGGAGTCCGACGCCTCGGTCATCGCCGTCTCGTCGCTGTACGGGCACGGGGAGATCGACTGCCGGGGGCTCAGGGAAAAATGCGCCGAGGCGGGCCTGGGCGGGGTCAGGCTCTACGCCGGCGGCAACCTGGTGGTCGGCAAGACCGACTTCGCCGAGGTGGAGCGCGTCTTCAGGGAGATGGGCTTCGACCGGGTCTACCCGCCGGGCACCCCGCCCGAGACCACCATCGCCGACATGCTGGCGGACCTGGCTTGAAACATCTTTCGAGGACTGTCATGACCACGCTAAAAAACACCAGGCTCGAGCGCGACGAGTTCGAAAAGATCCGGCGCGAGGTGCTGGCGAGCTGGCCCACCGGGGCCGAAGTGGACTTCGAGGAGACGGTGGCCTATCAGCAGGCCATCAAAAACGACAAACGTTTTTCCGTCAAGCTGGACGTGGCCGACCGGGACGGCCGGACTTTGATCCAGCCCAGGGCGGGGGTGGCCCTGCCCGACGAGCATGTCGAGCTCCTGAGGTTTCTGGAGAAGGAGGGGGAGGCGGACCTGCTGCCCACCACCATCGACTCCTACACCCGCCACAACCGCTACGCCGAGGCCCAGACGGGCATCGAGGAGAGCCGCAAGCTGGCCCGCTCGCTTCTGAACGGCTTCCCCGCCGTCAACCACGGGGTCAAGATCTGCCGCAAGGTGACCTCGGCCGTCAGGACGCCGGTGCAGATCCGCCACGGGACGCCGGACGCCAGGCTGCTGACCGAGATCAGCGTCTCCGGCGGCTTCACCTCCTACGAGGGCGGGGGCATCTCCTACAACATTCCCTACGCCAAGGAGCACTCCCTGGAGAGGACCATCGCCGACTGGCAGTACTGCGACCGCCTGATAGGGCTCTACGAGGAGGCGGGGGTGACAATTAACAGGGAGCCCTTCGGGCCTCTCACCGGCACTTTGGTCCCCCCCTGCGTCTCCCACGCCGTGGCCGTTCTGGAAAGCCTCTTCGCCGCCGCCCAGGGCTGCAGGCACCTGACCGTGGGCTACGGCCAGTGCGGCAACCTCATCCAGGACGTCGCCGCCGTCAAGTCCCTCCGCCTGGTCACCGAGAAATATCTCCGGGAAAACGGCTTTGACGACGTCAAGGTGACCACCGTCCTGCACCAGTGGATGGGCGGCTTCCCCCAGGACGAGGCCAAGGCCTTCGGGGTCATCTCCTGGGGCGCCGCCGCGGCCGCCCTCTCCGGAGCCACCAAAGTCATCGTCAAGACCCCCCACGAGGCCCTGGGCATCCCCTCCAAGGAGGCCAACGCCCAAGGCCTGAAGACCACCAAGCAGGTCGTCTCCATGCTCGGCGACCAGCTCCTCCTGGAGCAGGCCGAGGTCCTGGCCGAGGTCGCGGTCATCGAGCGGGAGGTCGAGGCCATACTTAAAAAGACCCTGGAGCTCGGGGAGGGCGACTACGCCCGGGGCGCCGTCAGGGCCTTCGCCGCGGGCGTCATCGACGTCCCCTTCGCCCCCAGCAAATACAACGCCGGCAAGATCCTGACCGCCCGGGACCTGGGCGGGGCCGTCCGCTTCCTGGAGTGCGGCCGCCTGCCCTTCCCCGACGACCTGGTCGACTTCCACCGCCGGAAACTCGAGGAGCGCAGCAAGGCCGAGCGCCGCCCGGTCAGCTTCCAGATGGTCATAGACGACATCTACGCCATCGGCAAGGGCTTTTTGGTCGGCAAGCCCAGATGAGCCCCGCCGGGCCCCGGCCGGCGGAGGCGGGGGGAATTTTCATGTCGCGCGGAATTTTAGCCTCGGGCGGGTCGAGGCCCGGGCGGGTCGAGGCCCGGTCGGCTCGGGACAGGTCCGGGGACGGGTTTCGTCCGATTTTTCCGGTCGGATTATTTCAGTTCAAGGGGCGGTTCTTCCGCGGTTATTTTTTCGGGCTTTTTCTAACGGCGCCCCGAAAGACGGCCTCCCCGAGGCCAAATTTTCGGGCGGCGCCTTGAGGGGACGCGATGAAGATCACCAATCTGGTCTGCTCGGCCGGCGGGACGGGCTTTTTCTTCGACGACCAGCTGGCCATCAAAAGCGGGGCCAGGCAGGACGGCAACGCCTACGTTGGCGAGCCCAGGACGCCGGGCTTCACCCAGGTGCGCCAGGCGGGGCAGTCGCTTTCGATCATGCTGATCCTGGAGGACGGCCAGGTGGCCCACGGGGACTGCGCGGCAGTCCAGTACTCCGGGGCCGGGGGGCGCGACCCCCTCTTTCTGGCGGGGAGCTTCATCCCGGTGGTGGAGAGGGAGATCAGGCCGCTTCTGGTGGGGAAAGAGATCACCACCTTCCGGGAGATGGCCGGGAAAGTCGACCGCCACCCCGCCTCCGACGGGACGCGCCTGCACACCGCCCTGCGCTACGGGGCCACCCAGGCCGTGCTGGACGCCGTGGCCAAGTCCCGTCACAAGCTCATGGCCCAGGTCGTGGCCGAGGAATACGGCCTCAAAATTTCCGAGAAACCCGTGCCGATCTTCAGCCAGACCGGCGACGAGCGGGTTTTGAACGCCGACAAGATCATCCTCAAGGGGGCCGAGGTCCTGCCCCACGCCCTCTTCAACAACGTCAGGGACAAGCTGGGGGAAAGGGGCGAGAAGCTGAAAGCCTATGTCGAGTGGCTGGCCCGCCGCGTCGAGACCCTGAGACCATATCCAAACTACAACCCTATTTTGCACATCGACGTCTACGGGACCCTGGGCCTGGCCTTCCAAAACGATTTTCAGAAGATCGCCGACTACATGGCGACCCTGGAGCAGGCCGCCAGGCCCTTCCGCCTGCGGATCGAGGGCCCCGTGGACATGGGCGGCTACGAGCCCCAGATCAAGGCCTTGAAAGAGCTCTCGGCCCTCCTGGACAGCCGCGGCGTCAACGTCGAGGTGGTGGCCGACGAGTGGTGCAACACCCTGGAGGACGTGCGCGGGTTCGCCGACGAAAAAGCCGGGCACATGATCCAGATCAAGACCCCCGACCTGGGCGGCGTCAACAACTCCGTCGAGGCCGTCGTCTACTGCAAGGAGCGGGGCGTCGGGGCCTACCTGGGCGGCACCTGCAACGAGACCGAGCGCTCCGCCCAGGTCTGCGCCCACATAGCCATGGCCACCTCCCCCGACCAGTGTCTGGCCAAGCCCGGGATGGGGGTGGACGAGGGGGTCATGATCGTCCGCAACGAGATGGCCCGCATCCTGGCCCTCAAGGACGTCGTTTAAAGGGAAGTCTTCCAAAAGGGCGTCATTTAAGGGGACGTCGTCCAAAAGAACGTCATCATAAAGAGACGTTTTTGACGACGCGTCCGGACGGCCGCCCGAACCGGCGGCCCGGGAGCAAGCCGGGCCCTCCGGGCGGAACCGGGACGGGCCCGAAAACCGGAACCAAGGCGGGCCCGAGGCGGAACCGAAATCAAAGCCCCGGCGGGACCGAAAACCGCCGGCCGTCCCGGCTTGGAGAAAGGACGACCGTGGACGTCATCATCACAGCGGACGTGGGCAGCACTTTCACCAAGCTGACGGCCGTGGACCCGGCGGGACGGAGGGTCCTGGGCCGGGCCAGGGCCTTCACGACCGTCGGGACCGACGTCATGGAGGGCTTCGAGGCCGCCAGAAAGGAGCTGCTGCTCCAGACGGGCCGGGTCGACGTCGTCAGGCTGATAGCCGCGAGCTCGGCCGCCGGCGGGCTGGCCATGGTGGCCGTGGGCCTGGTCCCGGAGCTGACGGTGCAGGCGGCCAGGATGGCGGCGGCCAACTCCGGGGCCAAGATACTCAAAACCTACGCCTTCGAGCTCAACCAGGCGGAAGTCTCCGAGATCGCCGCCCTGCGCCCCGACATGATACTCCTGTCCGGGGGGACGGACGGCGGCAACAAGGACGTCATAATCCACAACGGGGAGTCCCTGGCGGGCTCCGGCCTCCGCTGCCCCGTGGTGGCCGCCGGCAACAAAAGCGCCGGGGACGAGCTGGCCCGCGTTTTTAAAAATTACCCCGGGCAGGTCATCTTCTGCCCCAACGTCATGCCGGAGATCGACAAGCCGGACATCGGGCCCGCCAGGGAGGCCATCCGCAAACTGTTCATCGCCAACATCATCGAGGCCAAGGGGCTGGGCGGGCTCCAAAAGCTAGCCGACCTCGAGATCATCCCCACCCCCTCGACGGTGCTGGCGGCGGCCGAGCTGTTGAGCCGCGGAACCGGCGGCCTGCCCGGGGTCGGGGACCTCCTGCTGTTCGACGCGGGCGGGGCCACCACCGACGTCTACTCCATGGCCAGGGGCGACCCCACCAAGCCCAACGTCTTTTTCCGGGGGCTCCCGCAGCCCTACGCCAAAAGGACCGTGGAGGGCGACCTGGGGCTCAGGTACAGCCTGCCGTCCCTGGCCGGGGCCGCCACCATAAGCCGCCTGGCCTCCAGGCTGAGAGAGCCGGCCGGAACGGAGCCTGTCTGGACGGAGCCCGCCGGGGCGGATCGGGCCGGGGGCACGGCGGGGGGTTCGGCCGAGGACTTCGTGGCCGGCTGGCTGGAAAGATGCGCCGCCGACCCCGGGCTGGTCCCGCGGCCGGGGACCTTGGAGAAGCGGCTGGACGACGAGCTGGCCCGGGAGTGCGTGCGCCTGTCGCTGGCCAGGCACTGCGGGGTCCTGGAGCCCGTCTGGACCTTCATGGGCCAGGGCTTCGTGCAGACGGGCAAGGACCTGAGCGGGGTCCCCCTGGTCATAGGGACGGGCGGGCCCATCATCGGGGCCGAGGACCCCGGGCGCGTCCTGGGGGCCGCCGCGCGCGTCCCGGAGGACCTCCACCTGCTGAAGCCGGCGTCCCCCAGGACGGCCGTGGACCATGACTACATCCTCTCGGCCATGGGCGCCCTGGCCCGCCTCGAGCCGGAGGCGGCCCTGGCCATCATGCGGGAGACCCTGAACGTCTGACGGAGAGCCATCATGGACGCCATAACCGTGCAGCACATCTATTCCGTCTACTTCGCGCCGCGGGGCCGGGAGCGGCTTTTGAGCATGGGGGAGCAGCTCTCGCACCTGCACCTCTCCTTCAAGGACCGCCTGGTCGCCATCATCGGGGACTCGGGCAGCGGCAAGTCCCTGCTCATCAAGGGCATGTTCCCGGGGGTGACCCTCAGCAACGACGACGACACCATCGTCATGCAGAAAGTCATGCAGGTCAGACCCGTCGATCTCGACCACGACTTCCTCATCCCCACCTACCACATCGACATGCGCTTCCAGATGGCCTTCACCCAGATGTACGAGATCGTCGACTTTGTCAAGGGCGCCCTCGCCCACGGCCGGCGGGTCATCGTCGAGCACTTCGACCTCCTCTACCCGTTCTTAAAAATCAACGCCGACATCATCATCGGCATCGGCGACGAGATCATCGTCACCCGCCCCAACCTCTTCGGCCCGCTCCCCGTCGACATCTGCAACGTGGTCATCCCGTCGCTGGTCCGCAGGCGCAAGGCCCACAGCGCCGAGGACATGACCGCCCACGTCCTGCAGGAGATTTATAAGATACCTTTCTACGACTTCAAAAACGTCAACAGCGACGTCCGGGGCGGCTTCGTCCTCAACTTCCCCCTCAAGCTCGACGTCGACTTGGAGGAGGTGGAGAAAAAGGTCCTGGAGCTCATCGGACAAAATCTGGACATCAGCTACCATGATGAAAACCACATCCAGATCGGCGACTCCATCATCGTCCCCTGCACGGGCCCCCGCATCCATGTGCGCAACAGCTCCGAGATAGAGAACTTCAGATTGCTAAAAGAGTTCATATATGATAAGACTGTCAACAGGTACGCCCTCGTCGGCACCATCACCGCCAGGGCCGGCAACCCGGAGGACTTCAACGAAATCCATCCGGAGGAGAAGGACGACTGACGGAGGCCGACGACGCCGGAACGGAAAACCTGGGAACAACGGGGTCAAAAGACAACCAGGAGGACAAAAAACACAAAAGGAACAAGGAAGTCGAAAAAGTCTGAAAAGACGACTAATATTAAGAGAAAGAAACGGCGCAACCATTCAGGCCACTATTTCATAGGCCCCCTGCTCTAAATCCGGGGTGCCAAGATCATACCAGGTCCTGGGTCAGCCAGCCATATTAAAGGCTAGTAGTTCAGAGCCAAATTTTCAAAATAGCCATCCTATGAGCGGCAAATTTGATCCATATGGCATACTAAGGACTAAAGGTTAACATGAATTCCATCTGTAACATTCAATATATCCCAACACCTAGTCTTGGAAAAATAGTTGTTGACAAAATCTTGTCAATGGTTTATTTTACATCTGAAAGTCATGGCTAGCTATGGACTATACCATGATCTTAGGAGCTTGCGGCTTGACTTTTATCAAGACTTCATAATTTTTGGGGATGTTCATGAGGAAAAAAAACCTCACAAATAAAGGCTAAGGACTATAAAGAAACCGTCAATAAGATAGAATTCTTAGCTCGCTTCTCTCGCTCTTTTGGTCTTTGCTCCTAGGATACGGAGAATCATTGTCAAACATCGGCAATGATGTTCTCGATATCCTCCTTGGCGTCGAGTCTGTGAAGGACCCGACTAACAGCCGCCTTCCTCCGGGCAAGTCTGTCAGTCCTGCGAAACTCAGGGAAAAAGGCAAACGCGAGGCCGGAGGCCAAGAAGGCCATGAAGG
>JAISET010000173.1 GCA_031264015.1 Deltaproteobacteria bacterium | reverse complement strand
AATCTGATCTCATTGACCCTTGACGCCTGATTTCTGGAATAAATATCTACTTTGGGCCTGGTTATAGTGTTGATAGACAACATTAACAACGTCCTGCTCCCATTTTTTACTTTGTAACTTAGTCATTAAGGCGAGAACATTCTGTATTGGCGAAAGACTCCACCTCATTCCAGCTAGCTTTACACGTCTTTGGACAACTGTCCTATTCGAACTCTCTATGGCTCCACTACCGATGAAATATCCTTTTGACAGATATTTCTTATAATCTACGTTGTCAATGTTGTTCTGAATATATTTGCCGAGATCGTGAGTGCTTTTCGCTAATTGACTCTTAGTTAGGCTCTTTATCATCGTCAGCACCGAATTTGCTTGACTTTTTTTCATAAGGTCACAAGCTTTATCAGCCCAGGGCTTATACTTCCTCTCATCTAGAGAGAAAACATTTTTCGCAAAAGTTGAAATATTCTCGCATAAGTGATAAAAGTCCAATATCTGTTGTGCATCAGGAAAATACATTTTTTTCATTTCTCTAATCCAGGTTGCGCCATCGCTAATAATCACCACTTCTTGATATGATCCATAGCCATTACGAAGAGCTAGTGATAGCATTCGTTTATTGAACTCTGACGCTTCACCAATATAAGAAACAAAGTCTTTTTTTTGTATTTTGTGTTGTCTGACGCCATGTTTGTCGGTCCAGTTTAAAAAATGATCAGAGGAAAAAGCGATTCCAAGTTTAACTTCCCTCCAGTGGGACTTTTTCCCAGATTGTTTTAGAATCGATACGCAATCTTCATTGCCATTTTCACATAACTCATTGATAGGTAAATTCTTTTCTTGAGATTCTTCATCTTTATCTTTTCTAATATGAGCCATAGAACCATCCGCCTCAAGATACAGAACGTGAGGAATTTTCTCCTCTGGAAATGTCCATTTACCAGAATTAAAGACAGAGAAAGCCTCGTCAGCTTTTTGAGTCTCATGGTCCAAAACTAATTGACCTATAGTGTTAGTAACGGCACGGATAGTGTCATCGTTAACGTCTATACCTAATTCCTTCAAACGGCCCTGAGACGCTTCATATGAGTCAGCTAAACAAGCTTCCTTAGCAATTTTAAGCATGGCCCCCAAAGTTATATGATAGGGTAGCCCACTGACCCCTAGCGCCTCATCCACGGGATAGATATAGCCTTTGTGTCCCCAATCCGCCAATTTCTCAATATCGGCAGGTGTTGAACCCCTCAAGGCGAGTCTATCGTAATGAATCCTGCCGACCAAGGTAACAATGGAGTTACCATAGTAACGCCAATTACTAACTCTTATTCCCTCATCTTTTAAGACGGTTTTTTTTTTGCGACTATATCTTTTTCTGCGGGAATTCTTTTCAACCCTCTAAAGAGGTTTTTGAGATTTGCGTCGTGAAGCTGCCTCTCCGCTTCAAGTATCAACTGTTCAATGTCTTCGAAAGTTGTAAAATCTTCTGTACTGGATATTCCTGTGAGAAAATGGTCATTAGTCTTAAATACGATTTCTAAAATTTCAATGACATATTCAGGATTTAGAGTTTCCTTATAAGTACTTGAAAGTTCAAATAATTTACCCAAAATAAGTTGCAATTTATCTTCACTGCTGTCGATTTTATCATTCATCAGCTAAAACCTCCTCTGACAACCAAAATTGGTTGTCAGAGGAAGAATACCATAGAAATTTTAAAAATACAACCTTTTTTTATTTACACCCCTATAAAATGCAGAATTAAGCATTTCATCCGTCGAGGCAGGGGGGGGCGGCCAACATTATGAACCGTTTTTTTAGCAGAGCAATGTTGCCGCTCCGGGCGTAAAAAAAACCGGCTTAAAAAATTTAACGGAGGGGGGCCGTTATTTTTTTCGGGGCGTCCGCCGGCTTTCCGGGCCTTGGGAAAAACGGCCCCCGGCGCGATTAAAAGGTTCGGAAATTTTTCAGTCGGCGGGGGGCTCGGCTCGCGACGGGGCGAACTGTCCCAAGAGGGCGAGGGCGGTCAGGGCGGCGGTCTCGGAGCGCAGGACGAGGGGGCCCAGGGAGGCTTTTTGGAAGCCCCGGGACAAGGCCAGCCCGGTCTCCCCGGGAGTCAGGCCCCCCTCCGGCCCGACCAGGACGGCGGCCGGCGGGACGGGCGGCGGCTGCGGCCCCGGTCCCGCCCGGTCATGGGCGCGGGGAACAAGAAAATTCGCCAGGGGGCTCCCGGAGGGGTCCAGAAGAAATTTTATCGGCGGGAGGCCGGGGGAGTTCAGGTAGGCCTCCAAAGGGAGGGGCTCGGAGACAATCAAAGGGCCGGGGCGCCCGCACTGCTTGCGGGCCTCCCCGGCCAGCCGGGCCCAGCGGGCCCGTTTGGCGGAGCCGGGGGCGCCGGGGACGGATCTCTCCGTCAAAACGGGGACCAGCCTGCCCGCGCCGAGCTCGGCGGCCTTCTCGACGGCCCAGTCGAATCGGGGGCCCCTGACGACCGAGAGGGCCAGCTCGGGCCCGGGGGCCAGGCCCGCCTCCGGCGCCCCGGCGAAGGGGCCGGTCAGCCTGGCCAAAACCAGGGTCGGGGCGAGGGGGGCCCCGAGGTCGGGGAGCAGCCCGGCGATGACGGCGGGGGCCAGTCCCCAGGGGGAGGCCAGCTCGATCTTCCGTCCGGGTTCCAGGCGCAGCACCGTCAGGGCGTGGCGGCTCTGGGCGGCGTCCAGGGCGATCTCGTCCCCGGTCCCGGGACGTTTTCCCGCGCCGGGGACGGTGAAGCGCCTCAGCCTCATCCCCCGCCTCTCTGGCGGGACCCGCGTCCGCGCCTGGATTTGGCGGGCTTTTCGGGCCCGGGGGGCTCGGGGTGGCCAGGCCGGCCGTCGTCGGCCGCCCGGTGCTCCTGGTCCCCGGGGTTGTCGGGATTGTCGGAGCCGTCCGGGGCGGCGGCGAACTCGTCGGGCAGGCTGCTTTGCAGGACCACCCGCCCGGCGCAGGCCGGGACGTCCGCGCCCCTGGCCAGGCACAGGGCCGACCAGTCGTTGAGGCCCAGGTGCGAGACGCAGACGAAGCCCTTGTCGCCGAAAGATTTTAAAATCTCGGGGGTCTGCCCCGCCAGGATTCCCGAGAGGATCAGCCGGCCGGGGAGCCTCGAGTGGGCGGCGATGGTTTTGGAGAGGTTCATCAGGGCGTTGCGGGTCAGGTTGGCCATGACGAGGTCGAACTCGCCGTCGGCGTCGCCCAGGGTGGCTATCTCGGCCCTGATCCTATTTTGGAGGCCGTTGGCCGCCAGGTTGTTGCCGATGGCGAACTCCGTCTCGGGATCGTTGTCGACGGCGCGGATTTTGGCCTTGTCAAATAAAAGCGCCGCCGAGAGGGCCAGTATCCCGCTCCCGGCCCCCAGGTCCAAAACGGCGTTGGGGCGGTAGCCGTCCGCGGCCAGGGCGTCCAGCATGACGAGACACAGGTAGGTGGAGGCGTGGTGGCCGCTCCCGAAGGCCGAGCCGGGGTCGAGGCGCAGGATCTTGGCGTCCGGGCGCGCCCCGGGGATGTCGTCCTCCCACCAGCTGGGGCAGACGACCAGCCTCGGGGAGACGACCACGGGCCGCAGATCCTTTTTCCAGCTCTCGGAGAAGTCCTCCCCGGGCCGCAGCTCCATGGTCAGCGAAAAGTCGCCCAGGGGGAGCTCCAAGGCTTCGGCCATGCGGCCCAACGCCCCGGGCAGCTCGGCCATCAGGCGCATCTCGTCGCCCTCGGCGAAGCCGGCCTTCAAAACCAGGCGGCCTTTCCCGTCCGGGGCCTCCTCCCAGACGCCCCCGGCCCCCGCCTCGAAGAGGGCGTGGCCCGCCGCCTCCCCGGCAAGCGGGGGGGCCGTCAGGGTGACCAGCAGCCAGTCCAACATGTCAGAGCCCCAGGTAGGCGGCCGCGGCGCCGCCCAGGATCAAATCGGCCTCGGCGGGCGAGAGGCCCGCGTCGGCGAAATATTTGCGGTATCTCTTGGTTTTTAAAAGGGGGTAGTCGGAGCCGAAGAAAAACTTCTCCGGGCCCAGAAGGTCGACGCCAATTTTTAAGGCCTGGGGCTCGAAGATGTAGGGCATGGCCGCCGTGTCGAAGCGGACCAGGTCCAAATACGGCCGGACCTCTTTTTTCAGGCACGACAGAAGCGGCAGGCCGCCGCCGAAGTGGGCCAGAATTAATTTGACCCCCTGGCAGCGCCGGACCAGGGTCATGATCTGGCCGATCTCCATGGGGGCCTTGCCGGGGTAGGCGTGCCCGATGGGCTCGTTGACGTGGACCAGCATGGGGGCGTTTTTCTCGCGGCAGAGGGCGCCAAGGGCCTCGAGGTTGTCGAGCATGGGCGGGGTCAGGCCCTCGTCGTAGACGCAGAGCTCCCCCAGGCCGAAGCCGCCCGCGGACAAAAATTTCTCGGAGTATTTCAGGGCCCAGGGCGCCCGCTGGTCGAAGGCCGCCAGCGGGTAAAGCCGGCCGGGATATTTGGCGCACTCCTCCAAAAGCCAGTCGCCGTGTCTTTTGGCGTTGTCCTCCCGGCGGAAGGGGAAGCCCATGACCAGGGCCTTGCCCACCCCGGCCAGGTCCAGGTCGGCCAGAAGCTCGGGGGTGCTGACCAGCATGGCCTGGTCGCTGCCGTACAGTATGGAGAGGCCGGGCTCGCCGTCGAGGTAGGGCCGCCTGTCCGCCGCCATCTCAGGGGAGCTCAAATGAATGTGGACGTCGATCAGCATGGGGACCACCGGGGGCGGGGCGGAAAATTTATTCCTGACCGCGGTCTGGGACGCGTGATCCGGCCGGCCCGGCCGTTCGGTCCGGTTGTCCGGCCAGTCTGGACGGCCGCGGGGGCGGCCCGGGGGCGGGGCGGCGAAAAAGCCTACTCGACGACCGCCAGCAGGGTGTCGGCCTCCACCGGGTCGCCATCCTTGACCTTGAGGGTCACCCGGCCGTCCTGCTCGGCGGTCACGGGGATCTCCATCTTCATGGCCTCCATGATCATGATCTCGTCGTCGGCGGAGACCGAGTCGCCGTCCTTGACCAGGATTTTCCAAATATTGCCGCTCATGGGAGCCAGGACATCTGCCATTTTTATCTTCTCCGGACACCCGCTGGACATTTTTTTCGCCCGGCCGCCCCGGGGGAGGCCGCGGGCTGGCCGGGGGCCGGGAGTTCGGTTTTTGGGCTGTTAGATTCTAACCGAGGAGCCTTGTTTTGGCAACAGTCAAAAAGTAAGCGTTCGCGGGGTCCCTGGCGACCCCTGCCAGGGTTGGGGCCGGACCCGAGTCCGGGACCTGCCCCGGGATGAAAATTGCCGTCAGGATTTCTGTCTCCAGGGCTAATTTATCACCTTCAATGTCCAATTTTTAGGGCAGGAGAAAAAATTAAATGCTAAGGCTTGACAGATTCAATTTTTGCCGTTTAATTTCAATTATGAGCCCTCGAATTAAACCTAAAGAAAAGGTTTTACTTCCCCGCAAAAAAAATCAAGGATTTGACGGCCCCACCGGGTCAAAACTCCTCTAATTCCAACTGGCCTTCCGGCAAGGACAAATTCAAGGCAAAGCCCGAAGACCCGAGTCAGGACGACGCGTCGGATCGGCGGCAAGGGGGCCGGCCTGGAAGCCCCCTTTTCCGCCGGGAGCCGATCAGGCCCGAAGACGCCGACGACATCCAGGAAGATGGTCTTACTTCGGAGGAGCAAATCTGCCCTCATTGCGGGGGCGGG
>JAISET010000142.1 GCA_031264015.1 Deltaproteobacteria bacterium | reverse complement strand
TTGGTGGTCGAGGCCCCGGCCCCGGACAATGATGATCCGGCCGAGGTGGCCGTCGGGCTCCCGGAGGCCTTGAGGAGCGTCGGGGAGACGGCCAGCCTCTGGCGCGCCGTCTTCGAGGAGGCGGCGAACAGGACCGACGTCGTCCGCGAGGCCGGTCCGGTCGACGCGGCTGCCGGGGTCATCCGGACGGCCGGGGACTCCAAACCCTTGGAGAATCCGGCGGAGGCGACCGAGGAGGACCGCGCGGAGGAGACCGAGGAGGCCCCTGTGAAGGCGGCCGGGACGACCTGTCAAGAGGAGCCTGAAGAGGTCCTCAAGGAGGAGTCCGCGGCGAGCCTCGAGGCGGAGTCGGAGGCGGACTTCGATTGGGAGCGCGACGACGAGCAGGCCGGGGAGGCGACCAAAACCCGGATAATCGCGGACGCTGTCAGGCGGGGCGGAAGAGAGCGTGGAAAGAGGCCGGGGGCGGCCAGGAAAGAGAGGGCGGCCTTCGCCGACGCCGGGGAGATGATCGCCGGCCCGGCCAGGCTGGTCGCGAGCAAGCTGGCCAACAGCTCCCGCAACAGCCGCATGAAGCCCCCCGCCGACTTCGAGGAACTGCTGCGGGTCTGGGAGATTAAAGACAAGGGGTCCTATAGGCGGGTCATGAAAGAGCAGCGGACGAGGAACTTGATCTTTGTCCTGACGGGGATCATCGGCTGCCTGGCCCTTTATCTCGCCGGGGCCGGCCGTCTCTCCCTGCTGCCGCTGGGCCCCGCTGTTTGCGGGCTGCTCACCGGCTGCTGGCGCCTGTCGGTCCTGAGCGGGAAGAGCTTCTGCGGCTTCGCGCACTGGCTCCTCGGCCGCCACCGTCACTGTCTGGTGGACGGCCCAGACGGTCCGGTGGACAAGGTCTTCTTTTTCGACGACATGACGGCCGACCATGAACCCTTCGGAGCGGACGGCGCGGGCTTTCCCCAAGGCGGCCCCGAGGCGGTCCCCGAGGCGGTCCCCCGGGAGATCTGCGAGGTGGCGGCCTCGAGGATCGTCCCCCTGGAGGCGACCGAGTTTGCGGACCTGGACTTGGACGACGAGATGTTTCCCCTGCGGGACATTTCCGGGAAGGGGCGGCCAGATCTGAAGTGAGCCGGCCGGGGGCGGCGCCGGACCGTTTTCCGGCCCGCCCCGGCCAACCTCCCGGCTAATCCCCCGGCCCGACCATGACGGGCCGGGGGGCTGATAAGACGACCAGGCCTCGGGTGTTCCGGACTTCGACGACTCCGGGCTTCCGGGAAGTCTGACTTCCGAACTTCCGGACTCCGCGGGCATCGCCAACTTCGCCGAAGCCGGGGACGGGAAAGGTGACGCGGGAAAATTGGCGCTGAGAAGAAGAAAAGGGAGAGTCAGAGGGGTGATTTTGATCCGGTTGCTGGGGTCCGCCCCGACAAGCCCGGCCGGGTTGTCGGGCGGCGGGGAGTCAGTCCCGCCTTTGGGATCGGGGAGGCGGGAGCGGGGAATAAACGCCTCGTTTTTCACCTATGCGTTCAGGAACGTTTGTCGCCGGAAGGCGGGGGGACTGTTCAGCCTTGACGAAATAATTAGAAAACTCTTTCCGCGCAAGTAGCCGGGCCGGCCGGACTGCCTGTTTTGGAGGCCCGGGAACCCCGATTTTGGACCGGGCCCTGCGTCAGCTGCGTTCTTTTTCCGAATTTTTAGACTCAAAAAGCCACGGCGAAAAATATCCGGCCGGAAATATCCGGCCGGCAGTATGGAAACAAAAAAAATAGAAAAGAAACGAAAAGTGGAGGGGAGGGCGTCGACATGGGCTCGCTGGCCAGGGACGACCGTTTGGTCTTTTGTCCCCGTTTGTTTTTTCAAGCTTTCGGAAACGGGGCCGGGGGCTCCGGGTCCGACCCGGGAGGGACGCCGCCTCCGGCGCCGGAGGACGTCCGCGCCGGCTTCGACCTGCTCGTCTGCTTCTACTATTTCCACGAGGAGGACGAGGAGTTTTTCGCAGGCCGACGATGTCGCCGACGTCGTCGATGTCGCCAAGGGCTGACGCCGCCGGCGCCTTCAAATATTCGGGCGAGGTCGCCGCGCCTCCGACGGTCGGCAGGAAACCGGCGGCTCGTTCAAGAAAATCTCAAGGTCCGGACTTTGACGGCGCCCGGACCAGCGGGGACGGAATCATGAAGCCGGCCAATTCTTTTCACAACATGGTGTCGTTTATGGGTGCGCTCAAAAGTCAAAATTTTCCCGGTCTTTCGCCGGAGGAAGCCGGCCGGGCGGGCTCGTCGCCGAACGTCGTCGCGCCAGGTCGGACGAGCGCGACGCCGGACTCGGACATGTCCGGCGGCGCCGGTTCCGCGCCAGGCCTCGTCGCCTGCGGACGCGGGCGGCCCGGCAAGGCCTCCCGCGCGGCGGCGGCGCTGGCCGCGGCTTTCCTGGCCTTTTTTTTCCTCGGCGCCTGCCAGAGCGTCGGGAGCCGCCGGTCCGACCCGGCGCGCGACGAGGCCCTGAGGATTCTGGGGGAGGCCTCGGTCAGGGTGGTGGCGGAGAGGCTCGAGGACCCCTCCTATCCGGGCGGGGCCGGGGCGTCTGGAAAAAGGAGGAAGGCGGACGTCCTGTCGCTGCCCTACGAGCTGTCGGGGACGTTCGCCGGGGAGGCCGGGGCCGCCGCCCTGGGGCTCAGCGAGGCCATGGGCTACGGGCTGGTGGTCAACGGCAGGACGGCGGGAAAAATCCAGGTGGTCCTGCGCCCCGCCCCCGCCGGGAAGAAAACCATCGGCGACCTCCTCAGGGAGATCAACAACCAGCTGGGCAAGGAGAACGCCCGCCTGGGCGTAGACCTGATCAACCGACGGCTGGTCCTGACGTCGTCCGTCAAAGGCGGGGATTGAAAATGTTGGCGACGGTCAAGTCAATTTTGGCGGAAGTCCGGTCGGGCGGAACGATGTCGGGAGGCCGCCTGACGCGCGCCCCCCGGTCCGGCGCGGGTCCGTCGGGAGGCCGGCTGGTCTACGGGCGGCAGTCCGGCGGTCGGTTGCCGGGCGGGCGGCGCTCCGGCGTCCCGAATTTGGGGCATGACGGGCTCGTTGGCGATCTTCTTTCAAGCTCGGGCGGGCGCTTTTCCCACCCCCTGGCCGCGGTCTTTTTCCGGCTGGTCCTGGTCATGCTCCTGGCCGCGCTGGGAGCCTGGGCCTTTTCCGGCTGGGCCGCCGCGAACGAGACCCCCGCCCCGCCCAAAAAATCCTCCGACTCCGGGAGTTCCGGCGCCCGGCCCCCGGAGCTGCGGGCTTTGATGGAGGCCCGGGCCTCGGACTTCGAGGAGGCCTACGACCCCAAGATTCCGGCGGTCAGGACCTCGGCGCAGAGGGAGGCGGCCCTGGGGGCTTCCGTCCAGGCCGGGGCCAGATGGCGCTACGAGCGCATCCTGGAGGAGGTCGCGGGCCCCCTGTCCGAGAGCCTCGACTTTCTGTTCGACTTCGGACCCCTGGTGGGGGAGAGGGGAGGGGTCTTCGTCGTCCCCCCGGTGGCCACCTCGGCGGGTCCGGCTTTGAAGATGGAGACCGAGAAGTCCGCCCTGGGGCAGGAGAAAAGCTACCGGCTTTTTAGCGACGCGAGGCTCGCGGGCGTCAGGCCCGACTGGCGGCACTACCTGCTGAGGCTCCCCGAGGGGCCGGGCCCGGTCCACGGGTCCCTGCGGCCCAAGGGCGGCTCCGAGCTCTCCCGCTGGCGGGGCTGGGTCTCCGAGGGCTGGCGGCTGGGCGTCGAGCAGGCGGACCGCCTCTTCGCCTCCAACGTGGCCACCCTGACCCGGGACTACGTGGGCATGCTGACGTTCAAGAGGCTGGTGGTGGAGGACTACGCCCGGCAGTCGGAGACCTCCCTCACCGAGACCGCCCTCGACGTGCGGGCCAGGGAAATGGTCTTCCAAAAGACCCTCTACCGGCTGGTGGGCCAGGACGGCTTCGTCTTCCCCCGGGGGGGCGGCGGTCGTGACGGAAAGACCGGCCGCTAGGACGGGAGGCCCGCGCCGGTTTTCCCAAGCCAAAAGGACGGCCGACCGGGCTGCGACGACTTGAATGACGGGCAATCGGACAGCGACGACTTGCATGACGGGCCGTCGGACTGCGACGACTCGCATGACGGCCAACCAAACTGTGAGGACGCGAATGACGGCCAATCGGACCGTGACGACTCAAATGACGGCCAACCAGACCGTGACGAGACAACCGACTCGAGTGACGCCAATGACGCCAATGACGCCAATGACGCCAATGACGCCAATGACGCCAATGACGCCAATGACGCCAATGACGCCAATGACGGGAAGGACGGCCAAGAGGACGGGAAACTCCCGCCGGCCTTCCCAAACCCAAATCTTAGGATGCGTCCCGACCATGCCCCCTGACGACGACCGGGATTTGAGCGGGGGCCCGAGGCCGCGGACGGCGCCCGCGCGGTCCGGAGCCCGGGGCCCGTTCCTCGAGGCCAGGCCTCTCGCCCCCGCCGACGGAACCAGGAGTCCGGCCGTCCCCGTCGCCCAAGGGGAGCGAAAGCTGCTGGCCAAAAACATGAGGCAGATCAAAAAGACCGGGGCCGCCCGCGCTCTCGAGCCTCCGCCGGGCCGTCCCCGGGACGGCCGGGCCATCACCCTGGACCTGGACGCCGGCCACTGCCTGAGCCTCTCCGCCGAGTACTGGACCGCCTACAAGAAACAAAACCCCGCCGCGCGCCCGGAGCGAAGAATTCCCTGGGTGGGGGAGATCGAGGAGCTGGACCCCGGGGGGAGTCCGGGGGGGACGGGCTCTTTGGAAACGGGCTCCAGGGAATTGAAATCTTTGGCGACGAGACATGCGGAGACAAATCTTTTGGAAACGATCCCTAACGCCGGCTCCGTCGGAAAGAATGCCGGCATGAACCCTTTGGAAACGAACGCCCCGCGGCCTCCCGGCTTTGGCTCCGACGATCGCGCCGGCGATTATTCCGACGCCCGCGCGGACGCGCGTGGAAATTTTGTCGGGACGGGCGTCGCCGTCCACCCTTCCCCCCCGGCCCGCGACGGGCGCGGCTCTCCCGGCGTCCCCCTCCCCGCCAGGGACGAGCGGGGCGCGGCCGCCGTCCTCCCCTCCTCCGTTGACGGACGCGGCGCGGCTTCCGTCTTTCCGGGGGGCTTGCCGGCCGGCATGGAGGACCCGGACTTTGAGTTCGAGTTCGCCAGGAACTCCCCCGACTGGACCATGCAGGAGCTTTTGGACCTGATGGCCTGGGGCCGGGAGCAGGGGATGAGCGATTTGATCCTGACCAGCTCCGACAGGCCCTGGATGCGCCTCGACGGGGTCTGGCGGGGGCTGGGGAGACGGAGGGTGCAGCTGGGGGAGCTCGCGGCTTTGTTAAACAGGCTGACCCGCAACGAGGCGGCCGGGGCCATGGTCGGGACGGGTCTGGAGCTGGACTTCGGCTGCGAGCTGCCCAAGGGGAGGGGCAGGAGGATCAGGTTTCGGGGGAACGCCTCGGCCGTGGCCAACGGCTGGAGCACGGGGGTGACCATGACGCTGAGGTCGCTCCCGGACTTCCCCCCGCCTTTGGAGACGCTGGAGATCGAGCCGGAGCTCCTGGCGGGCCTGTTCCCGGAAAACGGCCTGGTCCTGGTCACCGGCGTCATGGGCAGCGGCAAGAGCACGCTTTTGGCCTCGGTCCTGCGCAGGCTGGCCGAGGGGGGGCGCAGGCATATCGCCACCTACGAGGCCCCCATCGAGTTCGACCTGGGGGGGCTGCCGGGCAGGCTCTCGCCCGTGGAGCAGTCCGAGGTGCCCAGGCACTGCGAGGGGTTCACGGCCGCCGCCAGAAACGTCACCAGGCGGGCCGCCGACGTGGTCCTGATGGGCGAGAGCCGCGACTGCGAGACCATCAGGGGGCTCATGGAGGCGGCCGAGATAGGGGTGGCCGCCTACACCACCGTGCACACCAGAAGCGTCGCCGACACTCCCGGCCGGATCATCTCCCTATTCTCGGCCCGGGAGCGGCCGGCCATGGCGGCGTCTTTGTTGTCCGCCTTGCGGGTGGTCGTCCAGCAGAGGCTCTACCCCTCCCCCGACGGCGGCCGGAGGGCGGTCAGGGAGTTTCTGGCTTTGAGCCCCGACATGCGCGCCATGCTCCAAAAAGAGAGGCCCGCCCGCCTGGCCCCGGCCCTCGACGAGATGGTCGAGTCCTCCGGCCAGACCCTGGAGGCCGCCGTCAGCAGGGAGGTGGGGCTCGGGCGCCTGAGCCCGGAAGTGCTGGAGCTGGTGCGCTCCGAAAGACGCGGAAGGAGGGACCGGCATGAGAGGTGAGGACATGACGACGAGCTCCATGGAGGGGAGCCTTTCCCCGACCCGTTCTTTGGTCCCCGGCCTGACCGGCAGGACGGTCGTCCCCTGGGCCTTCACGGCCCTGCAGCCCAGGCTGGGGCGCCTGGACGCCAGGGCGGTCTTCCCGATTCTTCTCTGGCTCCTCCACTGGAGCTGGTGGACTTTCGGGCTGGCCCTGGCCGGGGTGGCCTTTCTGGCCTGGCTCGACTGGAGCGGCCTGCCCTTCGAGGCCGTCCCCGGGCGGGCGAGGACCCTGCTGGTCGGGAGGCTGAGACCGGCGCTCGACGTGGCCGTCCTCCGGGCCAGGGCCGACTGGTGAGGGGACGCGGGGCGACGACCGGGTCGGGGGGCGGGACGGAAAAAAATCCCCGGGGAAGGGAAACCATCTCCATTGTCTTCTTTCGTCGTCGACGCCGACCTTGTCCTCTTTCGTCGCCGACAACAACAAAACAACGGCAATAACGACGACGACAACAAAACAACGGCAACAACAATAGCAGCAAAACAACGGTAACAACAATAACAACAAAATAACGGCAATAACAATAACAAAATAACGGCAATAACGACGACAACAAAACAACGGCAATAACAATAACAATAACAGCAAAACAACGGTAACAACAATAACAACAAAATACGGCAATAACAATAACAACAAAATAACGGCAATAACGACGACAACAAAATAACGGCAATAACAATAACAGCAAAATAACGGCAATAACAATAACAGCAAAACAACGGTAATAACAATAACAACAAAACAACGGCATTAACAATAACAGCAAAACAACGACAACGACAACGACAACAATGCTGGGCCAAGGCCCATGCCATGCCAGGCCCAGGCCCATGCCCATGCGGGCTGGTCGGCGGCATCCGCGGCCAACCAAAACTCAAACTTAGGAGAAAACCATGACTGACTTGGTCGAACAAAAAAACCGCCGCGCCGACGCCCGTCAGGCAGGCCGCCCGGTCCTCGAGACGGCCCGGCGAGATCGTCCGAAGGCGCCCGGGCGCGACGGGAGCCTGGGAATCAAGGACAGGCCCGGCTGGATCCCGCCGGTCGCCGACTTGTCCTACATGGAGTTCCCGGAGATCCGCCTGCCGGACGGGGACCTGCCGGACATGAACGACGTCGGCTGGATCCAGCCCGACACGGACGGGGTCTTCTGGGAGAGGCCGGAGGACGACGGGCCCGTCCGAAATCTGCGCTCCTGGGACGCGGACGCCGCTTGCGACAAACCCGGCCATGCCGGGGGGCGGGTCGGGAGCGTCCGCCGGGGCGACTTCGTCAGGGTCGTCCGGGACGGCGTCGGCGGCTTCCTGGGCGTCGCCCTTCTGCTCGCCCTGGCCTGGCTTGTCCTGCCCGCCTCCTCCGCCCTGGCCGGCTGCGAGGCCACCGGGGAGACCGCCGACCGGGCCATGTCGGCGAGACGGGAGCGCTACGAGCAGGCCGGCAGCTTCCCCGACTCCGCCGAGACCTCCCAGGCCTTGTCGAACTGCCTGGGCTCTCTGGACAGGTACGGGATCGTCATCAGCCCCGTGCTCGTTCCCATGCCCGACCTGGGGAGCGTCACCGACCAGATCTGCCGGGCGGCCAGACGGGTCGTCTTGGAGAGGAGGCCCCCGGACATCCCGCCCCTGCCCCCGGTCACCGGCACCAGAAGGGAGCTTCGGCGCACCGACGACGTTCTGAACCTGAGGGAGGCCCTGAGATGAGCAAAAGAAACAAAGACATGGCCAGAGACCGCGCCAAAGAGCTGGCCGGAAGCCGCGCCGGAGAGATGGCCCCGAATGACATCGGATATTCAAACTCCCTGGAAAGATTGGAGCGAACGCGGTCCTCGTCCATGTTCGCCCTCCTGGTCGCCGCCATCCTGCTCGCCGCCCTGGCCGGCCTCGTCTGGTCCGGCCCGGCCTCTCCCCCCGGAGGCGGGACGACGCCTCCCGCGCCTCAAGACGACGCCGCCCGCCCGGCGGGGACTCCGGACAATTCCGGACCGTCCTCGGCCGGCGGCCAGGTCGAGGCCGCGGCCCGCGACGCCGTTCCCCGCCCGCCCCGGAGGAGCGTCATCCTCCCCCTCGATCTGGACGGGCCGATTTCGGGCGGCACGGCTTCGGCGGGGATTTTTCTTCCGGACGGCGCCCCTGTCTCCGACGACGGCGAAGTCCCCGGCGGGGGGGCTGTTTCAGATGGCGACAGCTCCGAAGACGCCGGCTGGGACGTTCGCGTCTTCGACGTCTCCGACACCTTTGAAACTTCCGGCGCCGCCGACACCGACGCCGATGAAACTTCCGGCGCCGCTGACACTGACACCGATGAAACTTCCGGCGCCGACATCGGCGCCGGCACTGACGCCGGTTCAGACAATTCCGTTTCCGATGATTCCGCCTCCGATGATTCCGACAAGTCCGCCTCGGATGATTCTGTTTCAGACGAGTCCGCCTCGGGCGAGTCCGCTTCAGACGAGTCCGCCTCGGGCGAGTCCGCCTCCGGCAATCCGGCCGTTTCGGGCGGCCCTGGCGACGAGTCTTTGGTCTGGCCGGAGGGGTTGTCCCCGGTCACCTGGAAATGTCTGAGGGACACGTCGGACCGCTTCGAGGTGCCGTTGTCCCTGCTGCTGCTGGTCATGGACGCCGAGAGCGGGACGGTGGGGGAGACCTCGGGCAACACCAACGGCAGCTACGACATGGGGCCCATGCAGATCAACAGCCTCTGGCTGCCGGTGCTGGCCGGCCTGGGCATAGGGGAGAGGCAGGTGGTCGACCACGGCTGCCTCAACCTGGCCGTGGGCGCCTGGATACTCAGGGGACATCTGAGGAGGACCGGGAGCTTCGAGCAGGCCGCGGCCGACTACCACTCCCGCAGCAAAAGGCTCGGGGGAAAATACCTGGCCGCCCTCAGGTCCAAGGCCCGGGATCTGGACGTTCGGAGGACTCTGAGGAGGGCCAACCGCGGCTTCCCGGACATGGCCGCTGGCGTTTTAACTGTCGGGGAGGCCCGTCCCGCCGCCTCCGGAGCCTGGAGTGTCCGCCCCCCGGTCGCGGGCGCCGCCGGGGCCGCGACGGAAAATCCCGGGCCCCCCGTCGTCCATGGATACATGACCGCGTCCTCCGTTTCCACATCCGGCATCTCCGCCACATCCGCTTCCGGGCGGGGGGACTAAAGTGGCCGCGCGGGGGCCCGACGGCGGCCAGGGGGGATCCTGGATGGTCCTGGCCTTCATGGGGGCGCTGTTGGTCCCGGTGGCGGCCGGGCCCCTCGCGCGTCTCTACTGTCTTCTGGTGCTTTTGGCCGCCAGGGCGCTGGTCGCGCCGCTGGGGTCGTCGGGGGAGGCCGGGAGGCTGGCCGGGTTTCTGGGGGAGCGCGGCTCTCTGACCATGGAGCAGGCGGGGATAGTCATGGGCTGGCTGGGCGGCAGGTACCAGCCCGTCGCCGTCCTGGTCGTCGTCGTTCTGATGATCCTGGTCTGGAGGCGGGACCCGGGGCGGAGGTTTCGGAACAGGCACGACCTCTGGTCTTTGCTCAAAGTCGGGAGCAGGCATTTTCCCTGCCTCGCCCCCATCGTCAAATCGGGGCCGGTCACCAAACAGCCCAACTTTCACGGGCCCTGGGCCCTGGCCAGGACGCCCCTGCAGTTTGTCCTGGAGGAGGGGGTTCTTTTAAACCCCAGGGGCGGGGGCTACAAGCCCGAGAAAATCCTCGACTACGAGACGGGCCTCCCCCGGCGCGGGAATCCCGCCCTCGGCCGGGAGAACAAGCTCGACCTGGCCGGACTCGCGAACATTTTGGTCCTCCAGCTGGGCCCGCCGTTCAACGGACGGCTGGGGGAACTGCCGGGACACAGGTTCGCCCTGGCGGCGGCCCTGGTCGCCCACTGCCTCGACAAAAAGGACCAGGCCTTCCGGGTCTTCGACAGCCTGTCGGTCAGCTGGGACCCCAGGACCAACATGGTGGACACCCGGCCCGCCGAGAAGGTCTGGGCCGAGATCGAGAGCGACCCCCTTTCCGACTTCGGGGACCTCTTCTGCCGCTCGGCCTACGAGAACGTCTGGTTCATGTCGTTATTGAAAAGCGCCCGCGTCAAGGGGGTGCTCCCGTCCTCGTTGTGGATCTGGCTCAAGCCCGCCGACCGGCTGCTCTTCTACTGCCTCAACCAGGTGGGAGGCCGCGCGGCCTGGGCGGACGGGGCCGGGGCCTGGAGCCATCTGGACGCCGAGACGGAGGAGGGCCTCCCCCTCCGGGACCCCAGGGTCGAGACGGCCGTCGCCGCCCTGACCGCCCACCTGCGCCAGGAGGGCTACCTGCCTCCCCCGCCGGGGACGGGGAGCGGCCGCCCCAAAGGCGGTGGCGGAGGCGGGGCGTCTTCCGGTGGTGGCCGGAGTGGTGTTGGCGGCGGCAGTGGTGCCGGCCTCGGCGACAACGGACGGACCGTTCTCCCGAACGATCCCTCAGACTCCATGAACGGCCTGCCTGGCGGCGTCGAGTCCGCGGGCGGGCGCGGCCTTTCGGACGACGTCGGGTTTGAGAAAGCCGCCTGGCAGCCCGACGAGTTCGAGTTTGACGACGCGCCCGAGCTTCCCGACGAAAACGAGTTTGGTGGCGCGTCCGAGTTTGGGGGCTCGCCCGAGCTTCCCGACGAAGACGAGTTTGGGGGCTCGTCCGATCTTCCCGACGTGCCCGAGTTTCCGGACGACTCGGAATTTGAGGACGGCGCCGCGGCCGATCTGGCCCTCGCCAGGGAGATGGATTCGGAGCCGACGGACGGCGGCGCTGGGGACGGGGACTGGCAAGACGGGGGGTTTTCACCACCCGGGGCCGGCGACTATGACGACAATCAGGCCGGCGGCCATGACGGCGGCCATGACGGCGGCCATGACGGCGACCATGACGGCGACCATGACGGCGGCGGTCCCGCCAAGAGAAAACAAAACGACGACAAACAGCCGCGCGGCAAAGTGTCCGCGGGAAGAGGAACCATGGGGACTCGAACAAAGAAAGTCGAGGACGGCTATGTGGAAAAAATGCACCCGGGGGCCGGACAGAAGAAAGTCCTATTGGAAAAAGGCCAGGCTCAGGCGGAGGCTCAAACTGAAGCGGCTTCAGAAAATCGCCGCCCTAAGGACGCGCGAGGCCAGAAAACTACTCGCTCGGAAAAAAATAGCCCTCCTGAGAAAGCGGCGGGCGCGCCGGAAAAGGGGGCGGCAGGCGGCCTGGCCTCCGGCGGGGCTCGAAATAATTCGGCCTGCCCGGCTCCGGTCGGACGACCTGGACCGGCCCCCGGAATGAGGACGGGGCCTGGGTCCGGGGACGACCGTTACGACGAGGAGTTCCTCCGGGACATGCTGGAGTTCGCCGGGGAGATCGAGGAGCGCGACCGCTTGGAATTGGAGCGCCAACGGGAGGCTGACGCCGCCGCGGACGCCGCCGCGGACGCCGCCGCGGACGCAGCCGCAGACGCCGCCGCAGACGCAGACGCCGCCATGGAAGCGGGGGAAAAAAGACGGGGGAGGCGGCCCGCGGGCGGCAAGGAGGAGGAGACCGATGACCGATAGACGGCGGCTGAAAAGCAAGGTTTTGGAGACGCTGACCACGGCGACGCTGATATTTCTGCCGACCATGCTTCTGACCATGTCGATGCTCATGGTGCTGACCATGCTGGCCATGTCGGCCAGGACCAGGACGGCGGCGGACAGGGTGAGGGCCAGGGAGGAGGCGGCGGCCGAGGTCGGCGCGGAACGGGACGCCGTCCATGACGCCGTCCATGACGCCGTCCATAAGACCGTCCATGAGACCCCGGGGACGCGGGACAAGCCGTCAGGACTCGGGCCGCGTTCCGGCGGCGACAAATACAAACCGGACGGCCGCGAATTTAAACCGGACGGCCGCGAATTTAAACCGGACGAAACCGGCGGCTCCTCCGGATCCCGCTGGTTCCCGGGATCCCCCGAGGGTTTCCGGGGGGCGTCCGGCTCCCCGGGGCCCCCGGGCGGCCTGAAAATCGTCCCGCCGGGCGGGTCCGCGGACGGATTTTTTTCAGTCGGGCCGCTTTCATGAAGGCGGCGCGCGGCGCCACTTTTTCGGTGAAAACTTAAGCCGTCCGCCCCGGGGCGGCCAGGCGCCCCTCTTGGGCGGGGGCGCCTTCGGGAGGAGAGGATATGTTTTTTAGCGGCGACAAGAAGAAACGGCTGGTCGAGAGGGCGGCCGAGGTCGACAGGCAGGCCGCGGCCCGGCCCTACGAGCCGGTGCGGGTCGACCCGGAGGTGGCCGAGCACATGGGGGCCTTCGTCGAGGACGCGGTGGACCCCAGGGATTTTTTGTCCCTGGAGCCCGGCGCCCTGGACGACATCATGGGACTGGGCCTGTTCGGGCCCGGCAGGAAGAGCGGGAAGAGGGAGGGGAAGTGATGGCCTGGCATCGAAACCGCCGGGACGACAAGCCCGGCAAGGACTGGGAAAAGCAGAGAACCAAGGTCAACGAGTCCAGGCGGGAGGAGGCGGCGATCCTGGCGGAGAGGATCAGGGAGGCCGCGGCGCCCTGGCAGAAGAACTGGACGCCCGCCGAGTGCTGCGCGCCCTACAACCCCGTCTCCAAAAAGGAGTACAGGGGCTACAACCGGCTCATCCTGGCCATGCCGGGCTACAACGACCCCAGGTGGCTCAGCCAGAGGCAGCTGACCGCCAGGGGCTGGAGGGTCAGGGAGGGGGAGTCGCCCCGGGGCATCGAGTTCTGGCAGTACGGCTCGTCCAGGCCGGCCACGGACGCCAGGGGCAACCAGCTCAAGTACAACGACGAGCCGCTGGTGGTCTCGGTCAAGTTTGCCATGACCCTCTACAGGCGCTACGCGGTCTTCAACGCCACCCAGCTGGAGCTCCTGGACGGGGGGCCGGTCCCCTCCCTGGAGCCCAGGGTGGTCCCCTGGTCGGGCCTGGAGGCCCTGGACCGGCTGGTCAGGGCCACCGGGGCCATGATTCGCCACGACCAGGCCGACCGCTGCTACTACGACATCAACACCGACAGCATCGGCATGCCCGACCCCTCGGCCTTCAAGTCGTCGGGGGCCTACTACGCGAGCCTCCTGCACGAGCTGGCCCACTGGACCAGGCGGCCGGGGCGCCTCGACCGGCCCAAGGACCAGTCCCGGGAGTCCGCGGCCCGCGAGGAGCTGGTGGCCGAGATATCCGCCTGGATGCTCTGCCAGGACATGGGCCTCGACTACGAGCCCGAGAACCAGTACTCCTACTGCCACGGATGGGCGGAGGACCTGGCCCACGACCCCGGCGCCGTGGCCTCGGCCACCTCGCAGGCCGAGAAGGTCAGGGGCTACCTGCTGGACCTCGCCCCCGGCCTGAAGCTCCCCGCCCCAAGCGAGCTGAAGCCGGCCCGCCCGGCCGAACGCCCGGCCGAGGCGCCCTCCCCCGAGCCCGCGCCGGCGGCCCCGCGGCCCGCGGACGCGGCGTCCGCTCCCAAAGTCCCGGAGCCCGCGGCCCCGGAGCCCGCGGCCCCCCGGCCCGTCGGCCCCGGGCCCGAGCCGGAGCCGGAGGGGGAGTTTCTGCCGCTGGAGGACCACATGGCCCTGGCCGGCCACCCCGTCTTTTGGGACCCCGAGTCCGACGAGGAGAGCGGCCGCGCCTCCCCGACGTCCCGACCCGCCCCGCGGAACCCTCCGGGGTCGCCGGCGGGGGAGGGGCCCGCGCCCCGGGCCGCCCGCTCCGCTGGGGCCGTCCCGGACGAGTCCGGTCAGACCGACGAGCTGGCTGTCCGGAACGACGACCGGGACAAGACGGACCGGCGGGTGCGCGACTGGACGGGCCTCTGGCCAAGGGAGTTCCGGCGGGAGAGGGCGGCGCCGTGGAGTCGGGGGCCGGAAAAGACGGACGGCGGCCGTCTGGCCCCCAAGGTCTCCCTGGACCCCGTGGTCCTGAAGATCCCCCCGAAGCCCGTCCTCCCCTCCTATCCCCCCCGGCCCGAGGCCTGGGAGGAGATGGAGAGGACCGTCAGGGAAAATACCGCGCGGGCCAGGGAGCGGGCCGCCGGGAGGGAGCCCGTCTCTCCCGGGACCATAATCGCCCCGATCGGCGCGGATCTCAAAACCTCCGGGGGCGGGGGGACTGACCGGCAGACCGACGCGGTTCTCAAAACCTCCGGGGGCGGGGGGGCCGACCGGCAGGCCGGGGCCGTCAAACCCCGGGGGAAGACCGGGACTAAAAAGACCGCCCCGGACAAAACCTCCGAGGCGGGTCCCGCCCCCGGCGACGCGGCCTCCGTCGTCGGCGACGGCCTGTCCGTCGGCGAGGGCGTCCCCGGGGCCCCCGCCCGTCCCGGGCCCCCGACGCCGCCTCCCCTCCCCGGCTTGGAGGCGCCGGAGGGCCCGGGGCTGCCGCCGGGGGGCGAGCCGGGCGAGAGGCGCCTGCCCCCAGAGCATCCGGGCTCGCCCGGGAGGATGCTCCCGGGTCTGGCGGGCGTCCGCATGTCCGCCAATCTCCTCTCCCTCTTCGACCGGGACGTGGACGGGCATCACGTCCCCGAGCCCCGCGCCCATGCGGACTCCCGTCGCGCCCCCCGCGACGTCTTCGCCGAGATCCGGGCCATGGACGCCATCGTCGACGAGGTGATGGGGGCGGGCCCGCTTCCGACGGCCGGCCGGGCGTCGGCGACGGACAACTCCCGACCCCCGGGGCAAACTCGGCCCCAGGCGCCGGAGCGACCCCAGACACAGACACTGGAGCAACCCCGGGCGCGGCCGCGGGTCCAGGATCCCGACCCCGAGACCGGGGCGCCGGATCCGAACTCCAAGACCAAGGCGCCTGCCGGCGGCCGGGGCGGCGACAAAAAGAAGGACGACTCCCTGATCGGCGGGGCGATGAGGCAGGTCGGGAAGATCTTCTCGGCGGCGGCCAGGGGGATCGACGACGACAGGGTCCACTGGGCCAAAGGCGTCCGCTACAACCCCGACTTCTTCGCCGTCAGGGACTATTCCCTGGAGGTCTGCCAGGCCAGGGCCGAAAAGATCCCCGAGCTGGACGGGGAGTACAGGCTGCAGCTGGTCAACCACGTCCTCTCGCACCTGTGCAGGCCCGGGCTGGCCCTGAGCGGGATCGGGCGCTGGAGGGACGTCCTCGACCTGTGCGGCTCGGCCGGCAGGGTGGCCTGGTCTGTGGACAAGCCCTTCAAGAAGTTCCTGGAGGAGACGGAGAGGGTCGCCCGCCACCAGGCGAGGACGTGCCGGGAGATCTACTCCAACGAGAGGAGGATCGACTGGGACAGGAGGGAGGTGAGCGTCTGCAACAGTCTCCTGCTCCTGATAGACGCCTCCAGGAAGCTCGACTACCGGGGGATCTTGTTTCCCAGGTGCCCGGGCGGGCGCCCCAACTTCCGGCTGGTGCCCATCACCGTCGTCCGGGAGGCCGACGTCGAGCCCAGGCACCTGAGGGTCGACGGGCACGAGCTCAGGACGCACCGGGTCTGCGACGAGGGCGACACCCCCGCCGGGCACTGCGTGGTCCCCGGGGGCGGCAGGGACGTGGCCCTGATCGTCAGGGACAGGCGCAACGCCGAGGAGCTGGTCGCCAGCCTCAACTCGGCCGAGACGAGCTTCCTGACCCGCTACCGGGACGAGGAGCGCGAGGACCAGCTGGACGGGGCGACGGACATCCCCGAGCCGGAGCGGGCCCGCCGGCTGACCGCGCGCGAGCACCTGGAGATCCAGGAGCGCATCGACCTGCGGGCGGCCCAGCGGTCGGAGGGCTGCATCCTGGGCCCCTTGTTCCAGGACCGCGAGAACTGCGTCCTGGGCTCCGACAAGCCCCTGTGGTCCCCGCCCCAGGTCGAGTACGAGCCCGGGCCCGGCCCGACGATGATGACCCGGATGCTCGGGAGGGAGGACCGGCGAACCCGGGGGACCTGGCCGGCGGACGTCCCGCCCGAGCGCGGGCTTGACGTCGGCCCCGACGCCTCCCCGACCGGGGCCTCCCCGACCGGGGGCGGCCATGACGGCAGGCCCGGGGCCTCTCCGGCCGGGGGCGGCGATGACGGCGAGCCCGCCCGAACCGGGGGTGAAAAGGACGCCCGGCAGGACGCCAGCGGGCCCTCCCTCAAGCCGAAGCCCTGACCGGAAACCGCGGCCGGGAGCCTCCGACGGCGGCCCCGCCCTCGAGACCCTGATCCCGACGCCAGGGCGCGGACGCCCCGGCTTCGGGGACAAGGCGGGCGGGGGACGGGCTTCGCGGCCGGAACGCGGTCATGACCGGACGGCCCTCATAACCGGAGGCGGTCATGACGGGAGGGCCGTCGCGACCTGCCGGCTTTCATAACCGGGTCCGGCCCGACAGTTCAAGCCGACTGTCGGGCCCGGCTCGTCAAAATATGTCAAAAGATAGTAATTTTTCTTCTTTTATATAAAACTTTAATTTAGTTTCATTATATTCAGTCGGCTTGGATTAAGTTCTTTTGTCTGAAGGCAAGCCAAGCAAGCCAATCTAATCCAAGCCAATCTAATCCAAGTCAATCCAATCCAATCCAATCCAAGACGGGCCAGGCAAAGTTAAGCTAATTTTTAAATTTGAACGGATTATTTTTTCACGACCTGGGCCCGAGCCCGACGGCCGGACGGCTGATTGTTCGGAACCCCGCTCCCCGTCTCGTTACCTTTCCTCTTCTTCCGATCTCCGGACGGGCCGGAAGAACAGCGCGCGCGGGGAGGGGGGGGGGACGTCCCGGCCGCGCCGGGAGCGTCGCTTTTTCAGATTATTTTTTTTACCGCGCGGACTATTGACTTTTCAGACTTTTGAATTTTCAGACTTTTGAATTTTTCAGATTTTCGATTTTTCAGACTTTTTATTTTTCCGACTGTCGCGCCCGCAATGGCGGGAGCCGGCCGGAATGAATATTTCGCCTTTTTTAAAGGAGGACCAAGTGGAGTCTCCAAAAGATTTCCAAACAGCCGCGGGCGGCCGGGACGCCGTCCGCAGAACAGACGACGGAGCCCCGGAGGCGGGGAGCGGACAACTTTTCAACTTGGGGCGGGGCGGGGGGGACATGTCCGGAGACACGCGGTCCTTTTTGACATCGGCGGCGGGCGGGCCGGGAGACATTTTTTCAGCGGACAGGCAGCCGTCCGGGCGGCCGTCAGGGCATGAAAACGGCGGGAGTGAGGGTGAGATGGCGACGAATTCCGAGACTGAAAACCGGCAGGAAAACACCCTGGACCGCGTCGGGGCGCCCGCGGCCGTCCGGCCCCGGTTTTGGAGACGTCCGGCCGGCCCGGCGAGGAACGAGGCGTTTTTTATCTGCCTGCTGAACGCGGTCGTTTTCAGCGCCTTGATTTTAATCTCCTGCATGTCCGGCTCCACCCGGGACCCCGAGACGACGGGCCCCGAGGTGGTGGCGCTGGACCGTTACTTCGGCCTCCCCGGCGGCCGCGACGACCGCGCCCTGCTGCGCGGGGGCTCGGTTTCGGCCGGCTCCGGGACGGAGTCGGGCTCCTGGCCCGACGGCTCCTCCGGGGCCGCGTCTTCCGTCTCCTCCCTGGGGCGCGGCATGCTGCCCGACGGCGGCGAGATCATCGTCGAGCCGCCCGTCCTGCCTCCGGACTCCAAGGCGGACTTCCTGGTCACGGTCAGGCCCGCGGGCGGGAGGCGTCCTCCCCGCGTCACCATTTTTCCGGACCGCAGGCTCCCCAACATCAGGCCGGTCCCCAGGGCGCCGGACGGCCGGGGGCGCGTCTGGGTGCGCGGCGTCCGGGCCGGCTCCCCGGGGCCCGTCGGCCTCAGAGTCGAGGCGGACGGCCGGGAGACCACCGTCAGACTGGAGGTCGCCCCCCTGGAGACGAGGCTCGCGGTCGAGTCCCTCCGCCTGAACAAAGAGAGCCCGGGCGGCCGGTCCTCCGCCCATGTCCCGCCAGACGGCAAAAACGTCGCCTACGACCTCACGGCGCGCCTGCGGGAGTACGCCGGCATCAACGGCGGCCGGGTCCTCGTGCCGCGGCCGGGGGAAGTCTCCGGGGTGGTCTCGGGCGACGGCTCCGGCGGCCCTGACGGCGCCGCCGGACCGCGCCGGCGGCAGAGGACGGTCAGGTTCGCGGGCTCCCGACTTTATCCCAATCTGCGGACCGACGATAGAATCGTCGGCGACGGCGCCCCCCTGACGGTCAGGGGTCTTCTGGCCCCCGCTTTCGTCGAGGCCGGCCTCGCGGGCGACGGCGATCTCCTCGACCGGCTCGGACGGGCGATCGGATCCGGCACCCTGGTTCCCGACCTGAGGGCCTCCGTCGACGGCGGCGACTATCTGCCCGTTCTTTGGGAGGCGCCCGACTTTTCCGCCTCCCGGGCGCCGTCGTCGGCGTCGGTGTCGGCGTCGTCGTCATCGTCCTCTTCAACGACGACTACGACGACGACTACAACTACTACTACTTCCGCGACCTCGTCCGCAACGACGACGTCCTCGTCATATGCGGCCGCAGCCTCCTCCTCCTCATTCTCCGCCGCCGCCGCCTCCGCCTCCGCCTCTTCTTACGGGGCGGGAGGTTATTCCGGCGAGGGCGGGGCGTCCGGCTCGTCAGAATCGTCCGGGGCGTCCGGCTCGTCCGAGTCCTCCGGGACGCCGAGGCTGGTCGAGACCATGATGAGCTCGCTGGGCGTCCCGCGAAGAGACGGGAACGACAGGGCCGTCTCGGGCTCCGCGAGGACGGCCGGCCCCAGGCGGACGGGAGGGGACTTTGGCGCCGGGGACGCCCTGGCCGGCGCCGCGCGGGGCGCGGGCGGGAGGCTTTTGAACGAGGCCGTCGGCGGCGCGGCCTCGGGCTTCGGGAGGGCCGACGTCAGCATCGGCTTCGGGACCGGCGGGCGGCCGACCGGCCGGGCGACTCTCTCCGCGCCGATCTTCGACCGGGAGGACGGGGTTCTCTTCGTGCAGACGGGGTTGAACGCCCCCTCCAACGGGAGGGTCCTGGCCCATCTGGGCCTGGTCCGCCGGTTTTATCCGACGGAGGGCTGGGCCTTCGGGGTCAACGCCTTCGCCGACCAGGACGTTTTGCGGGGGCACGCCAGGGGCGGCGTCGGCTTCGAGGCCTGGCGGGATTATCTGAGGGCGTCGTTAAACTTCTACGCCCCGCTCACGGGCTGGAAGACGTCCGCGGATTACCGGCAGGCCGTGGAGAGGCCGGCCGCGGGCTACGACCTGCGGCTCGAGGCCTTTGTTCCCGGGCATCCGGAACTGTCCCTCTCGGCCGGCTACGAGCGCTGGCCGGGCGGCCACTCCGGGGTTTTGTCGAAAGACAGGCCCGGGGCCTCCGGGCGCGGGGCCTTCTCCTGGGGGCTGGCCTGGACGCCGACGCCCCTGGCCGCGGTCAGGCTGTCCGGGTCCCCGGGGCCCGACCTCAAGCGCGAGGTCCGGGCCGAGCTGGGCTTCAGCTTCACTTTGGGGAAAAGCGTCCGGGAGTCCGCGGGGGCCGGCGACGTCGCGGCCGCGCGAAGTCTCGCGGGCTCCAGGCTCGCGCCGGTGGAGCGGGACTACGACATGCCGCTGCGGTATCTGCCGACGGTTACCTACAGGTTTCTTCTGCTGGGCAAAGTCGGCAAAAACGAGTTTAAGTTCAAGGTGACCGACTACTTCGGGGACGAGGTCCCGGGTCTTAGTGTCGCGGTCGGCGTCGGCGACCCGGGGGTGCGGGTCGTCGATCCGGCCGCGGGACGGGAGGCCGGCTCCTTCGTCACCGACCGGGACGGGGGGATCGTCGTCCGCTACGAGCCGCAAGAGGGTCAGGACAGCGTCGAGACCACTCTCTCCGCCGGGCCCGACGAGGGGGTCTTCACCCTGCCTCTGGACCAGGCGGGCCCGACGCCCGCGCGCGCGGTCACGGTCTATTTCATGGGGACGGAGCCGGACTCGGTCTACGTCTTCCAGGCCCGCTTTGACGACGACGACTCCCCCGCCGCCGGGCACAAGGTGCGCGTGACCACCCTCTCGGGGACGCCGGTTCTGGACCCCGCGGACGACGGCCCCTCGTCCGTTTATCTGTCCGACCGGGGGGGCTACGTGCGCGTCAGGCTGGCCCCCCCGCCGGGGCTGGCCGGGGACACGGTGGTCACCGACCCCGAGGACGGCGGGCCCACCGAGCACCCGGTGGCCTTCCTCAACGCCCTGACCCTGACGGCCTCCCCCCGGGTTTTGGACTACCTGGGGGAGCGGGCGGTGGACTTCGCCCTGGGCCTGGACGGCGAGCCTCTCCCCGAGGGGACGCTGGTGGAGCTGGACTCGGCCCCGGGGCGGCTCTCGGGACTGCCGGAGAAATCCCGCTCCCTTTCCGGCGGGGTGGTGCGGGCGCCCGCCTTGAAGGCCCTGACCCCCTCCGGCCCCGTCGTCGTCTCCGCCCGGGCCCTGGGGCTGACCAGCAACGCCGTCTCCTTGGAGGTGGGTTTGCAAGACTCGGACCTGAGGCTCGAGGCCGGCCGGACGGACCTGGTCTGGCTCGAGCCCCGGGACGTCGGCTTCGCGGTCACCTACAAGGGCGAGCCCCTGGCGGCCGGGACCCTGGTCGCCCTCGACTTCGACCCGGCCCGGCTGGCGGGCCTCGACTCCCCGGTGGAGCTGGGCCCCGGCGGGACGTTCAGGGCCCCGGGCCTCAAGGCCCTGGACCCCCGGGGCCCGCTGCCCGTCGCCGCCGGGTTCATGGGGCTCGTCTCCAACCGGGAGAATTTTTCCGTGACGCTCGCCCCCGGGGGGCTGACCTTGGAGAGCGACCGCCAAAATCTCAAATACCTGGAGCCCCTGGAGACCAGGCTGACGGTAAGATACCTGGGCGAGCCCCTGCCCGAGGGCAGCAAGGTGACTTTAAACTTCGACTCCTCCGAGCTGGGGGGCCTCGAGGCCGGGCGGACCGTCGGCGCCGACGGCGCGATTTTGGTCCCGGCCCTCGCGGCCCTGAGGCAGGCCGGGCCGCTGAACGTCTCGGCCGTCTTCGAGGGGGTCGAGTCGGCCCCCGTCTCTTTCGGCGTCGGCCTCGACCGGGGCGCCCTGGGCCTGTCCGCCGACAGGCGCGACTTGTGGTACCTCGAGGGGAGCCCGACCAGGTTCCGGGTGACTTATCTGGGCGAAAACTTGCCCCCGGGGAGCCTGGTGGCCGTTCATTTTGACCCGGGCGAGCTCTCGGGGCTCGCGGCCGAGTACGAGCTCGACGCCCTGGGGACCTTCGAGTGCCCCTCTCTCGCGGCCCTGAGGACCGCGGGGCCGCTGGGCGTGACCGCGGGCTTCGCGGGCCTGCTGTCCGAGCCGGCGGTCTTTTCGGTGGCC
>JAISET010000134.1 GCA_031264015.1 Deltaproteobacteria bacterium | reverse complement strand
TTTTTTTTCTATTGTCAAAAATCAATATTCCTGCTCGGATCTACTGATTTGACAACGGGCGGGTTTATTTTAATTTGACGTCGGGTCAAGATTTTTTAATTTGGCGACGGGCGTCGATTCGAGGCCTCGCCGACATCGCCGACAATGACGACAACGACAATGAGAACAAAGTTTGACTGGCCTCCCCGTTTCTTTGGTTACTTGACGGCGTCGGCCAGCCGGTTGATTTTGCGGGAGCGGATGATGTCCCTGACCGCGACGATGTGCGGGTGGATGTACATGTCCTCGGTCATGACGGGGACGGTCTTGCCGATCTCGGCCAGAACGGCCCGGGAGGTCGAGCTTGGGGCCAGGTCCTTGTCCATGAACTGGTGGGCCTGATAGACGCCCAGGAGCTCGATGGCCAGGATGTACTCGAGTTTTTCAACCAGGGGCCGGGCCTTCTTGGCGGCGTTGTAGCCCATGGAGACGTAGTCTTCCTGGCCCCCGCAGGTGGGGACGTTGTCGACGACGGCCGACTGGCTGAGCATCCTCATCTCGTTGAGCAAGCCCGCCTGGGTGTACTGGGGGATCATCAGGCCCGAGTTGAGGCCGGGCTTGGAGACCAGGAACCAGGGGAAGCCGGAGACGCTCCCGTCGATCAGTCTCGCGTTGCGGCGCTCGGACATCTTGGCCAGAAGGGTCGCCGCCATGGCCGCCGAGTCCATCTCCAGGCCCACGTGGGCGGCGTCGCAGTTGCAGGAGCTCAGGGCCTCCCCGTCTCCCCGGCCGTCCGGGATGATGACGGGGTTGTCGCAGCAGGAGTTCATCTCGGCCTCCACGGCGATCCTGGCGTCGGCGAGGGTCTTCTTGACCGCCCCGTGGACCTGGGCGATCCCCCTAAGCGACAGGGCGTCCTGCAGGCGGTGGCCGACATATTTTTTGGCGATCTCGGAGTCGGCGAGCATCCGGCGGACGAAGTCGGCCGTCTCGGCCTGGCGGGGGTGCTTTTTCAAGTCCATGGCCCGCTTGTCGAAGGCCCTGGTCGTCCCCTTGAGGACCTCGAGGCTCATGGCGGCGACGACGTCGGCCGTCCGGGCCAGGGCGATCAGGTCCCCCAGATACAGGGCGGCCAGGGCCGTGGGGCTCAGGGCGCCGTTTAGAAGCGTCAGCCCCTCCTTGGAGGCCAGGACCGCGGGGGCCAGCAGGTTGTCGGCCAGGGCCTGGCGGGCCTCCTTCCAGACGTCCTGGCAGAATATGCTTCCCTCCCCGATCATGGCCGCCGCCACGTGCCCCTCGACGCACAGATAGCCGACCGAGCCGTCCCTGGGCACGCGCGGGGTCAGGCCGAGGTTGAGCATGAGCCGGATCAGGGTCAGGGTCTCCAGGCGGATCCCGCTGTAGCCAAGCCCGGCGTTCTGGACCATCATGAGCATGACGGCCCTGACCTCGTCGGCGGGCATGGGCTCGCCCACGCTGGTCGAGTGGGTCAGGACGATGTTTCTTTGCAGCCGGGCCGCCTCCTCCGGGGAGATGAGCTTGTCCACCAGGATCCCGAAGCCGGTGGTCACCCCGTACATGACCCGGCCCTCGGCCGTCCATTT
Source organism: Deltaproteobacteria bacterium (assembly GCA_031264015.1). GTDB lineage: Bacteria > Desulfobacterota > Desulfarculia > Adiutricales > Adiutricaceae > JAIRNQ01. Next base: position 10,626 of record JAISET010000134.1, on the reverse strand, counting down.
TTCCACCAGGGCCCTGGAGTCGTTGACCCTGGAGGCGTACTCCGGGGAGAAGACCAGCTGGGCGTTGTCCCGGGCGACGGAGGCGAGCTCCTCGAGGGTTAAAAAATGTCCCGGCGCCCCGAGTTCGACAGTCATATGACATTCTCCATATTTCAGACGGGCCCGCGGCCCGGGCCGCCAGTCATGCATCAGGCCCGCCTGCCGGGCCCGTCGGTCGGTGGTTGGTGAAGCGGTCGTCGGTTTTTTACCGCGGGGGCTTTTTTCCCGACGTCAGGACGTTGGCCGGCCGTCGGGCCCGACGGGGCGTCGCCGGTCGTCGGGCCCGACGGGCCGTCTTCCGGTCGTCAGGCCCCGATTTTGATCTCTGCCCCGCGGCTCAGGGCGTAGGCCCGGAGCTCGTCCTCGATCCCGGGGTCCAGGGGCGGCTTCTCCCAGGAGGCGACGCGCTTTTCCACCTCCGCCGCGGCCTGCGCGAGGGCGTCGGGGCTTCCCTTGGCGGTCCAGGCCTCGTAGGAGCTGCGGTTTAAAAAGCTGGGCCGGAAGAGCTTGCGGAACTTCCTCAGGGTCGAGGGGTGGGTCAGGTAGTCGCCGCCGGGCCCGAGCTCCTTGACGACCGGCAGCTCCAGGGTCTTCTCGCTGATCTCGGGCCTGACCATGGAGGCCATGACCAGCCTGGCCAGCTCCTCGTCCAGGACGAACTTCTCGAGGCTCACCGCCAGGTAGCCGCCGACCATGCCGAAGGCGTGGAAGACGAAGTTGGCCCCGTCGAGGAGGGTGTGCGACATGATCAGCGCCCCGTCCATCAGGGCCTGGGCGTCCACGGCGTGGGAGTCGGTCAGGCTTCCCCCCACGCGGGAGGGCAGGTTATAACGTCCGGCCAGGGCCAAAGCGCCCCTGGCGAGCCAGATTGTCTCGGGGGTGCCCAGGGTGGCCACCATGCTCTTCATGTCCATGGGGCAGGAGGTCGTCCCGTAGACGACGCCGACCCCGGGCCGGACCAACTGGGCCAGCACGACGCCGGCCAGGATCTCGGCGTTGCCCACGGCCAGCGCCCCGGCGACCGTTATGGGCGCCGTCGCCCCGGTCATGACCATGTTGGTGACGACCAGCGGCTGGTTCTCCGCCGCGAGGATCTCGATGGCCGCGGACTGGTCGTCGGCGTACTTCAAAGGCGAGAAGGGGTTGATGACGGAGATGGAGCAGGGGGACTTCCTGACCTCCTCCCGGCCGCCGAAGACGATCTCGAGGTACTTTAAGGAGTCCAGGGCGTTCTGCCGGCTGGCGACGTTGCACATGGCCGCCCGGTCCGTCAGCACCAGGTCCCGGTAGACCATGTGCAGGTGGGCCAGCTCCCCCGGCACCTCCCTGGGGTAGCAGATCCCCCCCGAGAACATTTTCAAAGGGGAGGTCTGCACCAGCTTGGCCAGCCGGTCGTAGTCCTCCAGCGTGCAGGGGCGGTAGCCGCCGGCCGCGTCCAGGATCTGGATGTTGCCGCAGCTGGGTCCCAGGACGAAGTCGTCCCCGCCGAGCAGCAGGTCGTTCCCGGGGTTTCTCGCCCTGACGGCGATCTTGTCCGGACAGGTGGAGAGGGCTTTGTCCAGCTGCTCCGGGGTGATGTGGACGCGCTCGCCCTCCACCCGGAAGCCGTGGTCCCGGAAAATCTCCAGCGTCCGGGGGTTGGGGAACTGGACGCCAGTCTCGGCGAAAAGCTCCAGGGTCGCCTGATGAATCAGCTCTATTTCTTCCGGGAGGAAGGTTGTCTCTCGGGGGCTCATGAAGGTCACTCCGTAAATTTTAAAAAAAGTTGGCGGCTGGCTCGTTTTGACGGGGTCGGCCTGGAAATTGGCGTTTGGAAACAGCAGTCGCGAGCGAAAATCAGCCGGGTCAAAACCCGGGCGACATCAGCCGGCTCGCCCGCGCGCCCGGCGGCCCCCCGGCCGGCAATGCCGGGGGGCGGCGGGACGGCGGTCTGGTCATGTTTGGTCTCGGTCGGTTTTCAGCCGGTCGGTCGGTCTGACGGTTGGTTTGGTGAAAATTAAAAATGGCGTCTGGTTTTTTTTACTGAAAAAGATCCCCGACTGAAAAATACCAGGAGTTGGAGATCATGGTTCGACCCGGTCAAAGCGGGCCGTTCCGGCTCACTGATTGGGCTGGTCGGCCACGTCCTCGTCGAGCTTGTCGAAAAAGAACGACTTCAAAGCGGAGAAGACCTGCAGGATGAAGACGAAGAGGACCATGGCCCCGCCCGCGGCGGCCAGGTACTTGACGCCGTCCACGCCCTGCACGCCTCCGGCGAAGGCGACCATCAGGAAGGCGACGGTGCCGATGGTCACGCCCCAGAGGATCTTCTGCCAGGCGGGGGGCTCCTCGCCATGGATGACCTTCTTGCTGCACAGAAGCGCGATGGTGGTGGTCATGGAGTCGGCGGCGGTGGAGAAAGAGAGGATCAGGGTGATCATGACCACGGGGATGAGCACCTGGGAGAGGGGCAGGTTGGCCAGGAAGGCCCACAGTCCGGCCACGGCCCCGCTGTTTTTGATCACGGAGATGAGGTCGACCACCCCGGTCTGCTGCCACTCGATGGCGGTGGCGCCCCAGATCATCATCCAGGCGAAGCCGAAAACGCTGGGCAGAATGAAGTTGATGACCAGAAACTGCCTGACGGTGCGGCCGTAGGAAATGATGGCCAGGAACATGCCCATCAGGGGGGCGTAGGCGATCCAGATGGCCCAGTCATAGAGGGTCCACCACATGACCAGGGCCTCGCCGCCGATGTCGATGGGGTCGAGCCCCCACACCCAGAAATTCTGCAGCCAGTAGGCGAGGCCGGCGGTGGAGCTGCGCAGAATGTAGAGGGTGGGTCCGGCGATGAAAATGAAGATCAAAAGGATGTAGAAAATTTTGGTGTTGAGGTCCGCAAAAAATCTGATCCCCCTGTTGACGCCCAGATACGACGAGGTGGTGAAAGTAGCGCAGGTGACGGCGGCCAGGGCCAGCCAGACGGGGACGCTCTGGGTGATCCCGTAGGTCTGCTCGATGCCCGCGCCGACCAGGGTGAGGCCCGCGCCCAAAGAGGAGGCCAGGCCCAGGGCGATGGCCAGCAGCGCCAGGGTGTCGATCAGCCAGGAGAACTTCTCGACCTTGGGGCCGAAGAGGGGCTTCAGGGTGGCCGTGACCGTCAGGGGCTCCTTGCGGTTGAAGTAGAAATAGGCCGACAACAACCCGCAGATGGAGTACATGGCGTAGGGGATGAAGGTCCAGTTGTAGAGACAGCGTCCCAGGGAGTACCAGACGGCCTCCTTGGAGCCCGGCTCGATGCCCGTGAACTCCATCTCGCCGTAAATATTGCCCAGATAGATGATGGGCTCGTTGACGCCGTAGGTGATCAGACCCGTGGCGATGCCGCCGGTCAGCGCCATGGCGAACCAGGCCCCGAAGGGGAAGTTGGGCTTGGCGTCCTTGCCTCCCAGGCGGATGGCGCCGACCTTGGTGGCCATGATGACGACGACCAAAATCAGCGTGAAAATCGAGATGACCTGGTAAAGCCAGCCGAAATTGCGCAGCGAGCCGGTGAAGACCTTCTGGGCCAGTTCGGACAGCAGTTCGTTGTTGACGATCCCCAGCAGGGCCGCGCCGCCCATGATGATAAACGACGGCCAGAAAACCAGGGGGCGAAGCGACTTGTTGCCCGACAGGCCGCCCGCGTTTTTCTTGAACAGAGACATCGCTCTTCTCCTCGTGAAAGATTAAGACAGACTGGGAGCCGGGTCCTCCGGGGGCCCGGACCTCGCTATAAATATCGGACGGGCGCCTTGGGCTCTCCGTCAGAGGTGGAAGAAGTTTGGCGTAATTTTAAGCAAGATAACAGCAAGTTAACAGCAAATTATCAGCAAATTTATAGCAATATAACAGCAAGATAATAACAAGTTAACAGCAAATGTTTAGCAAGTTAACAGCAAGTTGATAGCAAGATAGCAGCAAAATAATAGTAAGTTAATATTAAAGTATTTGAATTTTTAAAAAAAAATGATTTAAATGATTTCAATGACTTGGTGGACGACAAACGTCACTAATCGGGACGACGGTCATATTGGCCGCCGGGACTCCGTCGGGGCCGCCAGCGGCAGGCAGGCAGGCAGGCCGCCCTGGAATTCATGCTAATGTTCACACGCCCTCGGCCGACCAAAATCGCCGGCCAGAATCACTTGAAAAAGCGGCTGAAAAACTTTTGACGTCAGCCGACGTGAGATTGACGATGAAAACCGGGGGGCGTGCGGCGTCGCGGGGGCGCCCCAATGTCCCGACCGGGCTCCCGCCCGCCTCGGAGGCTGCCCGGCGGCAGAAAACTCCCGCTCCAAAAAAATTATTCCGGCCCCGGATTCCGATAGGGATATACATGTATATACAACCTGGACCATACCACAGCCCCGGAGAAAAGAAAAGCTTTTCCCGGGGATGCCTCCCGGTTTGAAAGGATGGTTTCAGGAAAAAGTAAAATTGCCCGGGACTTCGCCGCCGTAAACTGGTGCGGCTGGGTCAAAACAAACATTATGGCAATTTGAAAACTTAAGTCTGCGGAGACGTTCTAATTAAAATGAAGTCGTAATAAATTAAGCTAAAAATATTCGTATGCGCTAACTATATATAGAATTATCATCAATTTGCTTTTTTAAAGTTTAATAAGATGCAAATGTCGCGGACTTGTCTATATTTGCGCGGCATGTTTTTCACAAAATAATTTGACAATCGCACTCGAAAATGGCGGCGTCCGACGACGAAGCCGGAGAACCGGCCGTTTTGACAGCCGCATAATTTGACAATCGCACTCGAAAATGGCGGCGCCCGACGGCAAAGCCGGAAAACCGGCCGTTTTGACAGCCGCGGACGCCGGCGGGGGGAGGGGGGGGGAATTTTTTGGGCGGGGACAGGCGGACTTAGCTGCGGAATTTGCCCTCCAGGCGGTAGCGGGTCCCCGGATAGAGGAGGCGGGCGAAGGTGACGACGTTCTGGTAGGACCAGGTCTTGCGCCTGAGCTGCAGGCAGGGGACGGAGGGGTCGATCCGCAGCAGCTCGGCCTCTTTGGGGCTGGCCAGCACCGCCTCGACGATGTGCTCGCCCTCGGTCAGGGGGGCGACCGCGGTCAGGTAGGCGTTGGGGGTCTGCAGGGTGAAGTCCTGGCCGAGATAGTCCGGGGCCACCTGGCTGTTGACGTAGCGGTCCTCCAGCTGGACGGGGGTGTCGTTGTCGAAATGCAGGACGACGGAGTGGAAGACGATCTGCCGAAGCTTGATGTTCATGATCGAGGCCAGCTCGGCGTTGGCCCAGGACTGCTCCAGCAGGCGGACCTCGGCGCTGTGGCGGTGGTTCTGGTGGGCGGCGATCTCGTCGGCGATGTTGCGCACCGACATCAGGGTGGACTCCATCTTGCTTTCGGCCACGAAGGTGCCCACGCCCGGGAGCCGCATCAAAACGCCCTGATCCACCAGCTCCCGCAAGGCCCGGTTGACGGTCATCCGGCTGACGGAGAACTTGTCGCACAGATCGCTCTCCGAGGGGATCTTGGAGTTCGGCTTCCACTCGCCCAGGTTGACCTTGGCCTGGATCCGGCGCTTGATCTGCGAGTAAAGCGGCGTCGGCGGGACGTTTTCTCCGGCGAACTGGTCGACCGCGGCGGAGTCGGCTGAAAAGTCCATGCAAGCTCCCTTGACCCCTGGTTTTTTTTCAATTATTTCCCAAGGGTTAGGCTAATCTAGCACAAAACTGGCCATATTGGCAAATCTTGGCGCCCGGCCGCCAGCGGACGGGGTTCCGGCGGGGCCCGCCCGGCTAGTTCGGGCGTCGGTAATAGTCCCCTCCCCGGGAGTCGACGGCCACGACCAGGGGGAGGTCCCTGACGGTAAGTCTGCGCACGGCCTCGGTTCCCAGCTCCGGGAAGGCCACGACCTCGCAGGCGGTGACGCGCTGGCTCATGAGGGCGGCCGCCCCGCCGATGGCCGCGAAATAGACGCCCCCGCCCGAGACGATGGCCGCGGTCACCTCGGCGTTTCTGAGACCCTTGCCGATCATGTAGCGCAGGCCGCGCCTGATCAGCTCCGGGCTGTAGGCGTCCATCCTCCCGCTGGTGGTCGGGCCCACGGAGCCGATGACCATGCCGGGAGGGGCGGGGGCGGGCCCGGCGTAATAGACGACCTGGCCCTCGAGCTCGAAGGGGGGCGGCTCGCCTCTGGCCAGCATCTCCGTCATGAGCTTGTGGGCGGCGTCCCTGGCCGTGTAGACCGTCCCGGACAAATGGACGAAGTCCCCGGCCCTGAGGCGGGCGGCGGACTCCGGCGACAACGGGGTGGACAAATTTATTCTGGCTGGCAAGACTGACCTCCCGGGAAGGCGGGGCGGGGCTTGAAGCTTGTCTTTTTGATCCCGGCCGCCGGCCTGCTCACAGGATCCGGGTCCGGTGGCGGGTGACGTGGCAGCTGATGTTGACGGCCACGGGCAGCCCGGCGATGTGGGTGGCCGAGGGCAGGACGCTGACGGCCAGGGCGCTCGTCCTGCCCCCGAAGCCCGCGGGGCCGATGTCGAGCCGGTTGATCCTGGCCAGCAGGTCATTCTCCACCCCCGCCCAGAAGGGGTCGGGGTTGGGCTCGCCCACCGGCCGCAGGAGGGCCCGCTTGGCCAGAACGGCCGCCCGCTCCATTGTGCCGCCGACGCCGACGCCGACGATGACGGGCGGGCAGGGGTTGGGGCCGGCCCGGGCCACGGTCCCGACGACCGCTTCCACGATGCCCTCGAGACCCTGGGAGGGCTTGAGCATGTGGACGGCGGACATGTTCTCGCTGCCGAAGCCCTTGGGGGCCACGGAGACGGTCAGCCTGTTGCCGGGGACCAGCTCGTAGTGAATTATGGCGGGGGTGTTGTCCTGGGTGTTGCGCCGGTCGACGGGGTCGGCCACCACGGATTTTCTTAGGTAGCCCTCCTTATATCCCCTGGCCACGCCGGCGTCGACGGCCTCGCGGACGTTCCCGCCGACTATGCGGACGTCCTGGCCGACGTCCAGGAAGACCACCGCCATGCCGGTGTCCTGGCAGAGGGGCAGGTGTTTCTCCTCGGCGATCTCGGCGTTTTTCAAGATGGTCGCCAGCACCTCGACCGCCACGACGGAGGACTCCGAGTCCCTGGCTTTCTCCAGGGCGGCCCTGATGTCCGGCGCTATCAGGCAGTTGGCCTCGACGCACATTTCCGAGACCGCGCGGCTTATTTCGTCACAGGTTATTTCCCGCATGGAGATCCTAAAGCCAGTGTGGGCCGGCGGGTTGGAGGGGGGGGAGGCGTTTTTCTTTCGCCGTTTCGTAACCATTCAGGTCCCCCCCAGTTTGGAGAGACTAACGGAAGGCGGCCCTTCAAATATAAACCTGGGCGTCAGCTGGTCAGACTTTGATATAATTTCAATAAAGCCTTGATATAAGTTTCATCTGTACGATTTTTCATCGTAAAACCATAGCTCTTGAAAACCGCATTGTCATTGGCCTGATGGGCTTTTCGCAATTCATCAGGCATTATATCCCGGTGGTCGTATAGGTCAGCCAGGCTGTCTTTCGGATATTTATTTCTTGCGTCAATAATTGCCTGAGCCGTTGCCTCTACCGCTGCAATCTGTTTTGCGTTTGGGTTTGGCCAAGGAAAATTATTGTAAACAATGTGCTTGCTATAACGATAATCACTTTTTAAACGTCCGCCAATTTTTTTCACCCAAGCCATATGAATATCTGAAGTTAAAACACCGAAGTGATAAAGGGTTGCTCCTGGAATCACTAATAATTGGTTGCTAGGTATAATTGTTGGCTCCACAAAGGCCATGGGGATATATCTGCGCCTTTCTGATGAGGCTTCCGGTATTGCAATATATCTACAATCAGGACTATTTTCAACATGAAATGCCAGTGGATTATTGGCAAGCTTTACAGTCCCAGGACTTTGGCTGTTAGATCTTGATTCTTTAACAGCCTCAACTAATTTTAAACATTCCGGCAACAATCGTAATTCATGCCTGGGACAATCCTTTAATAGCAAAAAAAATCGAGAATACCCGTTAATAAATTCTTTGGCTCCCATCCATTGACGGAACCATTTCTCAGATTTAGGCTCTTTTTTGATGAAATCATTTTTTTCCTCTTCGTAAAAAAGATAGTTCCCTCCATCGATTGGCTTGCAGCCAATTCCAATTTGAGGAACATCGCAGAGTGGTCGCTTCCGACTTTCAACAAAAATGGCAGGGCCATTGAGCAAGTATTGGTTTAATTCTGATTCTGATGCCTCATTGCTGAACCCAATGATCACGCAATGGACTGCTGCTTGACCTTTTGCTTCGTTGGTCCATTTAAACGTCGGCAGACCAAAGTTTATATGCGCGCCATCTTCCATCAACGGCTTCCATAAAAGTGCTGGCTGTTCCCCCTGAGCAATGCTGTTTGTAGAAACAAACGCACATTTTATTTTAGTTCCCTTAATATAATCGAAAGATTTTTTATACCATGACGCTACGTAGTCAAGATTGCCCCATCCTTTAGCACCGCTAAAAATATATTCCATATCGGCCTTTTGTTCATCACTCCTGATTTTAGAACCAATAAATGGAGGATTGCCAAAGATGTAGTCTATTTCCTTATTTGAAATGATTTCATCCCAGCTCATTCTCAGTGCGTTGCCATGAACGATTTTAGCCGTATCTTTCAAAGGAAGGCGAACAAAATAACTACTAAATCTCTCTGAAAGAGCAATGTTCATTTGATGATCGCAAAGCCACATGCCAACTTTGGCAATTTGACTTGGAAATTCTAAATACTCTATGCCATAAAATTGATTAACGTTAACTTTTACAAAATTTTCAAGTTCAACTACTTTTCCGTCGCCTTCAAATTGGTATTTTAGAACTTCAGACTCCAGTTTGCGAATCTCGCGATAGGCAACGATTAGAAAATTCCCACAGCCACAGGCAGGGTCGAAAAATTTTAACTTCGAAAGTTTGACATGAAATGCATCTAACTTTTGCTTCGTTCCTACTTTAAGTTTTTCAAATTCAGACCATAATTTATCCAAAAATAATGGTTTTAGTAGTTTCAGGATATTTTCTTCGCTGGTGTAATGCGCACCCAAAAGTCTTCTATTATTTTTATCCATAATTCCTTGAAACATTGAACCAAAGACAGCAGGACTTATCGAACTCCAATCAAAATTGGCGCAACAATCAAGTAGCGTCTTATACGTCGGTGCGTCAAAGTCCGGCGTGTGAAGGAGCTCCGAAAAAAGAGATCCGCCGATATATTGAAATTTCTTTAATTCTGGACTCAGATGAGGACGACTAGATCTAACTTCGCCAGGCATATTTAAAATTTCAAATAAAACCCCCAGCCTGCTAGACAGATCGCTCCCGTCTTTTTTTGACGCCTCGACGTATTCTAAAAAAGCATGATCACGAAAAATGTCTGTGCTATCGGCGAATAAACAAAACAACAGTCTAACAAGATAGATTTCAAGTTCATGTCCGACATAGCCCAGTGACTCAAGTGAATCATGCAATTTAGCCATTTTTTCTGCGGCTTTAACATTGGCTTCTATTTGATAGTCATAGTCACGCTCTGTCGAAAAGTTAGTTATATCAGCAAAATACTTGACTTTTTTGCTGAGTTCTAGGGTTGGAAACGTAACATTTTGATTGCTAGAAATACGCTTCACATGCATATATTCAAAATTGCTGACAAGCCACAAGTTTGGAGTTAATTCTGGAGGCAACAATTTCATATAATTTTCCAACTGTATTAGTGCATTTTCTAAACTCTCACCTCTGGATTTCATTTCGATGGCAATTTTTTTTGGCCAAAGATAATCAACATATCTGCTATGGTCATCAGAATTAACAATTTTATACTTAAATTGACCAGCAAGCAATGGATCTTCCACGCCAAAAACCTTTAAAAGGGCAGTCGCAAAAGGCTGGCTCTCTGCCACTTCGCTTCGCGCATTCCTCCAGCGTTGAGAAAACTCCATTGCTCTTCTTTTGATATCCGTCCATGTGTCTTTCATTTGAACACCACACGTAAACCCTGTTCATCAAGCCAAGAAGAAACGTCACTCGTAGTTAAAGTCTACAAAAAACTTATTGTCACGACCATGCTGCCATTCCATCGCTGAATAGATGGTGCTGTTTTCTATAGAAGCATGAACCAACGGACTGAAAATCACATATTAGATATTAGACTACAAAACTGCCGCCAAACAAAATTTACGCCTTTTGTCATTTTAACACCAAATAATCGTAACAATTCAGGTCCCCCCCCAGTTTGGAGGGACTAACGGTCAGAAAGGAGGCCGCGGGCAGATCAATTAGCCCAATGAGCCTAAACTAGGCCGAGGTCCAGTCCCAGGCCGAGGTCCAGGTCCAGGTCCAGATGCAGATCCATGATGTTTAGGCGGCTTACCGGACATCCGAAGATAATCCGGCCTTGATAAACTCTGGCGTTTGACCTTGGACGAGCATTTTAATCGACTCATACGCTGATATGTCGTTCTTCTTGCAGCTAACTATGTGGTGGAGCCATAGAGAGTTCGATTAGGACAGTTGTCCAAAAACGCGTG
>JAISET010000123.1 GCA_031264015.1 Deltaproteobacteria bacterium | reverse complement strand
ATCCTTGACCCTTAATTTTTCTATGAAATAGCAGAATTAAGCATTTCATCTGTCGAGGCAAGGGGGGCGGCCAACATTATGAGCCGTTTCTATGAAATAGCAGAATTAAGCATTTCATCTGTCGAGGCAAGGGGGGGCGGCCAACATTATGAGCCGTTTTTTTGGATTTCAACTGGGATAGTGATTTGGTCATTATTAGGTATTTTTGCATTTATCATGCCAATGCACCTTTTCAAGTTTCGATGGAATCAATTCCTTACTGTGTAGCATACATCAAGTGCCGAAATTTATCAACTTTTTCCTGTCATTTGAGTATCGGAACCAAGACCTAAGAAGTATGATTGAAAGGTACTTGGATGTACAGACTCATAGAGAAATAATTATCGCTTGATATTCTATCTGGAATTGATTTTTGAGAGCAACTCGTTAATTAAACCTAATACTCTATTCAAATCAGATTCAGTCGTTTTCAAGTCAGAGACTTCCAGTTTAGATTTTTGTAGTTTCTCAAGTTTTTTGATAAAAGTGTCTGAGTGTGTTTTAAAACGAGTGACTCTTCGCAGACGTGATTCTTTCGTGTTAATGGTTGGCTTTTTGTCTGTGGTAGTGGCTTCAGACTCCGCTTCCTTGGATTTCTTTGCCTGCTCATTCAGCTTTTCATTCCTCCTGCAAACCAAAGACATGCCGAATAGGCGCCTGGCCTATGACGGCTGGCGGTGCTTGGCATGCCGTATGCTGATTATTTGAAGCCGGACCCTGTCGCTTGGGCCTGACGACGGATTGGGCCGACGATTAAAGCGGGCCCCGGAACCTCACGGGCCGCCCCCGTGAACGCTTACGAACAGGCCGCCCCGGGGACGAATTTTTGGCGCCCGGCGGGCGGGTCGCGGCCGGAGACGCCCGATTATAACAAAGGGGTTTTTGGGGGGCAACATGCCGAATCCACTAATGCGAAATAATTTTTATACCGACCGGGAGAGCTTGGGGCCGCCGTCGTCGGGGGCTGGGGCGGGTGTCCGGGGGGCGGGGACGCGGGGGTCAGGCGCCCGGGGGGCCGGAGTTCAGGCGGTCGAGCAGGTCGAGGGCCGCCTCGAACTCCGAGACGAGGATCAGCTCGGAGGCCTCCTCCAAAACCGGCCTGAGGTCCGGGCCGGCCCCGGGGATGAGCTTGTCGAGGGTCTTGTCGGCGAGGCTGACGTTGGTGCCGCGCAGGGCCTCCCTCAACTGCCGCAGGAGGGCCTGGGTCTGATCGTTTTTCAGCCTGCCGCCGTAGGGGGAGGGGATGATGGGCGCGGCCCCGGCCTCGCCGAACAAGCCGTCTTCCGGCCCGCCCCCGTTGCCGCCGGCGGCCGGGGAGGCCTCCCGGGCCCGGTCGACCTCCCGCATGTGCGCCCTGACGGTCCGCCGGAGGCTTTTTAAGGAGTCCTGGAACCCCGCCAGCGCCTCGGTCCCGAAGGCCTCCCCCAGGCCCGCCCCGGCCAGACGCTCGAACTCCGAGGCCCGTTTGGCGATCCCGGCCGCCCCCACGGAGGCGGCGGCGCTTTTCAGGGCGTGGAACTTGACCGCCAGGTTTTTGAGGTCCCGGGACATAAATTCCTTCCTCGGCGGGACGACGCCCCCGGCCAGGGCGGCCGAGTCCTTCAAAAACACCCCCAGGATCTGGCGGTACTTCTCGGGGTCCCCGCCGCAGCGCCGTCTGCCGGTCTCTACGTCCAGCTCGGGCGGCTGGACGGCGTCGGTTCCGCCCCCGGCCCGCGGGACTCCTGGCGGACGCGCGCCGGCCGGGTCGTCAAAAGCGCCGGCGCGGGAGGCCCCGAGGGAGATGTCGCCCGGGGGGGCGTTCGGGCCGGGAAAGGGGGCGGCGAGGGGCGGGGGCACCCGCTTGTCGGCGGGGACCAATTTGTCGAGCAGGGCGGCCAGCTTGTCGCTCTCGATGGGCTTGGAGACGTAGTCGTCGAAGCCGTCGGCGAGGAGGGACTCCCTGGCCCCGGAGACGGCGTTGGCGGTGAAGGCGACGGCCGCGGCCAGCTTGTAGCCGTCGTTGAGGGAGCGGATGGCTCTGAGGGTCTCGACCCCGTCGAGCCCCGGCATCATCTGGTCGATGAAGAGGATGTCGAACTGGGTGGAGCGGGCCTTCTCGACGGCCTCCTCGCCGGAGAGGCAGGTGCTGAGGTCGAAGTTGTAGGGCTGCATGAGCCCCGCGGCCACCAAAATGTTGGTGCTGATGTCGTCGACCAGCAGGACCTTGACCCTGGGGGCCTGGAAGTGGACGATCTTCTCGGGGGTCTTCAGGGCGAAGGCCTTTTCCGAGATCTGCTCGAAGGGCCGGGGGTCGGCGACCACCTGGACCACCGTGGCCGTGAATTTCGACCCCTTGTCCGGCTCGCTCTCCACGGTGATGTCGCCGTCCATCATGCGGCACATGCCGCGGGCGATGGAGAGCCCCAGGCCCGTCCCCTCGGTGTATTTGAGCCGGCCGTCGGCCAGGCGCACGAAGTCCGAGAAGAGGCCGGGAAAATCCTCCCTCCTGAGCCCCACCCCCGAGTCCTCCACCGTGAAGGCCAGCCTGACGCTCTGCTCGGTGAGAGGCGTCGAGGAGGCCGAAAATTTTATATACCCCCGGGGGGTGTACTTGATGGCGTTGGAGAGCAGGTTCAGGAGTATCTGCCCGACGCTGCGGTCGTCCCCTATTAAAACTCTGGGAATCTTCGGGTCGAAACTGGTCTCGAAAGAGAGGTTCCGGTTCATGAGCCTGACCCTGGTCACGGCCAGCACCCCCGCCAGCAGGCTCTCCGTCGTATACTGCCCGGGGTTGAGGCGCAGCTTCCCGGACTCTATCTTGGAAAAGTCCAGGATGTCGTTGACCAGGCTTAACAAGTTCGAGGCCGCCTTGCGGATTTCCTTGAGGTACTCCAGGCCCTCCGGGCCCCCGTACTCCCGGTGGGCGAGCTCCGAGAGGCCGATGATGGCGTTCATGGGGGTGCGGATCTCGTGGCTCATGCGGGCCAGAAAGGACGACTTCGAGCGGCTCTCCTCCTCCGACCTGGTCTTGGCGAGCGAGAGTCTGATCAAAACCACGCTCAAAACCGCGGCCAGCACCAAACTCAGGGCGACGATCACCGGCAGGAGGGCGAAGACCTCCGAATAATAAAACGACAGGGGGGCGATGTTGCCGAGATACCAGCCGTTCTCGAGCTTGCTGAAAAACCCGATGTGCTCCCCCGAGTCCAGCTTGAACCTGCGGGTCAGAACGTCCCCCCGGTCAAGCCCCGCCAGCTCGGTGTCGATGTTCCGCAGCCCGGGGATCCGGCCCAGCTCCTCGTTGACGTAGCGCTTGTCCGGATAGGCCAGCATCCGCATGGTGTTGTCGGCCAGCAGGCCGAAGCCCGAGTCGGCGATCTTAAAGTTGCTGACCTCCGAGACGATGGGCTCCAGCAGATAGTCGACGCCCATGACCCCCCGGCTCTCGCCCCGGCTGTCGTAGACGACCATGGACAAGGCCGCCACCGACCTGCCCGTCCGGGAGTCCAGATAGGGCTCCGAGTGGTAGATGTCCTTCGTCAGCAGGGCCCCCCGCAGCCAGGCGGCCGTCTTCATGTTGAACAACGACCCCGGGATCAGCCCCGACCCGTCGATAAAGTTCCCGTCTATGTAGGCGTAGACCGACATGAAGACGTTTTTGATGTCCGGCTGCCCCGAGTAGAGGGCCGTCAGCTCCTTGAGCAGCCCCAGCTGCTCCTGGGTGGTCGCCTGCCGGTCCAAGGCCAGCGACATAAACCTGGCCGCGTGCAGCAGGGCGTCCTCGTTGGCCTGGATCAGGCTTCTTAAAGAGTTCTTATAGACCGTCACCTCCGCCCGGCTGTACAGGTCGATCTGCCTCTTGACCAGGGAGCTCACGTAGAGGTAGCTCGACATGCTCATGATCAGAAAGGCGATGACCACCAAAAGGATCAGGCTGATGTTGGTTCTGAGGATGCGCAGGTACTTCATGGTCGGCACACAAGGGCGAGCGGGCGTTGGCGCAAGAAAACGAAAACAAAAAAAGGGACGAAAACGAAAACAAAGACAGGGACGAAAACAAAAACGGGAGCAAAAACAGGGACGAAAACGAAAACGGGAGTAAAAACAGGGACGAAAACGACAACAACCCGCCCGGACGCTGACGTCCCAGTCGGAGCTGAAAAAGGACCGCCGCGGCCCGCGGCCCGCGGCCCGCGGCCCGCGGCCCGCGGCCCGCGGCCGGGTGCCGGGTGCCGGGTGCCGGGTGTCGGGTGCCGGTCGCCGGTCGCCGGTTGCCGACGGCAAGCGACAAGCCGCTGGACTAAAGATGGTTAATTATAGCTCTTGTCAACTGAAAAAGCCATCATCTTAAGCGAATATTCGTCCTTTTTAGCCGCGCCGCCCCCATTCCACCAGTCGTCAGTCGCCCGGCTCCAGGGAGGCGTCCGTTTTCCCGAGGCCGACCGGGTTATGAGGAAGGCCGGGTCATGAGGCCGGCCGTCTTTTTAGCGGTCTTTGCCCGTCCGGCCGGGTCATGAGGCCGGCCGTCCTTTTAGCGGTCTTTGCCCGTCAGGCCGCCCCAACGGCGGTTTGCGGCCGCCCGCCGGGGTGCCCGGCTCTCAGTCGGGGGTGATGGCGTAATACTTGTCGGGTATCTCCACCTGGGTGGTCCCGAGGTAGCCGAGCCCGAAAACGTAGGTGTCCTGGTAGACCAAAAGATAGTTCCTAAGGGGCTTGCCGCTGACCGGGTCGTTTAAAAAGCTGCCGTTCCAGCGGGCGCCCGGCGAGAAGATGCCCAGGCATTGCAAAAGGACCTGGATGTCCGAGAGGCTGGTCTGGTCCTCGGCCAGGAGCTTCCCGAACTCCAAAAGACCCGCCGTCTGGGTGAAGCCCAGGGGGTAGGCCCAGGTGCCCAGGCGTCCCGAGCCCCCGGAGTCGACCACGGCCTTTTCGACTATTTTTAAGATGGTCTCCCACTGCCCCAGATGGGGCTGGAGGTCCAGATTGAGGGCCGCCGGGTAGCCCAAAAGAGGCGAGGGGATGTCCGCCTCGATGAAGTAGCCGCCGTGGGCGAGGAGCTGCCTGATGAGGGGCTCCGTGTGGGCGTCGTTGGTGGCGAAGAAGGCCGTCTCGGGGCCGTACTTTTCCAGCCACCGCGGGTAGGTCTCGGTGATGTGCCGCCGGGCGCCGTCGGGGCCCGCCTCGCCCACCGGGTCGGGTGCCTCCTCCTGGGCGAAGTCCAGGCCCAGGTCGAGGCAGGCCTGCCGCATGATGTTCAGGCGCTGGCGCAGGCTGTCGTAGCCCAGGTGGCGCTTGAAAGAGATGTGGACGAAAGTCTCGGCCCCCAGCTCCCGGGCCGAGTAGGGGAGCAGATACCCCCTGGAGATGAAGTCAGCGGCCACCACCAGGTCGGCCGTCTGGGTGATGATCTCCGCGGACTCGTGGGGCTCCCCGGCGAGGCAGATGACGTCGGGCCTGGCCTCTTTGACGCGCCGAAATCCCTCGGCCGTGCCGGCGAGGGCCTGGTTGACCACGACCACCTTCAAAAGGGGGTCGTCGGTCAGGGAGGCGATCAGGTCGGCGGCGGCCTTCTCGTCGTCCAGGTACTCGTCGGGGTAGACCACGTGGCGGATCAGGCCCCCGCTCTCCACCGAGCCGTAGCGCTTGATCATCTCCCAGGCCCCGACGACGTCCTCGGCCCCCTGGGAGACGTCCCCGGTGACGATGGCCAGATGGAAGTCCGAGGGCGGGGGCTGCTGGCCGGAGTCGATCCTGGCGGTCAGATACTTGGGGAGGATGCGCATCGAGCCGGTCCCCAGATAGCCCCTGCCGAAAATGTAGGTGTCCTGGTAGATCAAAAAGACGTTTTCCAGCAGGTTCAAATTCGTGTCCACCAGGAAGTTGCCGTTCCACTTGACCCCGGGGGTGAGCGAGTCGTAGATCGAGAGGAGCTTCTCCGTGTTGGTGGGGGTGGTCAGGCCCCGGGCCAATAAGATGCCGAATTCCGTCAGGGCCAGGGAATGGCTGCGGCCCACCGACGAGGTCCAGGTGCCCAGCCGCCCCTCGGCCCCGCGGGCCGCGATCTCTTTCTCGATGATCTTGATGATCTCCGACCAGTCGCCGTCGGTGTCCGCGAGGTCCAGGCCCAGGGCCTCCGGGTAGCCCATCAGAGGCGACGCCTCGTCCGCCTCGACGAAGTAGCCGCCATATTTGACCACCTGCTCGATCATCGGGGCCGTGTGGGCGTTGTTGGTGGTGAAGAAGGCCGTGTCGGGGCCGTATTTTTCGAGCCAGAGGGGGACGTTGCGCCGGATGTACTCCTTGGCCCCCTCCACCCCGGCCTCCCCGGTGGGGTCCGGGGCGTTCTCGTGCACGAACTTGAGGCCCAGGTCCCGGCTGGCCATCTCCATGATGGCCCGCTGGCGGCTCAGGGACTCGTCGATCATGTGCCGGGGAAAAGAGACGTGGACGAAGGTCCTGGCCCCGAGATGGTTGGCGGCGTAGGGGATCAGAAACCCTCTGGAGACGAAGTCGGCGTTGACCACCATGTCGGCCACCGAGGAGATGAGGTCGGCGTCCTCGTGGGACTCGCTGACCAGCAAAAATATCTCCGGGCGTTTTTTTCTGATGTTCCTGAAGGCCTCCGCCGTGCCCGGGATGCCCTCGGCCACCACGATGACCCTGACCTTGGGGTCGTCGGCCAGCCCCTCGATCCTGGCCATGGTCTCGTCGAGGTTGGCCAGGAAGTTGTCCGGGTGGGTGACGTGGCGGATCTTCCCCCCGCTCGCCGCGTCCCCGTACTTGGCCACCAGCTCCCTGACCGCCCCCAGGACGTCGGCCCCCTGGTGGTCCGAGGAGGTCATCAGCCCGATGTGGAAGTCGAAGGTGTCGCCGCCGTCCGCCGGAGCCGGCGCCGATCCCGTGCCGCCCGGGCCCGAGCCCGCCGCCCGGCCCGCGGCCCCCCCGGACTCAGGGCCGGCCCCCGCCGGTTCCGCCGCGTCGGGGACGGAGCCGGCGGTCGCGGTTGCGGATTCGGAGGGCGCGGGCGCCCCGGCCCCGGGGACGCTCTCCGAGGAGGACTTCTCCCCGGAGCCCGAAAGCAGGAAGACGCCGGCCAGGACGGCGGCCGCGACCGCCAGGGCCAGGGGGACGGGGAACTTCTTTTTTTCGTTTGTCTTGTTCTCGGTCATGACGGGGCCTTCTTTCGCTGGAAAGAGTGGTGGGGGGTCTCGGGGCGTCGGCAAAGTCTCCGCAAGGCGTCGGCAAAGTCTGAAAACAGCGCCGGCGCCGTCTGAAAAAGGCGTCGGCAAAGCCTGAAAACAGCGCGGGCGCCGCAAAAACGCCCCGCGGACCGAAAAATATCCGCGACGGAAGAGACAGCGGGAACAGCGGGAACAGAAAAACGTCCGGGGGTCCGGGAAACAAAAGGCGATTTTCCCAAGACGTCGGCGGCGTCCCGGCGGCCCGGGCTGGAAAAATTTTGCCCCGCTGGAAATCAATGACGCTCAAAGCGACCGAAGGTCGCAAAAGAAGCAATTATGTATGTCCCGGTACAAAAAGTTATAGCTTTTGGCTGAAAACTACGACGCTTTTTCTATATTGTCAGATATTTTTTCTGTTTAATGTCCTTAGGCGACTTTGTGAGATGTCTCATTTCTTGTAAGCGTATCATAGGGAATCATCATCGTCAAGCGTTTGGGAGTCGTCATTGCGGCCAAAGCGTTGGATTTGAGGGACCGGGGAGAGGAGGGGAGGGGAGGGGAGGGGGGCGGCGTCCCGGCCGGGCTGGCGGCGAGGACGGTCGAAAAATATGATTTTGGCTGTTTTTAGGACCATAAAATATGTCTAGAAACAGGGGCGCGACACCGGGCAGTCGTCCTTGGGCCTGGACAAGCCCGGCCCGCTAAAAACGGCCTCCCTCCCTTGTCATAAGTCATGGTAAAAAGTAAAATACCCTTAATTATTTCCAGGCGCGTGTTTTTGCTTGTTCTCATCTTCCGTTCGACACGCCCCCGAGAGGCCCGGCAGGCAGGCCCGGGCGGGGGCGGCTCCCGGGCGGGCGGCGCGGGGGGGGCCGCGTGTCGCGGTCCGGCCGGCGCTTGTCCGCGGGCGTTGGTTTTTTTTCCGCCGCGGTGGTAAAAAAGACGCTCCGGAGGGAGTCGGGGAGGCTCCCGGACGGGCGGGCCGGCCGCCGGTCTCGTCCGGCCGCCGACGGGCCGGGTTTTTGTTCTTTTGTCTCTTCTCTTTGTTCGTATCACCAGACAGCCCCGCGAGGTAGGGCGGGGGCGCACGGAGTCTTGCAAAATGAGCGATGTTTTTTCTTCCGCGAACCGGGGCGGCCCGGTCGGGGGCGCTTCCTCCCCGGCGGGTTCCGGGGCTGGCCAGTGGGCGCGGGGAGGGGTTTCCGGGCCGGAGCAGATGATCGACGTGCAGAACCAGTCCGACAGTCGGCGCATCAAGATCGACCAGGTCGGGGTGAAAAACATCCGCTATCCCATCAGCGTCAAGGACAGGGCCACGGGCTCGCAGAGGACGGTGGCCTCGGTCAACATGTACGTGGAGCTGCCCCACCACCACAAGGGCACCCACATGTCCAGATTCATCGAGATCCTCTCCCAGTACCGGCACAGCATCTCCAGCAACACCCTGCCCAGCATCCTAAACGCCATGCGCGAACGCCTCAACGCCGCCGCCGCCCACCTGGAGCTGAGCTTCCCCTTCTTCATGGAGAAGACCGCCCCGGTGACCAGGGCCGTGGGCCTGATGGAGTACGGCTGCGTCCTCTCCGGCCGGGCCACCGACGAGGAGACCGAGATCCGGGTCACCGTCAGCGTCCCCGTGACCACCCTGTGCCCCTGCTCCAAGGAGATCAGCCTCTACGGGGCCCACAACCAGAGGGGCGAGGTCGACGTCAAGGTCAAGTACAAGCGTTTCTTCTGGCTGGAGGACCTGATCCGCCTGGTGGAGACCTCCGCCTCGAGCGAGGTCTTCTCGCTTCTAAAACGCGCCGACGAGAAGATGGTCACGGAGACGGCCTACAACAACCCCAGGTTCGTGGAGGACGTGGTCAGGGAGGTGGCCGTCAAGCTCATGGCCGACCCCAACTACACCTGGTTCTCCATCGCCGCCGAGAACTTCGAGTCCATCCACAACCACTCCGCCTACGCCTTCCTGGAGTACGCCCGCCCCGAGGACGAGGAGGCCGCCCTGGAGCCGCCCGAGCCCGACCCCGGGGCCGAGGCCCCCGACGCCGCCCGGGCCGAGCCCCAGGGAGACCCCTGCCAGGAGTTCGCCTGAGAGGCGTCGGTTTTCCCGGGCCGGCCCCGGGGAGGACGCTTGCCCGGGCGGACGCTCTCCCGGGGGCCGGCGGGCTCGCGACCGTTTTGACGCCGCTTTGACCGCCGCTTTGACCGCCGCTTTGGCCGACGTTCGCGGGGTCGCGGCCGATCGTCAATATTTTATCGCTCCGGTCACCTGTTGTCTGTTGTCGGATGTCGATTGTCGATTGTCGGTTGTCGGTTTTAGGCCTTGACATTGCGGTCGGGCCCGTCGTCCGGATCGTCCGGATGGTTCGGATCGTTAGGATCGTTCGGGTCGTCCGGATCGTCCGGATGGTTAGGACGGCTTGTTCTGACTGTTTGTTCGTTCGGACGGGCAGGCCGCCAGTTTAAATTCTTCCGGGACCGGTCCGCCGCCGTTCGGCGCGGTCCCGTCGCCGTCAGGCGTTGGTCTGACCGGCCGCCGTCAGCGCGGGGTCGACCCGCCGCCCTTTTGCTTCTTTTTTCTCTCGCGGAGACAATTAAATATGGACAAGCTACAGGTCGAGGGCGGGCGTCCGCTCTCGGGCTCGGTGTCCGTCAGCGGGGCCAAGAACGCCGCCCTGCCTCTGATGGCCGCCTCGATACTGGCCTCCGGGCCCCTCACCCTGACCAACATCCCCCGCCTGGGCGACCTGCGGACCATGGGCAGGCTGCTCAGGCACATGGGCGGCTCCGCCGACCTCTATCCCGACGACGGGGCGGGGGGACACAGGGAGGAGGCGGTCCTCTCCATGTCGGGCATCGACAGGCCCGAGGCCCCGCACGACCTGGTCAAGACCATGAGGGCCTCGGCCCTGGTCCTGGGGCCTTTGCTGGCTCGCCACGGCCGGGCCCGGGTGTCGCTGCCGGGCGGGTGCGCCATCGGGGTGAGACCAATTGACCTGCATTTGAAAGCCCTCTCCAACATGGGGGCCGAGTTCGACCTCTCGGGCGGGGACATCGTGGCCAGAGCGCCCAAGGGGGGGCTGGTCGGGGCCGAGATCCGCTTCGAGTCGGTCACCGTCACCGGGACCGAGAACGTCATGATGGCGGCGGCCCTGGCCAAAGGACGCACGGTCATTCAGAACGCCGCCCGGGAGCCCGAGGTCACCGACACGGCCAGGGCGCTTCTGGCCATGGGGGCGAAAATAACGGGCGTCGAGTCCGACGAGCTGGTCGTCGACGGGGTGGACGCCCTCAGCGAGGCCACCCACCGGGTCATGCCGGACCGCATCGAGGCCGCCACCCTGGTCGCGGCGGTGGCCCTGACCGGGGGCAGCGCCGTGGTCAGGGGCGCCCGTTTGAACGACATGGCCATGGTCCTCGGCAAGTTCACCGAGGCGGGGGTCCTTCTGCGGGCCCATAACGGCGACCTGCACGTGGAGTCGGACCCGGACCTGATCGCCGCCGTCAACATCACCACCAGCCCCTACCCCGGCTTCCCCACGGACATGCAGGCCCAGTTTCTGGCCCTGATGACCCGGGCCCGGGGGGCCTCCATCGTCACCGAGACCATTTTCGAGAACAGGTTCATGCACGTGGCCGAGCTCAGAAGACTGGGCGCCGACATCACCCTGGAGGGCAGGACGGCGGTCGTCAAGGGGACGGAGAGGCTCTCCGGCGCCCCCATGACCGCCTCGGACCTCCGGGCCTCCGCGTCATTATTACTGGCCGCCCTGGCCGCCGAGGGCACCAGCGACATCTACCGGGTCTACCACCTGGACCGGGGCTACGACCGCCTGGACCAGAAGCTCAACAGCCTGGGCGCCAGAATAACCAGGATGCCCGCCTGAGAATGGGCCCGTCCGGGCCGTCCCGGGCGGGCGCCCCTATTATTATAGACGGGCCGTCCAGGTCGGCCGGGGCGGCCGGAAGAGGCGATCCTTTATAGCCGGAAGAGGCGATCCTTTATAATAGAGGGGCCGGCCGGGGCGGCCCCGGGAGGACAAGCGCCCCTTTACGCCCCTCTATAATAGAGGGGTCGGTCGTGGCGGGCGGTCATGGGAGGGGCGTTCCTATATAATAGAGGTGGCCGGCCGGGCGTCCTGCCAAGACGGGAGGGGTCCGGCCGGGTCCGGCGGGGTGTCCTTAGACGATCCGAGGGCGTCCGACCGGGTCCGGCGGGGTGAAAAAAATGCCTCCCGAGGGCTTGACGGGACTCTAGGTCCCTTTTAACTATAGGTATACACACAAGAAAAAAAGTTTTTATGAAAAGTTTAAATTTCGCTTGACATGAGATATCAGGGAGGGTAGTATGCGCTTTCGCTGTTCGGGACAACCCGGTCGGCGAAAAGCCGCGGTCAGACAAAGCCTTTTATTAGGCCCGTCGGACCGGCCCGGTTCGCGAGAGTCGGGCGGGCAAGTCTCGTAAGAACTTGCCGGAGGTTGGGAACGCTTTCGAGCGCCTTCCATGCGACCCAAGAAATTACCGGGTCCGACAACAACCGCCGGGGACGGCCTCAGAGCCCGACGAAAAAAGTTTCGACAAAGACTTGACAACGGCCGCGCGACGCTCTAGAGTGTCACGCCTGCGACTCAAATTTCTGGGTCGCGCCCGCCGGTTTTTGGACTTCCTCGGAACGTTCAAAAAAAGTTTTGCAAAAGACTTGACGCCGGCCTCGAGACGCTGTAAAGTGTCTCGCTTGTGACCCCGGTTTTCCGCGGGTTTCGGGAGAGTCGGTTTTGAGCTGACGATTGTCCGCTTAAAACAAGTTTTGAAAAAAAACTTGACGCCGGCTCGGAGACGCTGTAGAGTGTCTCGCTTGCGGCTCGGTTTTATCGGGCCGCGCAAGTCGGTCTTTTGGACTTTGAAAAAGGTTCAAAAAAAGTTTTGAAAAAAGCTTGACACCGACTTGGAGACGCGATAGAGTGTCTCGCTTGCGACTCGAGTTTTTCGGGTCGCGAAAAGTCGGGTTTTGGACTTCGAAAAAAGTTCAAAAAAAGTTTTGAAAAAGACTTGACACCGACTTCGAGACGCGGTAGAGTGTCTCGCTTGTGACTCGAGTTTTTCGGGTCGCGAAAAGTCGGGCTTTGGACTTCGAAACAAGTTCAAAAAAAGTTTTGAAAAAGACTTGACACCGACTTCGAAACACTGTAGAGTGTTTCGCTTGTGACCCGGAAAAAGGGGTTGCGGTGGAAAGGTCCTAAAAGGGCGCCAGGCGAGGAATACGAGCCGAGCGAAAAAAAGTTTTTAAAAAGAACTTGACAACCCTTTGAAGATCGTTTAACATCATGATCCCCCCTTTCGCCGAAAACGAAAACGGGCTCGCTCTTTGAAAACTAGATAGTGAAACATACGTGCAAGCGTAATAGGGCTCTTAATGGATTCCTTTAATGGAAATAATTTTCCGTTTTTATTACACGGAGAGTTTGATCCTGGCTCAGAATGAACGCTGGCGGCGTGCTTAACACATGCAAGTCGAACGATAAGAGGGGCTTCGGCCCCTTGGACAGTGGCGCACGGGTGAGTAACGCGTGGGTAACCTACCCTCAAGTTTGGAATAACGCTTCGAAAGGGGTGCTAATACCAAATATGACCACGAGGACTTCGGTCCAAGGGGTAAAAGGTGGCGAGTCTTTCGGGACGCTACCGCTAGAGGATGGGCCTGCGTGACATTAGATTGATGGTGGGGTAATGGCCTACCATATTGTCTACGATGTCTAGCTGGTCTGAGAGGATGATCAGCCACACTGGGACTGGAACACGGCCCAGACTCCTACGGGAGGCAGCAGTGAGG
>JAISET010000105.1 GCA_031264015.1 Deltaproteobacteria bacterium | reverse complement strand
GCTTAAAATCGTCGGTCGAATCCGCGACGACGTCAGACCGCGGACGCCCGGTCTTTTTGACGTCGTCCAGGATAAAATCGACGGCGGGGACGTTGTCCGCGTCATCGCGTCATCGCGTCATCGCGTCATCGCGTCCCGCGGACAGCGGCGCCCGCGCTATGCCCGCCAATTCGGAAGGTCGGAGCGGGGCTGTTTCGTTCGCGCCGGCAGTTCGTCGCGGCCTACGAGCGGGCGACTGGTCGAGGAATCGCTCTCCAAGCGCCGGAAGATTTCGCCCCAAACAATGCTCTCGCCGCGACAAACCCCCGCGTTCAAGCGGCTTTGCATTTACCACGAGGAAAAGAACCTTGAGCCGACGGGGCGGTTTGTCAAAAGCCCCGACCCGCGGCGGAGCGGCGGCGAGTTTAACCACGCCGCGTGTCTGCCTGCCGACGAAAACGGCGCGTCCGTCAAAGTCGCGGCGTGTGCGGGAGCGGACAAAGTCGACCCGCTCGAAACGCGGGAACACGGCGGCCGTCGCCTGATCGCCGCGACGCGACGGATTCTTGACCGCCTTGATTCCGAAAACCGCGCATTCGCAAAGATCACGGCGAAAAACCGCCTTGAAAAAGAACGCGCGAACACGATCGCGCCGCGCGAGGCCGTGACAAACGCGGTCGTCCGCAATGACCGCGCGAAAGGCGCCCCCCTTGTCGAGATTTTCACCGACAGAGTCGCCGTCGCGTCCCGCGGCGGCCCGGCGGAAGGACTCGGCGGGGCGGATTTTTTCAAATGCCGCCCAATGCCGCGAAACCGCGAGCTTACGCGCGCGTTCCGCGACACGGATCTCGCGGGGCAGACAGGGTCGGTAACGAGCCGCATCCTCAAAGCCTGCGACCGCCCGATTTTTGAGCTCGCGCCGGGTTTCACCGCGGCGACGTTCCCGTTTGAGCGGGCGTTTGTCCCGTCAAATGACAAGATAATTGGCAGGATAAACGAAAAGACGCGAACGACGCCCGACGCGGTCAAGGAGAACCCGGCCGCGACGATTCCGGCGCCGTCCGAACCCGCGGGCAAACCGCCAAGCGCGGTTTCCCGCGGGCTTAAAGAATGGCGGGCGGCGGGGCTTCCGCGCCGCGAGGGAGCGGGAAAAAAGGGGCGGCGGGCGGCCGTCTGAACGCCGCGGATAAGGCAGGGGGCGGCCCGGCCATTTTAACGCTCGAAGACGACGCCGCGCCGCGCGACGGGATTAAACTGACGCCCGCCGCCGACGATCGGCAATTCGATCCTTGTCATGCTGTCGGCGGGGCAAAGGCGGCGCCGCGGGACGGCCCGCCGGATTTGTTCATGCCGGACATAAATCTGCCCGACGGTTCCGGGCTTGACTTCCGCGCGGAACTCCGTTCGGCCGGCCGGCCCCGCGCCCGTCCTTACGCTCACAGCCGACGACGCTGAGCCTGACACGGCCGCGGGCCTCAAATGAGGCGCCGACGATTATGTCGCGAGGCCTTTTTCTCCCGCCGTGTCTGGGGCGGGAGTTGACGCGCTTTTAAGGCGCCGAACGTATGGCGGCGGGAAAGCCGAGGCCGGCAGTTTCGTCCTTGACTTTGAATCCCCGCGGTTTGAGAAGAACAGCCAACCCGTCGGGCTGTCGAAAACGGAAGCGCGGCCGCCGCGAATTCTTTTCGCAAACAAAGGGCGAGCCTTGACGCGGGAGCGGCCGCTTGAACTGACATGGCCGGACGGGACAGAATATGCGGATGAAAACGCGCCGGCGGCGGCGGCGGCGGCGCGGAGGCCCGCGCGCTAAATTGGAGGACGAACCGTCGAATCCGAAGCATGTCAGGACGGTCCGCGGAATTGGAGACGTCCGGCTTCCGGAGCCCGCCGTCCGAAATTTGCAGGTCGCCGGGAACGGGGTCGCCCGAGAGACCGAGTTCTTTCAGACCGCGGCGGGGGACTTTAAGAGAAATCAGGGAGGCGTTTTTCGAGACGTCCGGCCCGGGCGGCCGGCCGCGGGACGCCTCCAACCGCGTCAAAGCGGCGTTTTTGGATATTTCCAGGCTGGCCGGCTCGTCGCGGAAGACTTCCGGGACGTCCCGGGCGGGGCGGGCTCCGCGGCATGCGGGAGCGCGCCCCGGGCCGCCCGCTTGGCCCGGCCGCCGACGGCCGCCGCAAACGCCTCCTCGCGGGGGTCGCGAACCGGCGCCGCCTTTTTCGGGCGGACGGCCGGGACGTCGTTTTTTGACGGCATGACGACGACTCCCGACGGTTCTGGCCAACTAATCTTCGTTCTTGCGACGCTCGCCGGCGTCTGATTACAGGCCCGGCCCCGCTGTTTATCCGACTCGCCGGCCGGCCGCGAACGGGCCGCCTGCCGCCCCGCCCCCCGCCGGCGGCCGAAAAAGCCGAAAATTCGGTCCTGGCGGGGACGGCGAAAATATGGTAGGATGAAAAATTAACGCGCAACCGAGCCGGACGACTCCGGACTTTGCGACGCCCGGGTCAAAAGCCCGCCGTCAAAAGCTCGGGAAGAAAGCCCGTCGCCAAAAAAGCCCCCCGCCGAAAGCCCCGCGGCCGGCGGCGAGGGCTCCCCGGACGCCATTCCAAGACTCGCGAGCCACCCCACCCGCCCCCCGGACCCCGGCCCTATGGATTATGAAGATTTTTTTCAGCTGGGCGACCGCCCCTTTAAATCCACCCTGGAGGGAAAGTTCTTCTACCGGGGCGAGGTTTTCTCCAAGCTGGCGGACCTGCTCTCCGGCCCCTCCCTGCCCGGGGTCCTGATCCTCAAAGGCGCCCCCGGGACCGGGAAAAGCACGTTCTTGAAAAGGCTCCCCCAGGCGGTCAGGGACTCGGCGAGCATCGCCCCCGTCCTGAGCCCCGGCGTCGGGCTGGCCGACATCCTGCGGGAGGCCCTCAACTTTCTGGGGCTGGGCTTCAAGTGCCACCCGTCGGCCAAAGAGGAGGCCCTGATCGGCTTCTTCCAGAACGCCGCCGACGAGCTGGTGGCCGGGGGGCGCGGGCTGGCGCTGGCCGTGGACGACGCCCAGAATCTGGGCCCCGAGACCCTGGCCGACCTGGTGGCGCTGACCTCCCTGGGGCCCGGCTGGCGGGGACGCGTCTGCCTTCTGCTGGCCGGGCCCGCCGACGGCTGGGACGCCGCCCTGCAGGGGCCGGGGACGACGGTCATGGAGACGCCCCCGCTCTCGGCCGGGCAGACCGTGGAGTACCTGCGCTTCAGGCTCCGGGCGGCCGGGGCCAGAAGGGAGATCTTCGCCGCCGAGGCCTACACCGCCGTCCACACCTACACCAAAGGGCTGCCCCCGAAAATCGACGCCCTGGCCGACAAGGCCCTGATGGCCGCCTGGGCCGCCGGCAAGCCGCTGGTCACCCCCGGGCTGGTGGTCCAGGCCAAGGCCAGCCTGGACAACCCCCTGACCGTGGACGACCGGGCCGCCAAGTCCGCGGCCGGCTCCGGCAGGGAGCACCACGCCGCCGGGGGGCGCTCCTGGATCTTTCTGACGGCCGCCGTCCTGGTGGCGGCGGCCTTCGTCTTCCTGCTCTGGCCCGCCCCCCCCGGGGACGACCCCGGGGCCTCGGAGGCGGCGGCCGGGGAGGAGGAGCCCGAGGTCCAGGGCCCGGACCTGACCCCGGCGGCCGACCCCTCGCCGGGCGGGACGTCCCTGGGGCTCCCCTACCCGCCCCCGGCCCTGGTCAGGCTGCCCCAGAGCTCCCAGGCGCTGATCGTGGAGCTCGGCCAGCAGATGGCCAGGCTCTGGCAGGGGGGGCTGGCCGGGCCCGGGCTCAAGGCCGAGATCGCCGCGCCGGACTTCAAAGGCCCGGGCCTGTATCTGGTGGGCAGGCCCAGGGGCCGCGCCCCCGTCGTCTTCCAATACCCGCCGTCCGACGACGTCCCCCGGGAGGCGGGCGAGTCCCTCTGGCGCCAGGTGGCCCCCATGCTGCCCCAGGACGTCCTGCCCCTGATGGTGGCCTCGGGCGACGACCTGGTCAGGGGCGTGCCCGGGACGGCCAGGGCGGCCCTCTCGGAGCTGGTCGACAAGTGGACCCGGGCGCAGATCGAAAAGAAGGCGGGGGGCATGGCCGAGCTCTACGCCGAGACCTTCTCCTTCTACGAGCCGGGGCGCAGGCCCCTCGCCATCACCCGCCGCAACTTCTGGCAGGCCCTGGAGCAGGAGACGGCTGCCGCGGGCGACGTCCGGCTGGCCATCTCCGACCCCTTGGTCATGCTCGACCCCAGGGACCACGACCGCGCCTGGGCCGTCTTCAACCTTAAGTACGACTCGAAAATACGCCACGACGCCGGCCTGAGAACCCTCATCATGGAGAGGGGGCGGGGCGGCGCCTGGCTGATAGTTGCGGAGCTATGGCTGAAGGAAGACTCCCTAGAAAACTAGCCGGGGCGCGGCTGAGACCCATGGCCACCAGCCTGCTGATGGGCTTCGCCTCGGGGGTGCCCCTGGTGGTGGTGGTGACGCTCCTGCAGGCCTGGTTCAAGGACGGGGGCGTCGACCTGACGACCATAGGCCTTCTGACCCTGGTCAGCCTCCCCTACAGCCTGAAGTTCCTCTGGGCGCCCTGGCTCGACTGGATCGCCCCCTTCGGCCGCAGGCGCCAGAGCTGGCTTCTGATCAGCCAGGCGGGCGTCGTCTGCTCGCTGCTGGGCCTGTCTCTAACCGACCCGACCGACATCGCCCGGGCGGCGGTCCTGGCCGTCTCCGTCTGCTTCTGGTCGGCCACCCAGGACGTGGCCGTGGACGCCTACCGCCGGGAGGACTTCCTCTACGAGGAGCTGACGGCCGGGACGGCGGCCTACATCTGGGGATACCGGCTGGGCATGGTGGCGGTGGCCGGGGGCGGGCTGGTGCTGGCCGACCAGCTGGGCTGGGCCGCGGCCTTCAAGATCACGGCCATGCTGGTGCTGGTGGGGCCGCTGACGCTTCTCTTCAGCCCCGAGCCCGCGGTCCCCGGGGGCTCCCCGAAAACTTTGCAGGAAAGCGTCGTCGGGCCTCTTCGGGACTTCTTCTCCAAGCCCGACCCCTGGCTGGTCCTGGCCTTCATTTTGTTCTACAAGCTGGGCGAGCAGCTGGTGGGCAGCCTCAACACGACTTTCTTCATGGCCGCCGGCTACTCGAAGACGCAGATCGGGCTCATCGTCAAGGCCTTCGGGCTGGCGGGCACCCTGGCCGGCGTCTCCATGGCCGGCCTGATGGTCAAAAAGAGGGGCCTGGTCCCCTGCCTGTGGTTCTTCGGCTGGCTGCAGCTGGCCAACAACGCCTGCCTGACCGCCCTGTGGCTGCTGCCCCCCGACGACGTCTGGCTGGCCCTGATCATCAGCCTGGACCACCTGGTGGTGGGGGCGGGCTCCACGGTCTTCGTGGCCTTCCTGGCCTCCAAGACCAACGTCAGCTACACGGCCACCCAGTTCGCCCTGCTGACCAGCCTGATGGCCCTGCCCCGCAGCCTGCTCTCCAGCCCCTCCGGCTGGCTGGTGGGGCAATTGGGCTGGCCGGGGTTTTTTATGCTGGGGGCCGCCTTGACGCTCCCGGGCCTCTTTCTCCTCAAGCTCCTCATCAAAAGAGGCTCGGCCGGGCCCTCCGCGGAGGCCGTCCCCGCCGGGGAGGCCGTCCCGCCGCCCATAGTGCTGGTGGAGCCGGAGCTCGACATGTCCGAGGCCGGGCCCGCCGCCCCGCCGCCGCTCCCGGCCGTCCTGGCCGGGCCCGACCCCGGGCAGGCCCCTCCGATCAAACCCGGCCGGGCCTGACGACGGAGGTCATGAGGCCGCCCCCGCCCCGGGGCCGCCGTCGGGGGGAGAAGACGGACGGGGAAATTTATTGTCTGAAGCCTATAATTTATGAGCTGGAAACTATAACTTATCGCCCTCGGGTTTTTATTTGGGCGTCGTCACCGCCGGCCGCCCGGACCGTCGGACTCCCCGGACCGCCGGGGGCCTCTCCCCCGCCGCGGCCCAGAGGTACAGGCTGGCCACCGTCCCGTGGGGCGAGTAGGCGCGGGCCCGCTCGTCGAACAGCCCGCGGTCAATCGACCCGAGGCCGTAGACCTGACGCATGCCCCGCAGGATGGCCAGGTCCCCGAAACTGACGACGTCGGGCCTTCGCAGACAGAAAATCAAAACCATCTCGGCGGTCCACCTGCCCACGCCGCCCAGGGTCGTCAGACTCCCGATGACCTCCCCGTCCGTCAGGCCGGCCAGGGCGTCCAGGTCGAAGGCCCCGGAGCCGACCTTGTCCGCCAGGTCCTTGATGCGGGACGCCTTTTTATTGGTCATGCCGCAGGATCGGACCTCCTCCAGGGCGGCCGAGCCGACCGTCCCGGGATCGACCCGGCCCAGCCTGGCCGTCAGCCGCCCCCAGACCGTCCTCAGCGCCGCCGACGAGATCTGCTGCCCGACGATCAGACGGACCAGGCAGGAGAACGGGTCGGGGAAGACCTCGCGGCTGACGCGGCCGATCCTGTCCATGGCCTCCCCCAGCTTCGGGTCGCGGCTTTTCAGATAGGCGGTCTCCCGCTCCCCGTAGGCGAAATACATGCGCGTCTTCCTTGTTTGGACGGCGGTTTGGACGGCGGTTTGGACGGCGGTTTGACGCCCGTCAGGCCCCGGGGACCGCCCTTTGTCCGTCCGTCACGGCGGGCGCGTATGAGGCCGCCCGCGATGATTGTCTCATGGACGCCGGGTTATGGCGCGTCCGTCGGTCCGGCCGACTTGCCCGCCGGGGCTTTTTGGCTATAATACCCTAGTTCGGGAGCCACGGGCCAGCAGGCGGCGCCTCTTCGGGGACCGCCGTCATTGTCCGGGGGCCCGCGCCGCCGGCCCCGGGGACCGTCCTGGTCGGCCGTCGCACTCGATATTTTTTCCGGAGCGTCTCTTGCCCACAGAAACCCCCCAGACCGCACCCTCCCCGGCGCCCGCCGCGTCGTCGCGTCCGCCAAGGGGCCCGAGATTTTTGGAGCTCATCACCGGGCTCTTCGCGGGTCTTTTAATCGTCTCCAACGTCTGCTCCAACCGGCTCGTCACATTGGGGCCCCTGGAGTTCGACGCCGGGACGCTCATGTTTCCGCTGACCTACATCTTCGGGGACATCCTGACCGAGGTCTACGGTTTCGCCAGAAGCCGCCGGGTCATCTGGACGGGCTTTCTCGCCCTTTTTCTGGCCACGCTCTGCATCTGGCTCGCCTCCCTGTTCCCGGCCCCCGCGGGCTGGGACGGGGCCGCCGCCTGGGACCGGGCCCTGGCCCTGACGCCCCGGATCGCCCTTGGCAGCATGTGCGCCTACCTGGCCGGGGAGTTCGTCAACTCCGCCACCCTCTCCAGGATGAAGAGCCGCCTGCTGGCCCGGACGGCGGGGGAGGGCGCCTCCGGCGGCGGCTCCTCCGGGAGCTCATCCTCCGGCATGGGCCGGAGGTTCCTGCTCTCCACCGTGGTCGGGCAGCTGGCCGACACGCTGATCTTCGCCTTCATAGCCTTCGCGGGGGTTCTGGACGGGCGCCTGTTCCTGGTCTTGATCGTCTCCAACTACGTTTACAAGGTGGGCTTCGAGATCGTCCTTCTGCCGCTGACCGTCCATGTCGTCGGAAAGATCAAGACGGCCGAGGGCTTGGATGTTAGCGACCAGGGCGTCTCATTAAACCCCTTCGGCTGGAAAATAGATCAGCCAACTAAAAATTGATCTAAATTTAGCGGCAATTAGTCTAATCTGGACTTTCTGTTTTTAATTTGATATCATGGGCGCTAAATTTAGGTTTGGTCAGGCGTCAATGACGGTTTCTTTTACGGCCTGATTAGCGGCTGGGGAAGAGTCAGGCAACCAAAAGGCAGCGAAAAGTCAGCTTGACGGAGGCCGGCTCGTCCCCCCCTTCAGCCCGCCGTCCGTCCTCCGACAGCCGCCGCCCGTTTTGCCCGGAGGACCGGAACCCGTCCGCGAGACCGCAGGGAGAAGCCCATGTCCATGGAAGAACGCAGACAGAGAATTAGGGAGGAGCTGTCCCGGAGCTGGATCCTCAGGCTGAACTCCTTTTACGACTTCCTGCTGAACGGGCTCAAGCTGCCGGAAAGGCCGCCCAGGCCCACCATCACCCTCTCGGAGAGCCGGACCCACTGGGGGGTCTGGAGGCCCGACACCAGGCAGATCGACCTCAACGTCAGGCTGCTCCTCAACCACGACTCCGACACGATCCGCGGCATACTGGGGCACGAGACGGCCCACCACATAGTCGACGATCTCCACCCGGAGCTGTCCCGGACCCAGCCGCCCCACGGCCAGCAGTTCCAGAAAATCTGCCGCGACATGGGCCTGCACCGGGCCTACTGGCAGGCCTCCATCAACCTGACCGAGAACGGGCGGCCCCCCTCGCCTTTCCACACCGGGGTCGAGGACCCGGACAACCCGCTTCTGGAGAAGATCAAGAAGCTGCTGGCCCTCTCCCACTCCCCCGAGCCCCACGAGGCGGCCGCCGCCCTGGCCAAGGCCGGGGACCTGATGGCCAGGCACAACATCGACACCTCTCAGGTCATGCCGGACGACCCCGACTCCGAGGCGAAGTGCTGGAGGATCTCCACGGGCTCGCCGATCATCTCCAAGCGCTGCCTGATCATCGCCACGATCATCCAGAACCATTTCTTCGCCTCCACCGTCTTCTGCAAGAATCACGACTTCAAGACCGACAAGCCCATAATCTTCCTGGACCTGATCGGCCGCCCCGCCAACCTGCCCATGGCCATACACGTCTTCCACTTCCTCATGGAGCGCACCGAGTCCCTCTGGAACTACCACAAGCCCATGGCCGCCGCCCGGGGGGAGAAGGGCCGGGGGGCCAAGACCAACTTCATGGCCGCCATGCTCAGTGCCTTCTACCAGAAGCTCAACGACGCCGAGAAGATCAGGGTGCAAAATTCCCGGCAGGCGGGCCGGGAGGAGCCCACGTCCGGGCTGATCCTGCGCTCCGACGCCGCCGTGGACCGGCTCCAGAACGAGCTCTACCCGCCTCAGAGGACCACGACATCCAAGGTCTGGGCCTCCCGGAGCTCCACCCGCTCGCCCTACAGCACCGCGGCGGGCCGGCAGGCGGGCGAGAATCTCTCCGTGCGCTCCCCGCTGGCCTCGTCGGGCGGCTCCGGAAACGGGATCGCCGGGCATCTGACTTAGCCGGGGCCAAAAGAGTGGCGTTAAGCGACTACCAAAACCAGTACGCCGCGGCCAGGGCGGCCATGGTCGAGCGGCAGCTGAAACCGAGGGGCGTCTCCGACCAGAGGGTCCTGGAGGTCATGGGCGGGGTGCCCAGACACCTGTTTCTGGACGAGTCCCTGGTCTCCTGGGCCTACGACGACGGCCCGCAGCCCATCGGACACGGCCAGTTCATCTCCCAGCCCTACATCGTCGCCTCCATGACCCAGGCCCTGGGCCTCAGACCGACGGACCGCGTCCTCGAGATCGGCTCCGGCTGCGGCTACCAGACGGCCGTGCTGGCCTGTCTGGCCGACCGGGTCATGGCCGTGGAGATCGTCCCCCAGCTGCGCGACCGCAGCCTCGAGGTCCTCTCCAGACTGGGCCTCGAGAACATCCTCCTGAAGCTGGGCGACGGCCGCCAGGGCTGGCCGGAGCTGGCCCCCTTCGACGCCATTTTGGTCGCGGCCTATTCCGAGGCCCTGCCCAGACGACTGTTTTCCCAGCTGGCCCCCGGCGGCCGGATGGTCATCCCCCTGGGCCCGGAAAACGGCCAGCGGCTGGTCCTCGTCACCAAGGACCCCGACGGCGGCCAGAGAAGACGGGTCATGGAGGGCTGCCGCTTCGTCCCCCTGGTGGACCCGGGCCAGACCGACGTCAACTCGCCGTCCTTTTATCTGGGCGGCCCCGGGCGAAGATAGAAGAGGTTTTTGGCCCCGGTCCCGCGTTTGCGGCCGTAAGGCCCGCCCTTGCCGATGATGATAATGACGATGACGGCGGAAGACTGAATGCGGAAGACGGAAGACGGAA
>JAISET010000050.1 GCA_031264015.1 Deltaproteobacteria bacterium | reverse complement strand
ATGCCTTTTAGCTCCTTGGAAAACTGTCAACAGGCGGGCCGCCTGACCTTAAGGCGAAAGGCAGAGGCCGGAATAATAGACAGAGGAAAGAGACGGGAGGAGGACGACGGCGGCCGGGGTGGCCGGCGTCAGAGATAATTATAGCTAATTATGGATAATTATGCCAATTTTTGGTTAGTTGAGACAAGCAGGCAGCCAGCCGCCGTCCGCGGAAGCCCGCCGCGTCGGCCGCCCGGCTGGTCGCGGCTTGGGCAGTCGGCAAATTTTAGCACACGGAGCCCCGGGCGCCAAACCGCTTTCCGGCTCCGGGGCGCCCCCCGCGGCCTGGCGGGGCGGCGGGGGGACGGTCGAGAGGGCCGGGGCTGGCGTCCCGCCGGGGGGCCGGGTGACCGGGGGGTCCGAGGGGGGCCCGGGCGGGTCTTCGGCTCGGCCGGCTCAGTCGGCGGGGCGCTCGGGCACGGCCGGGGCGTCCCGGGGGGCCGCGGCCAGGGTCTTCTGTTTCTCCAGGTAGGCGGGCCATTCGGCGGCCATGGCCTCGTCGAAGATCTCCACCTCGGCCTCCTGGCGGTAGTCGGAGATGGTTTTCAGGAACAGCTGGTCGGTTTTCACGGCCAAAAGGTACTCCATGATGTCCGACTTGAGCTCCTCGAAGCTCATGACGCCAGCGTCCCTGCGCTCGACCACTTTGACGATGTGGTAGCTGAACTGGGACTCCACGGGGCCGCCGATCTCGCCGGGCTTGAGGTTGAAGATGACCTCCTCGAGCTCGTTGAAGCCGGACTCGCCGCGGTTGATCCAGCCCATCTGGCCGCTGCCGATGGCCGCGCGGGTGGTCTGGTCCATGTTGCGCTCCATCAGCTCCTCGAAGTTGGCCCCGTCCAGGGCCTCCTTGTAGATGGCCTCGGCCCTGGCCCTGACCCTCTCCCGGGCCTGGCCGTCCTCCTGGCCGTTGTTGAGGGGCACGGGCAGCATGATCTGGATGGCCCTGACCTGCTCGGGGTGCCTGGCCTCCTCCATGTTGGCGTCGTAGAAAGCCTTGGCCTCCTCGTCGGTGGCCAGGGCCTCCTTGATGAAGGCCGTGTCGCGCCAGGAGCGGATGGCCAGGCTGTCGGCCACCTGGGCCCGCACCGTCTCGATGTCGGTCCCGAAGGTCTTCAGGACGTTCTCGATCTCGTCGGGGTTTCCGTAGTTGCCCATGACCTCGCCGATGCCGTCGTCGATCTCCTCCTTGCCGGGCCCGAAGCCAAGCTCGTAGGCTTTCTGGATGGCCAGGTTGAGGCTGATCAGGCTGTCCAGCACCCCCAGGCGCAGGTCCATCGAGGGCTCGGCCTCGGCCCCGTCCCCCTCCTGGCCGCTTAAAGCCTGCTGGGACTGGCTCATGCCGAGCATCTCGTTGTAATTTTTCCGGGAGACCGGCCGGCCGTTGACGGTGGCGATGGGCTCGTCGACTCCCTCGGGGGGCGGCGGCGGCGCGGGGAGCGCCCCAGGGCCGGGCTCGGAGGCGGTCGTCCCCGGGGCCGGGGTCCCGGAGTCTTTCAGGACGGCGAAATAAGCTACGGCCAACACGGCGCAGAGGGCGACGACGATCTTCAGGACGAGACTCGCCGGGATTCCGGACTTGCCGGAGGCCTTGTCCGGGGCGGCGTTCAAGGCGGGACCCCGGGGGTTCTGGGAATTGTTGGAGGACATTAACGTATCACCTTGCTGGCGGTTGGCCGCGGGACGGCCGGCGGCCGGCCCGCCTCCGTCCCGCGGGGACGGCGGGCCGGTCTGGCCGGCCCCGCGAAAATATCCCCTCCCGGCCTGGGGACGGCGCGGGCGGCTGGGGACTGTGCGAAACCAAAGCCGGCCGGCCGGGGAAAACCGGGCCCGGCCGGCCGGAAAAAGATCAAAAACCGGCCCCGCGGGGGAAAAGCTCATGCCCGGGCCGGTCGGACGCCCGTCATCAGGCCGGCGCGACGACGGTCATGACCTCGGTCGGGCCCGCGTCCGCCCCGCTCTCAGCCGCCGTTGTTTGGCTGCTCCAGGCGGGCCCGCAGGACCACCAGCTCCTGGTAGGCGGAGGCGATGTTGCGGTTGATGGTGTCGTTGACCTGCCTGGTCTCGGCCAGCTGGGCCAGGTACTCGTCGCGGATGGCGAGCATCCTGTCGTACTCGGCCTTGTTGAGCCCGCAGCCGGGCAGCATGGTCGGAAGCAGCAGCGTCATGGCGGCCAGATATGGTCTCACGGATGCTCTCATGGGTCGTCCGCCTGTCAGTACTGGAAGTAGATGAAGGGCAGGACCCCGTCGGGGCCTGTTTTGATGATCATTATAACCCAGAAGGCGCACCAGAGCGCAAGCGGAAGCGTCCCCATGCGCCGCTGGAGGCCGAGCATTAATTTTTGCAACCCCGGGCCGGCTTTTTGGCCGAAGAGGGCCAGAAGGACTATCAGCCAGGCCATCAGGGGCGCCCCGTCCCCCGGCCGGGACCAGTCGAAGGCCAGCCTGGCGACCGAGAGGGCCCGCTCGAAGGTGTCGGCTCGAAAGAGGATCCACATGAAGCTTACAAAATTAAAGGTGAAAAGAAAACCCCCCCATTTTTTCAGGGCGGCGTGCCGGGGCGGGGGGATCCGCCAGTCCTGGCAGCCGATGTCGCGCCAGGCTTTCTCCCTTTTGAGGGCCCGGTCCCGGAACAGGTGCGTCACCCCCAGGGCCAGCCCGTGCCCGAAGCCCCAGACCAGGTACTTCAGATGCGCCCCGTGCCAGAGGCCGCCCAGGGTCTGGGTGAGCAGCAGGTTAAAAAACTTGGAGCCTTTTTTGGAGCCGCCCAGGGGGATGTAGAGGTAGTCCCTCAGCCAGCTCGAGAGAGAGACATGCCAGCGCCGCCAGAAGTCCCTGACGTCGGAGGCCAGATAGGGGGCGTCAAAGTTGCGGCCGACGTCGAAGCCCAGGAACAGGGCCACTCCCCGGGCCATGTCCGAGTACCCCGAGAAGTCGAGGTAAATCTGCGCCCCGTAGCCGTAGATCCCGGCCAGCACGCCCAGGGCCGAGTAGCTCTCCGGCACCTGGAAGACGCCCCGGACGACGTGCTCGGAGAGGTAGCCCGACAGGGTGATTTTCTTAAACAGCCCGGTCAGCACCAGGACTATGGCCAGGTTGAAGTCGGCCGGGCCCGGATTTTTCAACTGCGGGAAAAAGTCGGCGCTTCTTTGAATCGGCCCCGAGAGCACGGTGGGGAAAAAGGAGACGAACAGCATGGTCTCCAGAAACGTCGGAGGCACCCGCCCCGGGTCCCGGTAGTGGTCTATGGCCAGCGACAACCCCTGGAAGGTGAAAAAGGACAAACCCACCGGGTAGACGATCTGGGGCAGCCTGAACAGGCCCTCCAGGGGGCCCGAGAGCCCCAGGGACTCCAGGGAGGTCAGCAGGAACTCGAAATATTTAAAGAAGGCCAGCAAAGACAGGCAGAAGACAATGTCCAGGACCAGAATCAGCTTCCGGCGCCCCGCGTTCCCCGGCTCCCGCATCCTGACGGCGGCCTGGTGGTTGGCCAGGGCGACGACGACCAGCAGGGGCAGGAACTTGGGCGCGCCCAGGGAGTAGAATATCAGGCTCGCGATCAGCAGGAAGACGGGGTAGGTTTTGCGGCGGGCCCGCAGGCGCCAGTTGACGACCAGCGCGAAGCCGAAGAAGACGGCGAAGTCGAGGGAGGTGAAGGGCATCGTGGGGGGCGGCCTACCAGGGTTGCGGAGCGCCGGCCGGCCGCGGGTCGTCTCTCGAAATGTCGCGGGCGCGGCGGGTTTTGGGAACGGCCGGGGGCCGCGGGTCAAAAAAAATCCCCCTTGTCGAGGAGGCTGGCTGTCTGGCGCCCCGGTCGGGAATGGAGGCGGCAGGCGGATTCGAACCGCCGAATAACGGTTTTGCAGACCGTCGCCTTAGCCACTTGGCTATGCCGCCTCTTGCCGGCGCGCGATCCCGAAAGGCTCGCCCGGGGTCATAGGATTATAGAGGGTCGCCCCTCCTTTGTCAACGCCGGACCGAAAATACCTCAAACCGTCTGAAAACAGGCGTCTTTGACTGGTTCCGGCTCATCGGGGCCGCTCTCCGACCGGCTTTGGGCGCCGGATTTGACTTTGGGGCAGGAAGTCGGGCGATTGTCGGATCGTTCCGGCGGTCTTAGATATGAAATTATATGTTAAAGAGGTAATAACAATGGGTTAAGGCCGCTGTTATTATCTCTTTTCATGTATTTAGAACTTCAGCTTGCCTGGGCGTCTTTTTTCATATATTTAGAACTTCAGCTTGGCCAGGCGCCCGGCGGCCTCTTGCAGCCTGGGGACCTCCTGGACCAGGGCGAAGCGGGCGTAGCCCTCGCCGGAGGGCCCGAAGCCGTTGCCGGGGGTGGCCACGACGCCCGCCTTCTCCAGGAGCAGCGAGGAGAATTCGGCGGACTTCAGGCCGCGGGGGACGGTCGCCCAGACGTAGAAGGTGTGGTCGGTCTTCAGGACCTCGATCCCGGCCCGGGCCAGACCCTCGACCAGGACCAGGCGCCTCTCCTCGTAAAGCCTGCCCATGGCGGCCACGCAGTCCTGGGGGCCCTCGATGGCGGCCATGCCGGCCAGCTGGACGGCCTGGAAGACGCCGGAGTCGACGTTGCTTTTGACCAGGCCCAGGCCCTTGATGAGCGTCGCGTTGCCGGCCGCCCAGCCGACGCGCCAGCCTGTCATGTTGTAGGTTTTGGACAGGCTGTGGAACTCCACGGCCACGTCACCGGCCCCGGGAATCTCCAAAATGCTTTTGTGCGGCCCGGGGAGCCAGGTGACCTCGGAGTAGGCGGCGTCGGAGACGACGATCAGGCCCCATTTTTTGGCGAACGCCACCAGCCTGACATAGAACTCCTCCGGGGCAGAGGCCCCGGTGGGGTTGTTGGGGTAGTTGACGTAGATGATTTTGGCCTTCTTCAGAACGTCCTCGCCGACGGCGTCCAGGTCGGGCAGGTAATTGTTTTTGGCCAAAAGCGGCATGTAATGGCTGACTCCCCCCGCGAACAGGGTGCCGCTCCTATAGACCGGGTAGGAGGGCTCCGGGACCAGGGAGACGTCGCCGGGGTTCAGAAAGGCCAGCGGGAACTGGGCCAGGCCCTCCTTGGAGCCGATCAGCGAGCAGACCTCCGTCGCGCCGTCCAGCTCCACTCCGTGGCGGCGCTTGTACCAGGCGGCCACCACGTCCCGGAAGGCGTTCATGCCGGAGTAGACCGGGTACTGGTGGTTTTTGGGGTCCTCGGCCGCGCGCTTGAGAGCCTCGACGATGTGCCCCGGGGTGGGGCGGTCGGGGTCGCCGACGCCCAGGTCGATGACGTCGACCCCGCGGGCCCGGACCTCGTCGCGGACGCGGTCGAGCTCCTTGAACAGATAGGGCGGCAGGGCCTTGAGGCGGTCTGAAAATTCTTGCGGCATGACGTGCTCCTTAGTCGCGCTGGCGGCGAAAAAAACGCCCTCGGGAGAGGAAAAAATCTGGTCCGGACGGCGCCGAAAGAGGCGCGGGAAAAAACGGTCGCCTGGGCGGCTTAATTTTAGTTTGCGTCGGTTTGTTTCCTTACTCTTTCATGCTTACGTTCATTTAAGCTTTTATGCTTTTATGTTTATATTCTTTTATTTCTCGTCTTCTTCTTCTTCTTTTTCTTTTCTTCCCATCCTTTTTTTCTTCCGAAACTTTTTTATCTTCCGCTCTTTGTTCCGCTTGTGGTTCTTGTCCGTCTTGCCGGTCGGGTCCCGGTCGGGTCCCGGTCGGGTCGCGGTCTGGTCGCGGTCTGGTCGCGGCTATTTCTTGTAGGTGCCCCAGAGCTCGGCGGCGGTCTCCCTGAGTTTGAACTTCTGGATCTTGCCGCTGGCGGTCAGGGGGAAGGCCTCGACCACCTTGACGAAGCGGGGGATCTTGTAGCCGGAGATGAGCGGCCGCAGGTAGGTCTTGACGTGCCTGACGGTCAGCTCCATGTTGGGGTCGTGGGGGATGACGAAGGCGCCCAGCTCCTCGCCGTGCAGCTTGGAGGGCACGGACACCACGGCCACGTCGCTGACGCCTGGCATGTGGCGGATGGCCTCCTCGACCTCGGTGGGGTAGATGTTCTCGCCGGCCCGGATGATCATGTCCTTCCAGCGGCCGGTGATGACCAGGTATTTGTCCTCGTCGAACTTGCCCAGGTCGCCGGTGTGGATCCAGCCGTCGGAGTCCAGGATTTCGGCGGTGGCCTCGGGCATGTTGTAGTAGCCGCGCATGTTGACGTAGCCGCGGACGACCACCTCCCCGATCTGGCCGTCGGGGAGCTCCTCGCGGGTCTCGGGGTCGACTATGCGCAGCTCCACCCCCGGCATGGCCCGGCCGACGGTGCCGGTCTTCTTTTCGAGGCTGTCCTTGGTGGTGGTCTGGGAGACCACGGGGCTGGTCTCCGTCATCCCGAAACAGATGGTGATGTCCCGCATGTGCATGCGCTCGATGGTCTCGCTCATGGTCTTGACCGGGCAGGGGGAGCCCGCCATGATGCCGGTGCGCAGGGACGAGAGGTCGAACCTGGAGAAGCTCTTCTGCTCCAAAAGCGTGATGAACATGGTCGGGACGCCGTAGATGCCCGTGCACTTCTCTTTTTCCACGTTGACGAGGATGTCCAGGGCGCTGTAGATGTCCAGGACGACCATGGCCGAGGCGTGGTTCAGGGCGGCCATGGCCCCCAGGACCAGGCCGAAGCAGTGGAACAAGGGCACCGGCAGACAGATGCGGTCCTCGCTGGTCAGCCCCTGGTGGAAGCCGATCCAGTAGCCGTTGGTGACGATGTTCTGGTGGGTCAGCATGGCCCCCTTGGGAAAGCCCGTGGTGCCGCTGGTGTACTGCATGTTGATGATGTCGTCATAGTGCAGCGACGCCGATATTTTCTCGAGATCCTCCAAGGGGACGCCGTCGCCCGTCTCGAGGACTTCCCGGTAGGCCGTCATGCCGGCGGGCGCCTCGTCGCCCAAAAAGACCACTTTTTTCAGATGCGGCAGGGCCCCGGACTTGATCTCGTCCCCGGGGGCGGTCAGGGGGATCT
Source organism: Deltaproteobacteria bacterium (assembly GCA_031264015.1). Taxonomy (GTDB): domain Bacteria; phylum Desulfobacterota; class Desulfarculia; order Adiutricales; family Adiutricaceae; genus JAIRNQ01. Next base: position 1,563 of record JAISET010000050.1, on the reverse strand, counting down.
CCGGGGCGATCTCGGAGACGGCGCCGGCGTAGCTGAAGCCCCGGAAGCCGTCCATCAGGAACAGATAGTTCGACTCCGACTGGGTGAGCAGGTAGTTGATCTCGTTTTTTCTGTAGTGGGTGTTCACCGTGACCAGCAGGGCGCCGATTTTGGAGGCGGCGTAGAGGACGTTGAGCCACTCGGGGACGTTGGTGGCCCAGATGGCCACCCGGTCGCCCTTTTTGACCCCCATGGCCATCAGCCCACGGGCCAGGCGGTCGACCTCCTCGTTGAGGCTCGCCCAGGTGTGGCGGACGCCGCGGTTGGGATAGATCAGGGCGTCGCCGTCGGGGTGCTCCCGGGCGTTGCGCTCCAGGACCCGGCCGACGGTCATGTTGACTAGATAATCCTTGCTCATGAATTGATCCGAACTCCTAAATGGTCGTCCCGGGGCATAAAAAATCCCGGCGGAACCCGACGGGCCGCCCGTCGGGAGGACAAGGCGCGAGGCGGCGGCGGCTGGGTCGGGGGGGGAGGGGACGGCGGACATGCCCGGGGCCGGGCGCGCCCTCGGGAAGAGAATTTCAAATTATAGACAAAGAGGCTGGAGTTGGCAAGAGCGGCTTGTGTGGAAATTTAGGCGGCTAAAGACGACGAAAAGAGAGTCTTAACAATAGTCAAAACCTGACTTCTCCGCCCGTAAGCATGCGTGAATAAGGAAAACATGCCGGACGACAGGCAATGTTGTTTTATTGTTCAAAATAATGAAAATATTAACAATTATTTCCATTAAAGTTGAAACATATCTCTTTGTCCTGCCAAAACGACGGCGGCGGACATCGTCAGGAAAAAGGGCGTCCGCCGCAGGGACGACGACGCCCCGTAAGAGCACAGCGAAAACGTCCTGTTAAGAGCACAGCGAAAATGTCCGGTTAAGAGCACAGCGAAAACGTCCTGTTAAGAGCACAGCGAAAATGTTCGGTTAAGAGCACAGCGAAAACGTCCTGTTAAGAGCACAGCGAAAATGTCCGGTTCTTAAAGAGAGTGACTTCGGTCTAGAAAGAAAAAACGCGCCTTCTTGTTGGGCAAGATCATAGACATATTTAGTTTTGTCGGCGTAAACATAGTCGCCTTTAATTATTTAGTTGAATGCCTGCAAGCCAATTGGAAGTTTTCTCATGTACGCTCCACACGTCTCGATTTGAGATTAAAGGGGGTCATCATGAACATGAGTCAATTATCGCACATCTTTTCGGTAATCCCAAATGAAGATCGCTGTGCAAAACCCCCCTCATTTTTCCAGAAAGATATAGCTATTATTTCTAAAATTAAACTCAATATATGGCAGCTAAATCCCTCTAAAATGGCCATACTGGGGTTTTCACCGGCTGATCAAAAATAAAAAACGGACGGCCCCAAGACCGCCCGTCAAAATTAAAACGGACGGGAGGACCGTCGCCGGTCCCCGCCGTAAGCGGCAGACGCGAGGACGACGTTTGACGCCGTCATTATATGCCGCCGCCCGGGAGCCAGGCGTCATGGGGGCGGGGGCGGCGGCAATTGCGCGGAGCAAAAGACCTCGCT
>JAISET010000024.1 GCA_031264015.1 Deltaproteobacteria bacterium | reverse complement strand
GGGGAAGCCAGGGCGGCCTCGACAGGCCTCGCGGGCTTGGGTTTGTGACGGACGGGGACGGCCCGCGCGTCCATGACGGAAAGCGTCTGGCGTTGCTCGCGGGACGCCCGCTTGTTTTTCTTCTTCCTGCTCATCAAATCTCCTTTGTTTGCCGGTCGCCGTCGTCAGTCTCGCACTCCCCGCCGACCTGGGTTGATAATTGTTTGGTTGTCTGGTTGTCAGATTGTCAGGTCATCCGATTGTCCGATTGTCCGATTGTTCGGTTGACAGGTTGACAGATTGACAGGTTGTCCGGTTGACAGGCTGAAAGGTTGATAGATTGTCCGGTTGGTCGTCCGGTCGCGCGCCTCGTCAAGAGACCTGCCGCGGAGCCGGGCCACCCCGCCCGGCAGTTCCTTCCGGTCCCGGGCCCCTAATATTCGTCGTCGTCGAAATCCTCGTCCTCGTCGTCGTAGTCGTAGTCGTCGTCATACTCGTACCTATCCTCGTCCTCCGTCTCCCCGGCGGCCTCCGAGGGCAGCCTTTCCCTTGACGGGTCGTTCCGCCAGTCGGCCACGAACCCCAGCAGACACATCTGGAACTCGCCCCTGGCCAGGTACATGATGTCGTCGGAGACCTCGGAGAGGTATTCGATCAGCGCGTACTCGTCGAACTTCGCGGACTCGAGGATCTCCAGAAGCTCCTCGCTCGGGGGCGGGACCGCCTCCCCCTCCCCGTCCGTCCCCCCGGCGAGGACCGTCCGGCAGGTGGCGTCCAGGACCTTCCGAAGCTCCGGGCAGATCCTGCGGCCAGCGTCCTTGGCGACGCTTTGGGCCAGCTCCCGCATGACGATTTTCAAGGGCCGCGCGTCGGGCCTCCCGCCTGCCGGGACGCCCGGGGGCCCGGCGGCCGCGGCGGAGTCCCGGTTGTTCACGGCGGCCGCCTCCGGGTCGCGGGCGGCCGTGGCGTCCGGGTTGCGGTCGGCGATCGCCTCAGTGTTGCGGACGCAGATCGCCTCCAAGTTAATGGCGGCGGTCGCCTCTATGTTGATGGCGGCGGTCGCCTCAGTGTTGACGGCGGTGGTCGCCTCAATATTGATGGCGGTCGACGCCAGGTCGTCGCGGACGGGGGGCGGGCCTTTTTTCAGGCCGTGCCTCCCCTGTTTTTCCTTCTTCCTGCTCATCAGGTCTCCTTTGTCCGGTTGTTGGCCGGCGTCAGTCGTTTGCTCCCCGCCGGCGGGGTTTGGGGATTTTCAACGGGCGGTCGTCTTGGGGCCGCGCGCCGGGGCGGCGGCGACTTTCGGGTTGTCAAGAGAACTCGTCTTCAAGCCTTTCGTCCTCTCAGCCGACCCTTTCACCCGACGGGACCAGGCCGTCTTTTTTAACTTTTTATCCGTCGGGTCGCCTTTGTTTTGTCTTATGGCCGTCGTCGGCCTCGCGCTCCCCGCCGGCCCCGGTTGGTTGGTTTTGGAAAAACGACTGGTTGTCGGTTGTCCGTTTGGTTGCCCGCTTGTTTGTTTGACAGATCGTCAGTTGTTGTTTGCCGTCAGTTCATTGCTCGTTGTTTGTTGCATGCCGCCGGTTATTTGTTTGTCGTTTGCCGTTTGGCGGCCGTTTGTTTGTTGTTTGACAGTCGGCTCGTTTGTCGTTGTCTGCCGCCAGTTGGTTTGTTTGTCTGTTGATCATTGTTCGCGGGATGTTCGCCGTCGTCGTCGCCGCGCCGTCGTCTTGGCCGCGCCGCTCTCGTCCGCGCGCTACGGCCTGGGGTTGGCGGCCGAGTCGATCATCTTGGTGGCCACCCCGCCGGCGGCCGCGTAGCCGGTCTGGTGCCGCCTGGCCTCCTCCTCCTCGGCCCCGCCCCCCCTGGCGCCGACGCCTATCCAGCCCATGACCCGGTCGGGAAGGGACCCGGCCAGGGCGAACAGCCGCCAGCAGGCCATGATGGAGCACAGGCCCAGGATGACGGCGAAGGCCAGAAAGCCCGAGACCCCCAGAAAGCTCTCCCCAAGCCTGGCGAAGCCGAAGACCGAGAAGACCCGGCCGACGATGCGGCCCACGCCGTTGAGCAGACCCATGGCGACGAGAAAGCCGAAGACCATCAGAGGCGGCCTCAGCAAGACGCCCAGAAACAGCAGGTACCCCTGCCGGCCTGCCTGGCCCGCCAGACCCTCGCCCTCGGGCAGGGCGTGGGCGGCCACCCACAACGGCGCCGCGGCCAGGGCCTCGACCACCGAGAGCAGCCAGGCCAGGACCCCGGCCAGCCACAAAATGAACGGCAGGGCCGGCAGGAAATAGGCCAGGAGAAACCCGTAGCTGATCAGCAGAACGCTGATGACGACCAGAAAGGGCCCCACGGCCAGGACGGCCCCCTCCAGCGATCCGGCGATGAAGCTGGTCACCGAGCCCGTGAAAAAGGAGGCCACCTGGCCCAGCAGGCTCGAGGCCGTCTGTCCCGTGCCTTTGGCCAGGGCGTAGGAGGCTATCCTGACGCCGATGATGGCCTCGGCCGCCGTGATCAGATAGCGGCCCAGCCCCGAGAGCACCGGGACGGGGTCCCCGCTCTCGAGCTTGGAGACGAGGCTCGAGAGCGTCTGCCGCCCCAGGGCCCCGGAGACCATGCCGCCGAACCAGCCGAGGGACGGGAACTCGGCCGGGGGCTTCTCGGCCAGGGCGGCCCGCTCCGGCCGATGGGCGCCCCTCAGATACCTCTGGAGCCTTTCAAAGACGGCCTCGAAGTCTCTCAGCGCCCCCCCGTCCACCTGGGGGGCGGCCGCGGAGAACGAGGCCGTGTCGTAAAGAAGCGTCGCCGACCTCTCGCCGAGGCGCGCGATGGTCCAGTAGTAGGCCCCGGCGGTGACCCAGCCGTTCAGTTTGGCGGCCTCGGCGTGCTCGCCCAGGTCCCTTAAGAGCCTCTCCCCCTCCCGGTCGCCCGCGGCCCTCAAGTAGGGTCTGACCCCGTCCCGGTACCTCTGAACGGCCCGGGCGAGCGTCCCCGACTCGGCCAGCGTGACGTCGCGGTCCGGGTCGGCCAGGGTCCCGGCCAGGGGCTGGAGGTCGGCGATCAGGTTCCGGACGGCGGCCAGCCGGGCCCGGCACATCTCGCCCAAATCGTCCCGGCAGGGGATCAGAACGCGCCCCAGGTCCCCCTGGCCCAGCCCCGAGCCCGCGGGCGCGGAGGGGGTGAGGACCAGCAGTCCCGAGACGTCGTCCCTGGGCGGCCAGAAGACCTCCTGGGCCAGGGCCCCCGAGACCCCCAGGTCCAGCCTCTGCCGGTAGTACTCCTGGACGGTCAGGGCGAACAAAAGGCCCTCCCCCAGTTTCTCCGAGTCGTCCATCAGGTCGTCCGGGGCGTTCAGGGCCATCTCGCCGCCCCTTTGCACGAAGTGCTCGAGCCCCCCGCTCCACAGATGGTTGGCCAGGTTGACGCTCCCCCCGATCATGACCAGCATGAGGACCTGGAAGACGGAGAGGCCTTTGAACACCGGCGCCAGAAACCCCAGGGAGGCCGCGAAGCGCAGGGGCATCCACAGGCTCGAGTACCTCCGGCCCAGGGGCACCCCCTCGCAGGCCGTGCCCGCCACGCCCTGGATCATGACCGCCACGAAGAGGACGCTGACCAGGGCGAGGGCCACCCAGTTGAAGGTCTCGAGCATCCCGTGGGCCAGCATGGCCGGGCCCTGGGAGGCCCCGGCCAGGGTGTCCCAGCCGGGCCCCAGGACGGTGGACAGAAGCCTCGCCCCCTGGTCGTCGGCCGGGAGGGGCGCGAAGAGAGTCAGCTCGCCCGGCATGAGATCCCCCCCCCGGCGGCGGAACGGGCGGCCGCGAAATCAGCCGCCCCCGCCCCGGTCGTCCGCGTCATGACCGTCGCCCCGGCCGCAAAAATTGTCATCATGGCCCCCGCCGCCCGTCCCGTCCCCGGGAAGTCTGGTTTTTGAACATGGAAGTCCGGTTTTTGAACATGAAAGCCGCGGCCGGCGGACCCGGGCGGCTTTCCCCCGGCCGCGCGAAAATTTGACCTTTTATCCGCCCGCCGGTCCGTTTGGGAAAATCCGGCGGGGAGTCCCGAAAAAGGCCGAGGCCTCCCCGCCGCGCCTCCGGAGTATGGCCGGAGACGTCCCGCGACGACCAAAGTCGTCGGTTGTCGTCGTCGTGATGGTGACTCGGGCCGCGGGCGGCCGTTGTCCGCCGCGGTCGGCCGATCCCTTTTCCGGCCCGCTTGTCCGGGGGGCCCGTCGGCCGGACGCCCGGGCCTCCCGGGGGTCCGCCGGAAAACTTCCGGCTCTTCGGCCATGTCGCGCCGCCGCCGTCGGCGCCTTCGGAAAACTTTGTCCGGGCGCCGCCCGGGCGCGGTCTTGTCCCGGAACTATTCGGGGGCGGCAACGTTCGTCCGGCCCGTTTTTTTTATTTTTTCAGGGTCGGGGAAACGCCTGTTCCCTCAACCCGGGGGGGTCGGGGAAACGCCTGTTCCCTCGGCCCGCGGAGGCAGTCCGCGCGCGCCTCGTTTCGCGGGCGGGAACAGCGTCCGTCCGCCCGTCTTATTGTTTTCGGGCGGTCGGGGAAACGCCTGTTCCCTCAACCCGGGGGGGTCAGGGAAACGCCTGTTCCCCCGGCCCGCGGGGGCAGTCCGCGCGCGCCGCTTTTTTCGGGCGGGAACAGCGTCCGTCCGCCCGTCTTATTGTTTTCGGGCGGTCAGGAAACGCCTGTTCCCTCAACCCGGGGGGGTCAGGGAAACGCCTGTTCCCTCGGCCCGCGGGGGTAGTCCGCGCGCGCCGCTTTTTTCGGGCGGGAACAGCGTCCGTTCGCGCGGCCGGCCTTTATTTTTTTGGCGTCCTCGCGCCCCGGCCGCCGGCCGTCTCCCCCCGGCGGCGCGGTCCCCGGGCGGCCCGACGAGTCTTTTTGGTTTTCCCCGCCGCGTGTCGGCGGCGGGCCGCGTCGAATAATTCTTTCCGATGTCGTCAGATCCTCATATGACCTCTTCAGTCAGTCCGCTTCCGTCGACGGCGTTGAAACTCGCCGGCGTCGTCCTCGTCCGGCTCGTCGTCGGCGGCCGGCCGAAACTGTTGTCTCACTTCCCGGAGCCGGAGGCCTTCCCGCCGGATTTGCGGCCCCCGGCGACCCTGGCCTTCTTTTTCCCCTTGGCCGGCTTCCCGTCCCGGCCCGTCCTGAAATACAGCTTCTCCCCGTTGGCGTTCGCCCTCATCACGCGGTCCTTCCTGCGGCGGCCGCCCTCCTTCCCGGCGGGGTTGTCCCCGGCGCTTTCGGAGGCGTCCGGGACCGCCGGCGAGACGGTCCGCCCTGGGTCGTCGGCGGCGGGCGGGGACTCCGGGCCGTCCATGGCGCCGCACATGAGCGACAGGACCTCCCGCGGCGACAGGAAGTCGAGACCCAGCACCGCCTCCAAGACGGCCCAGTCCCCGCGGGGATCCTGATCCCTCGCCGCGGACTCGGCGGCCCGCCCGGACTCGGCAACCGGCTCGGGCTCGACAACCGGCCCGGGCTCGACAACCGGCTCGGGCTCGGCGGCCCGCCCGGACTCGGCGGCCGGCTCCTCGCAGGCGCTGTTCCGCATGACCAGCCGGACATCCCGCGCGTGCTTCATCTCGACGTCCAGCAACGCGCCGGCGTGTTTCCGCATCGCCAGCCCGGCCTTCTCGCTGCCCGCCAGCCCGGAGGCCAGCACGGCGTCCGCGTGGTTCAGGCTCGCCAGCCTGACCGCCTCCAAGTACTGCAGCTCGGCGGCCAGCAGGACTTCGGCGCGGCTCCTCGCGGCCGGCCTGGCCTCCTCCGGCGCCGCGGCGGGACCGGCGACGATCCCGGGGGCCGGGCCCAGGGTGAACAGCCAGCGCTCGCCGCTCCTGGTCGCCGTCAGCGGGGGCGGACCGAAGTCGGGGGCGAGGCCGGCCGCGCCCAGGCGGACGACGATCCCGGGGGCCGGGCCCAGGGTGAAAAGCCAGCACTCGCCGCTCCTGGTCGCCGTCAGCAGGGGCGGCCCGAAGTCGGGGGAGCGGGCGGGGACGGGGACGACCTCGGGACGGGCGGGGACGGGGACGACCTCGGGACGGTCGGCGACGATCCCCGGGGCCGGGCTCGATCCCTCGGTGAAAAACCAGTACCTGCCCCTCTTGGTCACCGTCAGCAGGGGCCACTTGGAGTCGGAGTCGGCGGCGGGGGCCGCGTCCGTCCCCGGGGAAGCGGACGGTTGGGAGGAGGTCCCGGCGGCCGTCACCTCGTCCTCGAGCCCGGCGGTCGTCTCAGGAGTCTCCTCGTCAATGATGACCATCTCGGGGTTCCTGACCAGAAAAAAGTCGTCCTCCTCCTGGCCGTCGACGTGGCCGGAGTCGCCGGTCTCGTCCGCGGGGATCGTGAGGGTGTCCTGAGGCCGGGGCGGACCGTCGGAGGCCGCGGCCAGGGGGGCCTCGGCGACGCCGTCGGTCAAGCCGGACTTCTCGGGCGCGCCGGCGTCGACGACCTCGGGGACCCCGACTGCCTTGACCGGCTCGACGGGCCTGTCGGCCTTGGAGACCATGAAGGGCTCGGGGACCTCGACCGCCATGACCGGCTCGACAGGCTTGGCAGCCTTGGGGGCCATGGGGGCCTTGACGGCCTTGGCAGCCTTGAGGGCCTTGACGGCCTTGACGGCCTTGACGGCCTTGACAGCCTTGACAGCCTTGGCGGCCTTGACGGCCTTGACAGCCTTGACGGCCTTGGCGGCCTTGAGGGCCTTGACGGACTTGACGGGCTCGACGATCTCCTCGGCCTTGACGGGATCGACGGCCTCGACGACCTTGACGGACTCAACGGCCTTGACGGGCTCGACGGACTCAACGGCCTTGGGAGGCTCTTCGGCCTTGACGGGGTCGACGGACTCAACGGCCTTGGGAGGCTCGACGGCCTTGACGGGCTCGATGGACTCAACGGCCTTGGGAGGCTCTACGGCCTTGACGGAGTCGACAGACTCTACGGCCTTGACGGGCTCGACGGACTCGAGAGGCTTGACGGATTCGACGGGCTCGACGGACTCGAGAGGCTTGACGGTCTCCTCGGCCTTGACGGGCTCGACGACCTTGGGAGGCCTGCCGCGCCGCTTGGGTGCGGAAGCGTCCTTGGGGTCCTTGGGGGCCTTTGGAGCCTTTGGGGGCTTGGGAGGGTGCAACCGAGGTCTGCCGCGCCGTCTGGGGGCCTCGGAGGGGGTCTCGTCGGACGCGGAGTCATCCGAGGCGAAGATGGCCTCGACCGCCTCGTAGGAGTCGACGGACTTGAAGGACTCGGAGGCCTCGTCGTCGTCGGAGATCCCGCCGGTCTCGGGGACGTCGTCGCCCTGGCCGGGGTCGGACGCCGGAAGGTCGCCGACGGGTTCGGGGACAGGGGCGCCAGCCGTCTCCTCAACAACAGGCGCGGCCTGGGCGGAGGTCTCCGTCCCGGGGGCGGCGGCGACCAACTCCTCTGGAGACTTGGCCTCCAGAAGATTCTTGGCCTCCTCCTCGGCGCCGAGACGCCTCAACTCGGCCCGACTCTCGACCCGCTTGACATGCCGGAACTTCCAGCCCGCCCTCTTGCGGCGCTTTTTATTCCCGCCCGTGGTCTGCTGGCCTTGACTGGCCTGCTCCTTGGTCTCCTGACACTGGCTGGCCTGGCCCTTGGTCTCATGACCCTGGGTTTCCTGCTCCTTGGTCTCCTGACCCTGACTGTCCTGACCCTTGGTCTCCTGACCCTGGCTGGCCTGCTCCTTGATCTCCTGACCCTGGCTGGCCTGGCCCTTGGTCTCCTGACCCTGGCTGGCCTGGCCCTTGGTCTCCTGACCCTGGCTGGCCTGCTCCTTGGTGTCCTGACCCTGGCTGTCGACCGCGGCGGACGCCGGTTTGTCGGCCGGGGGTCCCGACGCGGCAACGGGCGTCCCGTTGGCGGGAGTCGGGATCTTCCGCGCGTCCGCCGTGGCGGGGGCGCCTGCGATGCGATTCTTCTTCCGTTTGGACTTGGACATAATAATCCTAGCTGAGCTGCGCTCATAAGATAAAGATTCGAAGAAAGACTTTCCGGGCGAGTCCCTCGCCAGCCAAAATTATGCTTCGAACCAAGTCGACAAGAACTGTCGGATAAAAAGCAGTCCGACAGAGGTGAAAACCACAATCAGTCCATTTTTTTTCCTAATTAATCGTCCCGTTCTGACTTTTAACTTTTTAAGCGTTTTATTTCGTCTTCACACTCATTTTCTCTTCCTTTTTCCCATCATTTTGCCAACAAAATTTTTAGGCCGTCTTTTCAAAGACTTGCGACGGCGCATGATCCATAATCCTGATTTCACACGCCAAATTAATTTTCCCGGCGAAACCGCCGCCTTGTCGCTCAATCAACCGGGACGAACGTTATTTCCCGTCATATTTCACCTGGTTGTGAAAAAGGCGTTTCCTCCGTCCTTAAGCGAGGCAAGGCGTCCAGGGCGCTGCTTCCGTTTGGCGGCGAAATAACGGCGAGAATAAAATTTGCCTCTTCATCTTTCTTCGTCATTTTCAGCGCCCCGCTTGAGTGTTTTTTTGTCTCCCCGCTGACGCAATGAGGCCAAACAAGCGCCCCGTTGAAATTTTTGCAATATTAACCGAGCCTTGGAGACGCCCGCCTAAAAGAGGAAAAATATGTTTTTCTCGCCCCCGCCGTCGTCCCCGCCGGGAAGTCGCGGCGATTGACGTTGTCGCCCGACGTCCCGCTTGTCCTTGTCGTCCCGGTCGTCCCAGTCGTCCCGGCCGTCCTGTTCGTTCCGGCTGTCCCGGATGTCCTGTTCGTCGCGGCCGTCCTGTTCGCCCCGGCTGTCCCGGCCGTCCTGTTCGTCGCGGCCGTCCTGTTCGTTCCGGCTGTCCCGGCCTTCCTGTTCGTCGCGGCTGTCCCGGCCGTCCCGTTCGTTCCTTTAGCCTCGGCCTCGGCCGCGGCGGCCTGCCCTTGTCGGCGGTCGGAGGCCCTTTCCAGAACGAAGGGGTCGGAGCCGCGGCTGGCGAAGTAGCCCACGGCCGCGGGGACGGGCCCCGAGTTGTCGATGTAGGCCCTGGCCCTCAGCTCCTCGAGGCTGACGATGACGACGTCGCCCCTGGCTATGCCCGCGGACTCGGCCTTCAGGGCGTCGGCCCCGACCAGGGTGGTCTGGTGCCAGACGTCCGTGACGCGGCCGCCGCCGTCCAGCTCCGCGATGGTCAGGGTGACGTCGGTCCCGCCCTCGCCGTTGTCGAGGCTCCTCGCCGCGCCCACCCTGCCTATGATGATATGCCTGTCGTAGCCCGGCGCGCGCCCCGTCTGGTCGGGCGCCCATTTTTTCGTCCCCATGTTTTCCGTCCCCATGTTTTCCGTCCCCATTTCCCCGCTCCCCCCGGACCGCCCCCCCCGGGGGAGGAGCGGGCCGGACTATGTTGTTGCTTTCCGTCGTCATGTCGCTGCTGCTGCTGTCGTGTTGTCATGTTGTCATGTTGTGCTGCCGCTGCTGTCGTCATGTCGTCGTCGTCATGTTGTCGTTGCCGTCATGTTGTTGCTGTTGTTGACCCGCAGGGCCGGCCAGGGTCGGGAAAAAACTTTAAGCCATGCCGGGTGCCGGACGACCGCCGGCCGAGGCCTCAGTTGGCCCCCGAGCCCAGGGCCCGGCGGTACTGCCCCCGCAGCGCCTCCCCCGCGCCCGCCTCCAGCCTGTCCAGACCGTCGAGGGCCAGGAGCATGGCGATGTTGTCGAGGTGGTCGTTGCGGCGCCTGGAGAGCTCCAGCTCCACGGCCATCATGGAGGCCATGTCCCTGAGGATCCCCGCCTCGGGGAGGGCGGGAATGATCTGCTCGTGCCAGACGGAGGAGGCGAGACGCATGTTGGCGAGCAGCCAGAACAGGGCCTGCTGGCTCATCATGCCGCCGTTGAGACCCGGGACGGGCCCGGCTCCGCCCATCAGCGCCCACTTGCCCTCGGCCCAGGCGGAGAGACCGCCCATGGTCGGGGCCCTGTCGGCCAGCCGCCGGGCCAGGACGCTCTGATACAGGCCCTGCCTGGCCTCGTAGTCGTTCTTCTGGGCCTCGTAGATCATGCCGGCCGCCGACCTGGCGTCCCCGGGGGGCAGCTTCTGGGGAGGGAGCGGGCTGCTCAGGGCCTCGACGAGCCGCTCGGCCTCGCCAACCTCCTCCAAGGTCATGGTCCTCCCCCAGGAAAGCGCCCCCAGGCTCGAGGGCGCCGTCTCCGGGCCCGGGAACGAGGTCATCTCGACGAGGTAGTCCAGCGGGCGGGAGTGGCGGTCCCGGCGCTCCCGGATCTTCTCCATGACCGCCCGCTCGGCGTCCTCCAGGGCCTCCCGGGAGAGCATCAGCTCGCCCCCCATCTCGTCGTTGTCGCAGTTGACGGGAGTCTGGCTGGAATAGTCCCAGGTGCGCTCGAAGTCCCGCTCGGCGGAGTCCCGGTCGGCCGCCTTGACCGCCGCCGTCACCGCCTCCTGCGAGAAGGCCACGGCCTCCCGGATGGCGACCAGGTCCTTGTGGATGTTCTGGACGGAGTAGCTGGCCGCCTGCTTGAGGGCGGCGTCAAAGAAGGCGTTGATCCCGGAGACGATCCTCTCGGCGGCCGAGCGGACGATCTGCGAGGTGCTGACGCAGTCGCAGGCGGCCGAGGCCATGGACGGGAAGGTCATAAGGAGCCCCGTCAGAACGAGGACCAGGGTCCCGAGCGCCTTCCTCCCGGTCCTCCGGGCCCCCGCGGTCCGACCGGCGCCGGAGGTCTTGACGTCGGCGGAGGCGGCCCGGCCGGATCCCTGGCCGACGGCCCCGCCCGCGCCGGAAGACCTGCCCGCGGCGGCCGGCTTGCCGGACCCGGAAGTCTTGACGGAGGCCTTGGCCTTGCCGGCGGTTTTGCCGGCGGCCCCGCCTGTTCCGGAAGACTTGCCGGCGGCGGCGGGCTTTCCGGCGGTCCCGCCTGTTTCGGAAGACTTGACTGCGGCGGCGGCCTGGCCGGCGGGGGCGTCGTCGTCGGGAACGGCGACGGAGGTCAGAACGGCCGCGGGGACCTGGGCGACGCTCTTCTTACCGGCGGCCACGGACTTCACAATGGAGCCGCGAACGGTCTTCCCGGGGGCGACGCGGACGCGCTTCCCGGAGGCGACGCGGACGCGCTCCCCGGAGGCGGCGGCGAGAACGGACTCGGCGACGCCTTCCAGTCTGGAAGTCAGCTCGTCGATGTTCGACGCCGTCTTCACGAGGTTGTCGGAGAAGCGGGCCAAATTCTCCCGCTGCTCCCCCAGCCTGGCGTCCAAGTCCCTGATAAAATCCCTCCCGGCGCGAAAGACGGGGTCGGCGCCGTTTTCCTTGTGTTTTTTACGGGCCGGGGCTGTCAGGACGTTCGGACTCATGACGAAGTCGCCCTCGACGACCGCCTGGCCGGACTCCCCGGCGGCTTCCGGCGGGCCGCCCGAGGCGTCGGAGGCGCCGCTGAAATCCGCCCCGGCCCCGGCGGGCTCGCGGACAATGTCCCCGAAGTCTTCGGAGGTCGGGGAAAGCGTCCCCCAATCGGAAGACTCGTCGTCGACAAACTCCTTTGAATCGTCGGCGGCGGCAAAGACCCCGCCCGAGTCCGTCCCCGCCTCGGGAGTCTCCTCGAAAGACTCGCCGGAATCTTCCGAGGTCATGTCCGTCTCTTCCCAGAGCTCGCAATTTTTGAAGTATTCGCAGACTTTGCAGCCTTCTAAGAACGCGGAGTTTTCTGATTCCCGGGAGTATTCGCAGTCCTCGGAGTCCTCGCAGTCCTCGCAGTCATCGGAATCGTCGGAATCGTCGAAGTCCTCGGAGTCGTCGGAGTCGTCGGAGTCGTCGGAGTCCTCGGAGTCTTCTGACTCGTCGGAGCCATCGGATTCGTCGGAGTCTTCGTAATCGCGGGAGTCGTCGGAGCCGTCGGCGGCGTCGGAGTCATCGGAGTCGTCGGCGGCGTCGGAGTCGTCAGCGGCGTCGGAGTCAGCGGCGTCGGAGTAGGAGTCGTCGTCGACATAGGATTCATCAAAGCCGTCTGAGGCGTCGGAGTCTTCGGACTCGTCTGAGCAGGCGGAGTCTTCGGCCGGGACCGTCGACTCCTCATGAATATCAGAGACGGTCGCCTTCGGGACGCGGCGGAAGACGCAGGTGGAATTCCGGTCCACGGCATGCTCGCCGCCCGCATAAGCCGCGGTGATTTCGTTGCCGCGGTCGTCGTATAATTTAGCCCTCCCCAGGTAAGCCTCCCGGACGTGCTCCTTGGTGGGCTCCCGGAAGGGCTCCACGAAAAGCTCTTCGAAAAGCTCCTTCGAGTCGCCGGAGTCGTCGCAAGGGCTTGTCCGCGCCTCTTGAGATTCCAGGCCGCCCGTTCCGGACTCATGGTCGTCGGAGGAACCGGCCCCCTCCCCGGCAGGCTCCCCGTCGGCGGGCGCGGACGCCTCGAACGGCTCGTCGCCAGGCCGGGGGAGGGTCGCGCCGGTCTCGTTGGAAAGCGCCCACCACCCGGGATACTCCTCGTAGCCCATGACCGACGGGGCGGGGGTCTTCCGGGACTCCCCGGGGGACGCGCTCCCCGCCGCCGTCTCGAGCCGAGGCGAGGGCGCTTCCGCCCCGTCGTCGGCCTTGCTTTCGGGGCCGGTGACGGCCGCCGATTTCCACATGTCTTCAAAACTCATGATCGTCGTTCCTCTATTTGGTCCCGGAGACCAGGCGCGCCTGTCGGGCGCCTGGCAAAGTCCCGGGTCGCTGTTAAAATTTCCCGACCGGGCGCCGGTTGGTCGCCGCCCGCCCCGGGGCGGTTTAACGCCCCGGGGCCCGCCTGCCAGCTTGGTCGGCGGCGATCAGACCCGGTCGGCTCCGGATCATCCTCTTGTTTTTCTCTATCAGTCGGTCAGTCAGTCAGCCAATCGGTCAGTCAGTCAGCCAATCGGTCGGTCAGCCAGCCAATCAGTCAGTCGGTCTATCCGCCACCTCCCTAAAACTTCGGGCGGGGGCCGGAGGGCCCGGGTGTCCCGGAGGGTTTCGGAGAGTCCGCCGAATCCCCGGTCTCGTCTCCCGGCGGGACGGGGGCGTTCTCCGGCCCCGGGGTTTTCGGGGCGCCCGCGGAGGCCTGGCCCCGGTCAAAGTCCCGGCCGGGGTCCCGGTCCCGCCGCGTCCCGCGGGCGGCGCCTCGGGACGTCGGCTTGTCGGGGTCCGCCGGGCCGTCCGCCCACCCGGGCCCGCCCCTCGTCTTCCCGGCGTTCTCCCGGGCCCGCTCGTCGCTCAGCCTGGCCTCGTTGGCCTCCCGCTCGGAGATCCAGGGGTTGTCCTCCACGGAGGGCCCGGCCAGGCCGGCCTTGATCTCCCGTTCGACGTCGGGCCTGCCAAGCTCCTCGGCCAGGGCCCGCACCACCATCTCCGAGGGCCTGAGGTCCAGGAACTTGTCGGCCGCCCCCTTGATGGAGGCCCTGGGGTTTCCGAACTTGTCCGTCCAGGCCTGGACCCTGACGTTGTCGAGGCGGAAGAGGACCTGGTCCCCCCTCCCGAACCCGCACCTGGCGAAGGCGGCCCCCAGGTTGTCCCAGACGCTGACCTCGTACCAGGTCGGCCGGCGTTCCGTCACCTTCCTCCAGGGGTAGACCGCCACCTTGCAGTTGACGACCTTGTGGCCGGCCACCTCGTTGCGGTCGATGTAGGCCAGCCGCCCGACGATGACGTGCTCCGAGAAGCCGTAGCCCCTGACGACGCTCCCCAACTCCCCGCTCCCGGGCCTCGGCGAGAGAAGCGGGCCGGTCTTTTTCTCCGGCCGGTCGTCTCCCGCCCCGGCGTCGGCGGGGCCGGCCTCATGGCCCGCCTCGCCGCCGGCCTCGCGGACGTGCCGCGCGGCGGGCCTGCCGCCCGAGGGCGGGGAGTCGGCCGCCCCGGCCCGGCCCCGCCCCGGGGAGGTTTTCTGACCGGGCCGGCGGCTCCGCTTTCGAGGGGGGCCGGCCTCCGGCTTGGGCAAACCGGCCCCGTCCCCGAAGGCCAGGGCCCCGGGGTCGCGCTCCCTGGCCAGGGCGGCCAGCTCCCTGACGTCCCGCTCCAGCCTGGCGCGGTCCCTGGCCGCCAGGCCGTCGGCCGCCGACTCCCCGGCCGCTTTCTCCCGGGCCTCCTCCTCCCGCTCCGATCGGCCGGAGTCCCCGAGCAGAAGGTCGTCGTCGGCGGGCGGGACGAAGTCGAACTTCCCGGTCTTGCCGGACGGGGAGCCGAAGCGCGCGACGTCGCCCCAGTCCTCGTCGTCCAGCTCCCCGCGGGCGTCCCGGTCAAAGCCCGGCCCCTCCATGTGCTCGGAGCCCGGCGCGAACCTGGGCCTGTTGTCGGCGTAGAGAAGCCCGGACTCCCCCGCGGCCGGATCCTCGCCGTCGCGGAGGCCGGGATCATGCGCGTCCGCCCTTTCCGCCCTTTCCGCCTTTTCCGCCTTTTCCGCCTTCCCGGACAACTCCCCGCGCCGCCGCGTGACGAAAGGCTGGTCCTCGGGGGGGAAGTCGCGCGCGCCCCGATTCGGGAAGATCTGAAAGGCTGTCTCCCGGTGTGACTCGCCATCTCCCTCCGGCGGCGAATCAATCGGACGGACGACGATCTCATCGGGCGGCGACTCGATCGGACGGACGACGGTATCATCGGGCGGCGGAGGCAGCACATGCGACTCGCCCTCCCGTTCCCGCCCCAGCCGCTGCCCCCGTTCCCCCGCCTGCTGGAAGACGGGCTCCAAAGCCCACTCCGGTCCCAGCGGGAAGGCGGGCTCCGCGGCAGGATCCATGTCCGCCGCCGGCTCCCAGTCCGAGGCCTCGCCCGCCGCCGCCTCCAAAAGACGCCCGGACTCGGCCCGCCGTTCCAGGGCGGCCCTCTCTTTGGCCAGCTCCCATTCCTCGGCCCGCTCCCATTCCTCGGCCTGCTCCATGACCCTCAGGCGCTCCTCGTCCGCGTCCGGCGTCTCGTCGTCCTCATGGACGGCCGGAGCCGCGCCCGACGGCCCCCTTCTAAAAATCCGCGCCCCCCAGTCCTCCTCGTCCTCGCGCTCCTCCTCCCACAAGTCCCGGTCCCAGTTGTCAAGACCTCCGGGGCCCCCGCCCCGGGGGTCTGAAAAATTGCCTGCCGCGGCCTCCAGCCGGACTCCGCTCCCATCATGCCTGTCGCGTCTCAACGGTCGCCTCCCCCGGCCTCCGCCCCCCCGCGGGACGGCCGGCCGACACCGGGCCTGAAAACCCGCCCGCTCGTTCTCCGGAAAAATCCGTCTTCTGCCCTCTTGATTCTTAAGCTCCCACCCATGACGCTCGTCCTCCCCCCGCGGTGATGTCCCGGCCGACCCCGGCCGGGCCAAGTTTTCCTGAACTTTCCCCCGCGCTTGATTTTTAGAACCGCCGGGCCGGCCGGGCGTTCCTGCCTGCCCCGGCCCGATATTGCCGGTGTTTTTCTATTAAAGAGTCTTTTAGTATTTCTATTTGTCGATGAACCCGCCTCCCCCGTCACTCTTTTTAAACCTTGAGGGACGTTTTCACGGACTTTTGGTTTTTGAAGCCCCGTCGTCCCCCCCTCTTTTTAAACCG
>JAISET010000273.1 GCA_031264015.1 Deltaproteobacteria bacterium | reverse complement strand
GGGACCAAGCTTGGTGTCACCACAGAGCTGAGCCGGGCCTCAGTTTGTGACGAGTCGGCCTTGAAAGGCCCCGCGACTCCCACAAATTTGAAGCGCGGGGGCAGTTAAAGAGTAGTTTTTCCCCTAAAGCCGGGGCGGGCAAGTCGTTAAACATGCCGAATAGGCGCCCGGCCTATGACGGCTGGCGGTGCTTGGCATGCCGCATGCTGATTATTTGAAGCCGGACCCTGTCGCTTGGGCCTGGCGACGGATTGGGCCGACGATTAAAGCGGGCCCCGGAACCTCACGGGCCGCCCCCGTGAACGCTTACTTTCAAATGTCCAGCCTTTTTTTGGCGAAGCAATGTTAAACAAGTGCTCTCATTTTCCTAAAAGAAAAGAAAGTATATTACAGGATTATTTATATAATAATTATACAATTCTTAAGCAACTTTTTTATTTTTATTTACTAAAATAAAGATTTTTATTTGCCAAACAAAAATTTTTTGTTATAATGATAGCCAACCGGCGGGTCAAACCGCCGTCAATATATAGGCGAGCCAGTCTCGTTTTTAGGATTCCTGACAGGGTAATGGCTATCATTCCACCCTCGCACCTATAGGTCTCACGCCCTGATCCGGCCGGGTCAGGGCGATTCCTCTTTGCCCGGCCGCCCGGCGGGCCGGGCCGCCCGTTTTTTTCGGGCCGGCCCGGCGGACGGACGGCCGTTTCCACGTCGTCCCCCGCCTCCCGCTCCCGCCTCCCGCCGACGCCGCCAAAACCCCGGGCGGGACGTCCCCCCCGAGACCGTCGGCAAGACGTCGCCCCCCGAAACCCGCGACAAAACATCCCCGGACCGGCCTCGGGCAAAACATCCGCGGCCGGCCGGGGACGGGGCGTCCCCGGACCGGCTTTGGCCGTCCTTTTGTCCTGGGGCGGCAAGACCTTTCAATTTTTATATTTTTTAGATTTTATCAAGACTTATATAAGGGCAAGTTGGAGGGAAGCCCGGCTGGGTTCGGTTGATCCCGACGGTGTTCGGCGGATTTCCTTGAATTTCGGCGCCCCGGGGAGCGCCGGGGTCAGCGGGGGCCCGGGAGCCTGACGGCCGCCTCGGCGGGACCGGGGAGGCCGGGGGCGGGGTCGGCGGGCCCGGCGTCGAATATCCAGGCCTCGGCGGCGAACTTGTTGCTCTCTTTGACGACCAACAGGCGGCACAAGGTCACGGCCAGGACCAGGGCCACCGCGGCGTCTATAAAGACGTAGCCGAAGCCGAAGGCGACGACCAGATGCCGGCTCAGGCCGTGCTCCAGGACGGCCCCGCGAAAAATTAACCCGAAGCCCCCGATCAGGACGGCCAGGGGGACCAGGACGCAGGCGATCTTAAAATGGTTGCCCTTGGCCAGGCTCTTGGAGAGCCTGACGGCCTGAAGGGAGCTCAGGCCGCCGGCCCCGCAGGCGGCCAGGGACGTGCAGACCGAGGCGATCCAGACGGCCAGCAGACCCACGAATATCAGGGCCGGGACGACCACCCAGAAGCCCGCCATGGCGTAAAAGAAGATTATGACCTGGGCGGCTATGCTGAAAGTGAAGGAGGAGAAGAGCAGGATCAGAAAAGAGACGATGAAGACGGTCGGGCAGTTTTTCAGACCCGCGACGATCGACCTGCCCACCGAGGCCCCCCCCGCCCCGGCCACCAGGACGCAGACGTAGCGGGCGGCCGCCGCCTGGTAGCACAAAAGCAGGACCGGGCAGACGACGTAGAGAATGTTGACCGCCTCGAAGGAGAAGACCTCGATGTCCAGCCCGTAAAGCTGGTGGAGCTCTATCAGCAGCAGGCAGAAGACATAAGGGGCGTGGATGGCCAGCAGCTGGGGGTACTTTCTGACCAAAAGACGCCAGCTGAACGACAGGATCTCCCCGGGGGCCAGCTTGATCTCCGGGGGCTTCTCCCGCCGCGAAGGCGGCCGGGGATAATAGTCCGGCCGGCCCTGGCGGCCGGGCTGGCCCTGATGTCCGGGCCGTCCGCCGGGGCCCGCGGCGGGGCCGTAACGCTCGCTCATCCTCACCCCCGGCGGCATGGCCGCAAGTTATTTTGCCAAAACGAGGGACCCGGCCGCGCCCGGGGCCGGCTGGACGCCGGGAGCCGACGGGACGCCGGGGGCGGGGCCGGTCGGAAAAATGGCGCCGCCCGGTAAAAATCTCGCGCCGCATGCCGGTCGGGACAAGTCTTCGCGACCGCCGATTAAATTTGCGATTCCCCTCGCCGGCCGGCCCGGCTATTCCGACAGCAAATGCAGGGCCGCCAGGGGGGCCTTGTGGCGCAGCCCGAAGCTTCTGTAGAGGGCCTGGGCCGGGGTGTTCCAGGAGGCGGTCTCGACGGCCAGGGTCCGGGCGCCCATGACGCTCATGCGCCGCCAGAGGTGGTCCAGCATGTGGCTCCCCAGGCCCAGGCCCCGTCGCTCCTCGACCACGTGGACGGCCATCAGCGACCCCGCCCCCCCGGCCGCCCGCCCCCAGGCCAGGCCCAGGAGCTTCTCGGGGCGGTCCTGGAAGAGAAAAAGGACGGGCTGGTTTTTTTTCAGGTCCAGGGCGGCCAGCTCCTGCCAGAGGCGCCTCTGAATCTCGGGCCCGAAGTAGGGGCCGTGCAGAAGGTGCCCGTCGTAGAAGAGGTCCCCCAGCGACAGCAGCCACTCGTCGAGCTCCCAGGGATGCGGGCGCCTCATCGACGTCCCCTGGGCCGCCCGCGAGCGCCCCCCGTCCTCGGGCCCCGGCTCGGGGGCGCCCTCGAGGCAGGCCAGGATCTCGGCCAGCTGGAAGCCCTCGTCCGCGAAGCCCCGCAGGACGGCCGGGTCGTGCCAGGTCTTGACGGAGAGAAAGCCTCCCCCCCGCCCCCGGACCGAGTCGGCGGCCTTTTTGGCCAGCGTCCGGGTCTTTTTGTAGCGAAGCTCCGCGTCGGGCTCGACCATCCAGGGGCCGGAAAGACGTCGGGAGCACCGGCCCAGGAGGGCCGCCTCCAAGTCCTGGGGCCGCGACAGCATCAGCCCCTGGGCCGGGTGGCTGTCCTCGGCCCAGAGCACCTCGGCCCGGCCCGCGGCCACGGCCAGGGCGGTCTCCCTGACGTCGGCGGCGTTTGGAAGGCCGGTCCACAGGCTCAGAGGCGGGGCCTGCCCGGCCAGCTCCCGGCCCATCAGGGTCAGGGTGGCGGCCAGGACCTTGGCCTCGGCCATGCGGGCGGCCTCGGCGGCGCGGGAGGCCCCGGCCCGGAAAACCGCGGCCTCGCTCACGCCCCGCCGTCCCCGGGGGGCCCGCCGGCGGACGGGGCCTGTTTGAAGACGTCGTACTTGCTGGTGTTGTGGTGGCAGTCCCGGCAGACGGGGGAGTTTTCGTGGCCCAGGGAGCGGCCCACCCTGTCGCGCTGGTCGTTAAACCGCCCGCCCAGCCAAATGTCCCGCAGGCTCTCCCCGGGCAGCCTGCCGGCCGTGTGCTCGGGGAGCCCGCGGCTGTCCTGCCCGCAGAACTGCACGGTCCCGTCGTACTTGACCTCGACGGCCAGAAAGACGTCCACGCACAAGCCCCGGCGCAGGTCCCCGGACTGCTTGCGCAGATGGGGGGCGACTCTCGGCAGCCTGGAGACGAAGTTGAGGTTGGTCAGGTCCACGGCCACCTTGTCCACGGTCCCCAGCCATCTGCCGACGAAGTCCCCGGGGCTGTCCTCCCGCAGCTCGTCCGCGAGAACCGAGGTCAGAATGCTTAAAAACGGCCTCGCGCCCCCCCCCGGCCCCCCGGCGCCCCCCAGGCGCTCCCGGACCCGGGCCGCCATCTCGATGTTGGCAACGAGTTTTTTGTAGTCGGAGCCGACCCGGTTGAAAAGATATTGTTTCTCGTTGAGGCCCTGCATGGAGAACTGCAGGTCGTCGAGGCCGAGGTCGACAAACCGGGCCATCGTCTCCTCGGTCAGGGCCAGGCCGTTGGTGTAAATCTTCAGCCTGATCCCCCGCCCCTTGGCCATGGAGACGATTTTGACGATCTCGGGGTGCAGGAGGGGCTCCCCCCAGCCGGCGAGTCTGACGGCCGTCCCGGGGTGCCCCGCCGTCTCGTCGAAGATCCTGGCGGCCAGGCCGAGGTCCAGACACCCTTTCGGTCTTTCGGAGAGCTGCCGGGAGCAGAACAGACAGTTCAGCTGGCAGTGGTTGGTGGGCTCGAGGTTGACGAAGAAGGGGAAGGGCCTCGGCGGGTCGTAGCCGGTCAGCCAGCCCGGCGAGCTGTAAATGTCATGAAAGGGGTCGCTCGCCGACCCATGCAGATAACTGAGCACCCTCGCCCCCCGCGGCCGTGTCGCCAAATAAGATCAATCGGTAAAAACCCCCTCCCAAAAATTTGGGGCTTGGCTGGGGGTGGATAAATTATAACTGAAATACCTACATTCATCTATTTTTTTATGCCGCAGG
>JAISET010000176.1 GCA_031264015.1 Deltaproteobacteria bacterium | reverse complement strand
AAGCGCAGGATGTCGGCCAGCTCCTCGTCCAGGTTGACGCCGGCGATGGAGTCCTGGCGGGCCTGGATCTGGGAATAGACCCCGGCCGTGAAGTCGTAGTCCACGGTGGCCCCCCTGGTGGTGGCCCCTATGTCGGCGTAGATGCTGTTGAAGGCCGTGTCCAGGGTGGCCGAGCTCTGGCGGTAGAAGCTGAGCCTCTGGTTTCTGAGCTCGGACATCTTCAGGGCGTTGGTGTTGTCGCCCTCGGCCACGACCCCGTTGGAGTCGATGTGGCCGGTGTTGATGTAGCTTCGGTTGTCGATCAAAAGCTGGTTGACGCCGATGTTGTCGCCGTTGCTGCCGGTCAGGATGGTGTTGAAACCCAGAACGGCCAGCGCCCCGGAGCAGTCGCCCGCGTAGCCGAACTGGACTCCGTCGTCGGCGATGATGCGCAGGGAGTCCTTGCCGCTTCTGTCGGTGACGCGCTCCACCCTGAGGCCCTGGATGCCCTCGTCGTAGGTCGAGCCGATCTGCTTGAGGACGTCCTCGATCTTGTCCTCGGGGTTGACGGTGACCTTGTTGAATGTGGCCTCGCCCTTGTCGTCGTAGGTGACGATGGTGAAGTAGCCGCTGCGGTCCAGAAACGTCTTCTCCATGATGTCCACCGCGCCCAGGCCGTTCTCCTCGGCCGGGGTCTCGGCGGTGACCAGGGTGCGGGCGACGGCGTGGGAGTTGACGGCGGCCGCCACGTCCCCGGCGGTGGAGGTGACGTTGCCGTTCTGGTCGGTGGCCAGCCACACCCTGATGTTCCTGCTGCCGTCGTCCCCGTCGTAGACCTGGACCCGCAGGGCCTGGTTCGGCGTCCCGGAGGAGTGGTACTCGACGCTGATGCTCTCGCCCGCGTCCCCCTTGTCGACGGCCTTGAAGAGGACGTCGTTGTCGGTGTGCTTGAAGTTGGTCTTCAGCTCCGCGTGGTCGAGGCCCTTGGTCAGGTGCTGGCCCTGGGGGGTGGTGTACTTTAGAGACCGGTCCAACGTGTAAAAGGTGCCCGCCGGGGACGGCGAGGTCGCGCACTCGAGGACCACCCGGCCCGTGTCGCCCTGGTTGGCCACGCCCTCCGCGGAGATGAAGTCGCCGATCTTCCACTCGCCCGTCCTGGGCGGCAGGTAGTTGACGCCGTCGGAGGCGCTCTGGGACCTCTCGTTGTTGATGTATTCGCAGAGCTTCTCGGCGGTGACCGTCACGTTCCCGCTCTTGTCGGCGGGCAGCACGATGACCACCTCCCACTTCATGCGGTCGGGGTCGTCGTTGAAGGCGACCCGGGAGGTGATCTCCGAGGTGACGCTCTGGGATTTCTCGAACCGCACCTCGATGTTCTCGGGGTCGGAATAGTAGTCGTCGTAGGGCTCCTTGGAGGCCAGGTGCGGGACCAGCGAGCTGATGCGGATGTCGTTGTCGTCCCCGGGGAAGGCGATCTCCACCGAGGCCAGGTTCGAGATCTGGGTCGTCCCGGCGGCCTCGCTGAACATGGCCTCCCCGGCCCCCTGGGCGTGCTGGTCGTTGACGGCGAAAATCAGGGCGTCGACGAAGGAGTCGTACCGGCGGTAGTACTCCTCGAGCTCGTTCTGCCGGAACTGGAGGTAGCCGCCGATGCCCCCGCCGTCGACGTGCCCGGTGATGTCCTCCATCCAGTATTGGTTGTGGGTGGTGTGGATGCTGACGTCGCCGAGGCTGCTGGTGTTGGTGACCAGCTCGAAGGCCTTGTTTTTCAGGACCAGGGGGATGCCGACGCTGGTCGTGACGCTCCACTGGCCGTCCTGCGGGTCCTCGTAGTACTCGATGTTCATGTGCTCGGCCAGCTGGCGGGTCAGCTCCTCGCGGCTGTCCCGCAGGTCGTTGGCCTGCCGGTTCAAAGTCGGGTCCTCGAAGCAGGTGATCTGCTCGTTTAAGGACGCTATCTCCACCAGAAGCTTGTTGACCGCCTTGACCCCGTCGTCGATTCTCTTGTTGGTGTCGGCCCGCAGCTCGTCCATCTGGTCCCGGCGCATTTTCAGCTGGGTGGCCAGCGTCCCGGCGTGCTCGATCAGCTCCTCCTTGGTCGGCTTGTTGCCCGCCTCGTCGGCCTGCTGCGAGAAGGAGTTGAAAAAGTTTGAGAGGGCCTGGTTGATCCCGTTGGCCTGGCTCTCGTTAAAAAACATCTCCAAATTGTCCATGGAGCTCTTCATGGTCGTGTGGTGGGCCAGGGTGGAGCCGGTCATGATCAGGCTGCGGGTCAGGAACTGGTCGTTGTAGCGGCTGATGTTGTTGGCGTCGACCCCCAGGCCCATCTGCCCCCAGCTGCCGTTCATGGTGGGCAGGGTGGCCAGGTTGATGCGCTGCCTCGAGTAGCCGTCGGTGTTGACGTTGGCGATGTTGTGGCTGGCGACCTCCATGGCCGCCTGGCTCATCCGCATGCCGGTCAGGGCCACGTACATGGACGAGGAGATGCCCATTTCAGACCTCCTTGGAGAGCTTGACGGGCAGGGCTTTCTTGACGCCCTTGTCCTTGCTGCCGTCCTTGCGGTAGCCGTCGCCCTTGACCTGGTCGGCCCCGGTCAGGACGTTCAGCGAGTCGTTGATCAGGGTGAGGGACTGCTCGATGAAGAGCCTGTTGGCCTCGTTCTCCCTGGCGATGATGTTCTTGAGCCTGGCCAGCCTGATGGCCCCGTCGTTGATGGCGTTGTCGTAGGGGGCGGGGCACAGGGCGGCCACCTCGGCCAGGGTGGGGGAGGGGTCGGGCTCGAGGCCCAGCATCAGGGAGGCCGTGTTGATCCCGTCGGTCAGCCGTAAGATGCTCTCCCGGATGTTTTTGGCCAGGACCTCCTTGTGCCGGCTGGTGGCCGTCAGCCCCTCCAGGTCCAGGGTCAGCAGGCACTTGCGCTCGACCTCCAGAAAGTCGATGAGCGACTGGTAGCGCTCCAGATGACCGTCCAGCTGCTCGGCCAGATTTTGGATTATCGTGATGTCCATGACGACCCTTCCTTTCGGTCCCCGGCCCTCTTTCCGCCCTGACGGCGGCGGGCCTTGGAGACGCTCGCCCCAACGGATTATTTTCCCCCCCGGGCTCTCGATTTGCAGGCGGCCTTGGCGGCCGGGCCCGGGCGGGCGGTTCTTTTTTGGCGTCTTTGGACGCCCCTGGCTGTCCGGGGCGATCTAAAACGCCTGGACGCCTTCGTCGCCGGCCGTCCGGTCGCCGGCCCCGGCCCCGGTCCCGGCTTCGGCCCCGGCTTCGGTCCCGGCGGCGTCGGACGGGGCGGGGCGGCCGGCCCTCGGTCCCGGCTTGGGCATCTGGCTCGGGGCCAGGCGCTGGCGCCAGCCGGGCCCCATGACCTCGGGGTGGGCGGCCAGCGCGTCGTCGAGCCCCTCCTGGGAGGCCACTTGGTTGACGATGGTCTGCGAGAGGCCCAGGCCTCCGGCGGCGGTGATGGCGGCGGTGAAGGGCTTCTCGGCGATCTCGGAGTAGGTGTCGCCGCCGGGGGTCTTGACGAAGGGCGACTGGCGCATGCTCTTGATCATCTCGTTTAAAAGCATCCCCTCGTACTCCTCGGCGGACTTTTTCAGCTGGCTCAGCTTGGCCGTCTTCTCCTCCTCGGTCATGTCGCCGACCCTTTCCCGGACGTCGGCCATGCGGCCGTTTTCCAGGGGGCGGTAGCGGCGCCCGAGGGAGCCCCCGGGGAGGTCCCTGACCGAGACGCCCTCCCGCTGGCCGCGCCCCTCCAGGACCAGGCCCCTGGCGGCGTCGGCGTCGGGGGAGGCGCTTCGGGCCCGCCCCGTTTGAATTTCCGTCCCGGCCGGGACCGAGTCCGCCGGTCCCGCCCCGGTCCCGCCCGCGGTCCCGCCCCCGGTCCCGCCCCCGGTCGTCCGTCCGTTTTCCGTCGGGCCCGTCCCGGTCCCGCCCGAGCCTCCGGCGGCCCTGAAGTTGACGCCGTTTCTCAGCTGCTCGATGGGGATGGTGGCGACGATCCGGCCGCGGCCCGCGGGCTCGCCGGAGGATGCCGCCGACTTCGGCGAGTCCGGCGCCGCCAGGTCCAGGCTGAACTCCGGGACGGCGCCCCGGCCGGCGGGCCGGGGGCGGGAGGCCGGGCGGACGCCGCCGGTCCTGGCGCCCAGGGAGCGGGCCGTCTCCATGGCCCCGATCCCGGACCGGTTGGCGGAGCCGTCGGTCAGGAACGGGGGGACAGAATGGCCTGGTATGTCGAAAATTTGTCCGGCCACTGGGCGACTCCGGGGGTTTGGGGGCTGACGGTTAAAGGCTGACGGCCAACGGTCAAAGGTTGACGGTTGACGACTGACGGCCGACGTCCGGCTTTAGAGTATCTCCAGCTCCCCGTGCAGGGCGCCGGCCGCCTGGATGAGCTGGAAGATGGTGATGAGGTCGCGGGGGGTGACGCCGATGGCGTTCAGGGCT
This sequence comes from Deltaproteobacteria bacterium, assembly GCA_031264015.1. GTDB lineage: Bacteria > Desulfobacterota > Desulfarculia > Adiutricales > Adiutricaceae > JAIRNQ01. The sequence goes on along the minus strand of JAISET010000176.1, from coordinate 3,481 downwards.
TTGACCACGTCGTTGATGTTGGTGGAGCGCTCGATCAGGAGGAGGTTGTCGGCCCCCTCCTCGACGTTGATGTCCGTCTCGGGCGTGACAACGGTCTCGCCGTCGGAGAACGGGCCCGGCTGGCTGACGTTCTGGCCCTCGCGGATCTGGATGGAGAGGTTGCCGTGGGCCACGGCCACGGTGGAGAGTTTGACGTTCTCGCCCACCACCACGGAGCCGGTGCGCTCGTTGATGATGACCTTGCCGACGTGGTCGGGGTCGACGGAGACGTTCTCGAGCTCGGCCACCAGGACGGCCAGGTTCTCCCTATAGTTGCCGGGGACCCTCAGCTCGATGGTGGCGGCGTCCAGGGGCCTGGCGGCGGCCCCGGGCAGGCTCTCGTTGATGGCCTCGGCCACCCTGGCAGCCGTGGTGAAGTCGGGCTGCCCGAGCTTGACCGAGAGGGTCTCCTTGCCCTGCCAGCGGATGGGCACCTCGCGCTCCACCGTGCCGCCCTGGACGATCCGGCCCACGGTGGGGTGGTTGCGCTGGACGGAGGCGGCCTGGCCGGTGATGGCGAAGCCCCCCACGGAGATCGGGCCCTGCGCGATGGCGTAGATCTGATTGTCCAGGCCCTCCATGGCGCTGACCAGAAGCGTGCCGCCCTGCAGGGAGGTCGAGTCCCCGATCGAGGAGACCAGGACGTCGATCTTGGTGCCGGGCTTGACGAAGGGGGGCAGGTCGGCCGTGACCATGACGGCGGCCACGTTCTTGACTTTCAGGGCCGTCGGGGCGACGGTTATGTCCATGCGCTTGAGCAGGTTCGACAAGCTCTGTCTGGTGAAGCCCGTCTGGTCCTTGTCGCCCGTCCCGTTGAGGCCGACCACCAGGCCGTAGCCTGAGATCTGGTTGACTCTGACCCCCTCGAAGGTCCCCAGCTCCTTGAGCCTGATGGCATGGGCCGGGGAGGCCAGGAGCGCGGCCAGGAGGATTGCGGCCGCGGAAAGGGCGGTCGTTTTTTTCAAAAAGCCGGCCAGGGTGGCGACGAGCCCCGCCCTGGCCGCCTCTATCTCGGCCAGGCTCTCCGGGACCGGGGTCCGGGTCTTATTTTTGTCCGTGTCTCGACGACTGATGGCGGTCATGCGGTCTCTCCGGCTCCCTGTCCGCCCGGGCGCGGCGCCCGGGTCTGGTCGGGTCAGGGTCGGTTGAATTGGTTCGGTTCGGTCGGTCAGGATCGGTTGAATTGGTTCGGTCTGGTCAGGATCGGTTGAATTGGTTCCGGTTCGGTTCGGCCGGGTCCGCCCGCCCGCTCAAACCGGCCGGGGGGCCGGCGGGGCCGGGCTGTCAGTCCCTTCAGAAGGGCCAGATCTTGTCCAGGGCCCGGGACAGCCAGCCCTCGCGCTGCTTGTTGGTCAGGTCGCCCTGGCCGGTGTACTCGATCCTGGCGTCGGCCAGGTAGGTGGAGAGCACGGAGTTGTCCGTGGCCACGTCGGCGGGCCTGACCACCCCCTGGATGGTGATGTACTGCTTCTCGTTGTTGACCAGGATCTCCTGGGAGCCCCGGACCACCAGGTTGTCGTTGGGCAGCACCTGGACGATGCGGGCGGATATCTTGGCCGTGATGTTCTCGTTGCGGCTGGTGGAGCCGGTCCCGGAGAACTGGCTGCTGTAGCCCCCCTGGACGCCCGCGGCCAGGTTCATGCCCAAAGGCGTCGGGAGCTTCCCGGGGGCCTCGAGGCCGAACAGGCTGTCGACGGAGGCGTTGACGTCGTTGGAGCGTCTGGTGGAGGTGTTGGCCGTCTTGCTGGCCCGGCTGGTCTCGACGATGTTGATGGTGATGATGTCCCCGACCCTCTCGGCCTTCATGTCGGAAAAGAAGTTGGGCCGCGAGTCCTCGCTGAACAGGGACCCCTCGGTCTTGACGGCCGGGTCGGGGTAGGTCTGGACCGGCGGGTTGACCAGCGCGGCCTCCTGGTTGGCCAGCGTGCTGGGCGAGTTCAGCTTTGGCCCGCAGCCGGGTGCCAAAAATACCAGACACGCTGCCATGGTGACGACGGCCAGATCCCTCATGATTGTTCCTCCGCTAAAAAGTGGGCTTCCCAAAGTTTTTTCGCCCCCGCCTCCCCCGGCGGCCTCGCCTGGAAACGGGGCGGGGCGTTCCGCCAAAGAGTGTTGCAATCGATGTGCCAAGCTTTGAGGGGTCGGGCGGGTTTTTTTAGAACTCCGCCCGAGGTCGGGCTGACAAAGCGCCGCGGGATCGGCTCCCGCCCCCGGGGGGCTTCCCCCGGGGCCCTCCCGGGAGCCCCGGCCTTCCCCCGAAAGCTGCGGCTCCTTTGCCGGGCCGGCTGTCGGGCCGGCGGACGACGCCTTCCGGCGGACGGTTGTTTGACGGACTTTGGCGGGCTTGTGGCGCTTTTCTCACCTTGCGGCGCTCTCCTCCCCGCCTCCGTCCCCGTCCCCGGGTCAAGGCGTCCAACCCCCCCCTTGTGAAAACCGGCGCCCGTCGCCCGCGGCGGGGGCGGCCGTCACATATTGAGGGGCCGGCCGTCACATGTTGAGGGGGCGGCCGTCACATATTGAGGGGGCGGCCGCCACATATTGAGGGGGCGGCCGTCACATGTTGAGGGGGCGGCCGCCACATGTTGAGGGGGCGGCAGTCACATGTTGAGGGGTCGGCCGGCCGGGACTCAGGGGAAAAAATTGCCTAACAAAGCTCCCCCGGTTTGTCAGCTTCGGCTTGGTCACGGGGGCGGCCCCGTCCGCGGCCGGGCCCGGGGCCGGAGGTTTTTTCGGCCGGCCCCGCCTGTGTTCCGCGGGGTCTGAAAACGCCGGGAAGCCCGGGGGAGGCCCCCTCCAAGCCGGCGCGTCCCGGACGTTTCTTTCCCGGTCCCCCCCGCCGGGCGTCCCCGTTCCGGGTTTGGCCGGGCGGCGGGCGCCCGGGCGGTCCCCGGGTGTTCACCGGGCGCCCCGGGCCGGGTCCGGCGGCGGTCCGGGAGGCGGAAAAATAGGCCCCGGCGCGCTTGGCACGGGGGTTGCGTTAGGGAGTTCGAGGATTTTTTCTTTCCGGCCTTTGGCCACAGAAGAGTGCCTTATGAACATGTCCGCGGTTTTCGTCGCCTCCGTGAGCGCGGCTCGGTTCGAGCAGGCGGGGTCGCCCCCGGCCGGGGAGAGCTTCGAGGCCGGCTACGAGGACGACTTCTCCAGGATCATGGAGCAGTCGCGGCGGAACCGCGAGGATCTCGGCCGGGCCGCCGAGCGGAACCGCCGGGAGCTCCGGCAGGCCCGCCGGGAGCTGGCCGACGAGCTGAATAGCCGGAGGCGGGACCTCGACGAGTCTTTGGTCAGGGCGCGCAATCGGGCCGGCGACGACGAGGCCCGGGGCCCCGAGGACGGCGGGGGGACGACGGACGAGGCCGCCGCCGCCGCCGAGGCGGCCAGGGGGGACCGCGCCAGCGAGGAGCGTCGGCGCCTGCGCAAGGGCCGGGCCTTCGGGGAGGACAGG
>JAISET010000146.1 GCA_031264015.1 Deltaproteobacteria bacterium | reverse complement strand
TTAGTAACCGTGACTGTTACCGCTGATGTTACCGTTAGTAACCGTGACTGTTACTGATGATGTTTCCGTTAGTAACCGTGGGTGTTACTGCTGATGTTACCGTTAGTAACCGTGACTGTTACTGATGATGTTATCGTTACTGTAACTGTTAATGTTACTGCCACTGTAACTGTCAGTGTTAATGTGACTGCTGCCGTCACCGCCGCCGTCCGCGGCCGCGTCGCCTCTCAGCCCCGGCCTTACTTGAAGGGAGAGGCGGAGGCCTGGGAGCCGTAAATGTAGCCCAGGGTGGCCTCGTCGTCGACGGGGGTATATCCCGCCTCCTTGTAGACTTCCCGGGCGATGGAGTCGTCCACCACCCAGTCCTTGAGCTCCGGGACGGCGATGACTTTTTCCTTAAAGAGGAAGGGGGCCACCTGGGCGATGTTCTCGCGCTCGAGCTTGTTGAAATAGAAAGACTTCCATTCCCGGACCGGGTTCTTCCTGTCCTGGGGGACCTGGCCGTAGATGGAGTACCAGAGGACGTTCTTGTCGATCCCGGTGGCGTACTTGGCCACCATCTCGATGACCTGCTCCTGGTTGGCGGGGTCCAGCAGATAGCGCTGGGCCTCCAGCTCGGAGCGGATGTACCCCCTGGCGGCCTCCGGATGCTCCCGGATGAAGTCGTTGCGCATGACCAGGATGCCCAGGTCGTAGTTGTCGGCCGCGGCCCCGTCGGCGGCGATGCGCGCGTAGCCCTCGCCCACGTTGTCGGCGATCCTGGAGACGGTGGGCTCCCAGAGCGAGGCGGCGTCCAGCTTGCCGATGCGGAAGTTAGTGGCGATGACCTCGATGGACTGGTTGAGGTACTCCTTGGGCTCGACGTTATATCGCTCGAAGAAGCGCCGGAGGTACTGGTCGGAGGCGCTGCCCTTGGGGGCGGCTATGGTCTTGCCGTCCAGCCAGCGGGCCAGCTCCTCGTTGGACTTGAACTCCGGGGCGTCCTTGCGCACCAGGACCAGGGAGCAGCGGGTGCCCTCGCTCATGCCCAGGCTGGCCACGATCTTGATCTCGGCCTGGTCGTCCTTGGAGGCCAGTATGGTCGCGGGCATGATGCTCATGTAGCCGGCCACGGCCTTGCCGGCCAGCATGTTGTTGGCCACGATGCTCCCCTGCAAGGCGGGCGTGAACTCCAGCTCCGTCCCCTCGGGCATGTACTTTTTCCATAAGCCCAGCTCGGCGTTGACTATGACCTGGTAGGAGATGGTGTCGTAGGGCTGGAAGCCGATGGTGAATTTTTCCGCCAGCGCCGGTCCGGCCATGGCTCCAAAAATAAAGGCCGCCGACAGGACAAGCGCTGCCGGCAGACGGATGGGCAATCTCATGACGAGCCTCCGAAAAAAATGAGAGTTGAAAGGTTAAAAAAGACAAGAAGTCAAACTCTGAAATAATGTAAATATTATAATTATATAAGTTTTAAATTTTTAAAGTTTTAGAATTTATACATTTAAATATTTAAAAGTTAACATTTTTATCAGTCTTATAAGACAATGCCATCGGCTTGAATCGACAAAGCATTTGTCGGATCGATTAATGATTTGTCGATCAATGTCGGACAGGCGGGCTGTTTTTCTCCCCCGACGACCCGGCTGCGGCCGCCGCGGGAAAACCGTCGGGCAGACGGCCGTCCCCGCCGTAAGTCCGCCTGAACCCCTCCAAAAATTCCCGCCAGGTCTCCGGGCCCAGCTTGGCGTCCCCCATCCCGTACTCCCGGCCCAAAAGGCGGTACTTGCCGCCGCCCAGCCGGTGGTACCTGAGGGGCTCGTAGCCGACGCCGGGCAGTTCCCGCATGAAACTCCCGAAGGCCGGCCCCTCGTCCGAGTTTAGTCCCGGGATCACCGGCGTCCTGACGGTCAGCCGCAAGCCGGGGAGGCTGGCCCGGAGTTTCAGAAGGTTCCCGACGATCGGGGCGTTGTCCCCGCCGGTCAGCTCGAAGTGCCGGGCCCGGTCCAGGCTTTTAAGGTCGTAGTACAAAAAGTCGAGCCCGCCGGCGACCATCCCGAGGGTCCCGAAGTCCGCGCAGCCGCAGGTCTCGGCGGCCGTCCGCAGCCCGGCCTGGCCGGCCAGGGCGAGGACGGCCCGCGAAAACTCGGGCTGGGCCAGGGGCTCGCCTCCGGAGAGGGTCAGCCCGCCGCCGGAGCGCTGGTGGAAGACGGTCTCGCCCAGGGTTATCTCCAGCACCTCCCCCGCGGTCATCAAGTCCCCGAAGACTTTCCAGGCCCCGGTCGGGCATTTGTTCCGGCAGGCGAAAAAGGCGCAGCGGACGCATTTCTTCCTGTCCAAGTCCGGACGGTCGTCCGCCCCGGCCGAAACGGCCCCCTCCGGGCAGGCGCGCAGACACTCCCCGCACTTTTTCAGCCCCAGGCAGCGGCCGCGGTCGAAGCCGGGCTCGGGCCGGAAAGACTGGGTCTCGGGGTTGGCGCACCAGCGGCAGCGCAGGGGGCAGCCCTTTAAAAATACCGTCGTCCTGATCCCCGGCCCGTCGTGGAGGGAGAAATGCTGGACGTTGGCCACCAGGCCCGGGACGCCCGCAAGCCCGCCGACGCCGGCGGGCCCGGGGCCGGAACCGTTCCCCGCCCGCCTCACAAATCCCCGATTTTCCGGGCGGGCTCCCCGGCCGACTCCCGGGCTGTCCCGGGACTCGGGGCCACTAGACGGACCCGTGGCTGGAGCGGGCGATGAGGTCGTTCTGCAGGTCGGCGCTCAGGTCGGTGAAGTAGGCGCTGTAGCCGGCGATCCTGACGATCAGGTCCCGGTATTTGTCCGGGTTTTTCTGGGCGGCCAGCAGAGTCTGCTGGTTGATGACGTTAAACTGGACGTGCCAGAGCTTCAGGTCGACGAAGGCCCTGATGAAGGAGACCAGCTTCTCGGTGCCCTCGTCGCCCTCCAGGCACCCCGGGGTGAGCTTGATGTTGATCATCCTGGCCGCCCTGGCCGACAAGTCCATGTTTTTGCTGTTGAAGTTGGAGAGCAAAACGGCCGCGGGCCCCTTTTTGTCCGCCCCCTGCGAGGCCGAGGCCCCGTCGGAGAGCGGCAGCCAGGCCCCCCGGCCGTTGGGGGTGGCCGAGACCGCCCGGCCGAAGGGCACGTGGGAGGTGAAGGGCACGTAGCGGATGTCCAGGTTGACGCCGAGGCTGCCCGCGTATTTGGCCGAGAACTCGACGCTTACGCGGTCCAGCTTTTTGGCTATCGAGTCGGCGTAGGGGTCGTTGTTGCCGTAGCAGGGGGCCGAGCCCAGGATCGCCCTGACCTTTTCATAACCCGAAAAATTATGGTCCAGGGCCTCCATGACCTCGGCCATGCCCAGGACCCCCTCCTCGAAGACCTTCTTTTTCAAGGCCGCCAGGGAGTCGGCCACGGTGGCGTAGCCGATGAACTCGACGTAACCGAAATCGAGGCCCTCCGGGATATGCTCCTGATGGAGGTCGCGGCCGTGTTTGAGGGCCAGGTCGTGCAGAAGCGAGCCCATGGGCTGGGCGAAGTGCCGGGCCCGCAGCTTGTTGACCACCGCCTGCTGGACGAAGGCCGCCCGCAGAAGGCAAACATGCTGTTTTTGGTAGGCCTCCCAGAGGTCGTCGTAGGTCTTGAAGCCCCGGGGGTCCCCGGTGGCCTCCCCCAGGCGCGCGTCCCCGTACTTGACCATGCGGCCGTCCCGCAGCGCCATCTCCAGGGCGGCGGCGAAATTAATGTAGCTGCCCCCCGAGGTGAAGGTGTCCCGGTTGGGCATCCTGGCCTCCGTGCAGCCGCTGACGGCGTAGTCCAGGGCCTCGGCGAAGGTCGCCCCCTTCCCGACCAAAAGGGGGACCACCTCCTCGTCGTTAATGAGCTTGGGGAACCCGGAGCCGTCCTTGATGGTCTCGGCCACGTCCCGGAGAAACGAGGCGGGGGAGCGGCTGTGGACCCTGGCGGCCAGGTCGGGGTAGTGGAGGGGGAACTCCCTCTTGCTCCTCAAAAACAGATGGCTCAGCTCGTTGGTGGCGTCGGAGCCGTCGCTTTTCTGGCCCCCGACGGTCACGGCCTCCCAGTGGGCGTAGCCCTCGTTGAAGGCCCCGCCGGCCGGAGAGACGTAGAGGTCGACGAACTCGCTCAGGCCCGCCCAGACGCATTCCAGGAGCTCCAGGGCGCCGTCCTCGTCCGCGAGCCCCAGCTCCTTGTCCCTGGCGTAATAGGGATAAAGATACTGGTCCATGCGCCCGTTGCTGATGATGGTCCCCGTCTTCTGCTCCAGCCGGGAAAAGAGCTGGGTGAACCATTGGGACTGGACCGCCTCCCGGAAAGTCCCGGCGGGCTCCCAGGGCACCTTGCGGGCTATGGCCGCCATCTCCAGAAGCTCGGCCCTGCGGACGGGGTCGCTCTCCCGCGAGGCCGTCTCCGCGGCCAAGTCGGCGTGCCTCCCGGCCCAGAGCCGCACGGCCTCGGCCGCCGTCAGCACCGCCTCGTAGAAGGGCCGGCGCTCGGTCTGCTGGACGGGGTCGAGGGGGTCGAGACCGGCCAGGCGGGCCGCGGCTATTTCGGAGAGCCCCCGGAAGCCTAATTTCAGGACGCACTCGTAGTCATGGACCCACTGGATGGACGACCTGAACGAAGAGGTCTCGTTGACCACGAACCTGGAGACCAAGCCGGCCGGGTCGGCGTAGGTCAGGCGCCTGACGTCCTCGGGCAGGGCCAGGCTCAGGGCCTCGTGGTAGGTGCGGCCCCGCCAGTAGGGGGCGATCTCGTCTATGACCAGCCTCGCGTCCTCCGGGGAGATGTCGGCGGGGGAGTTGGGCCGGTCGGGGAGGGTCCCCACGGCCAGGTCCAAAAAATCCCCGTCCAGCTCCGGATACAGTATGCAGTGCCGCCCCGGGGGGCCCACCCGGCCTAGGAGGAGCTGCCCCTCGGCGAGCCTGACCGTCATGTTTTTGGCCACGTTGTAAAGGGCCAGAGCCCAGCGAAGAGGCAGGGGCCTCCCCTCCGTCTCCCTCATGGACCTGGTGAACCAGAGAGCCCGCTCGACGTCTATGACCGGCTTTTGTCCGGCCGTGTTTTTGACCAGGGCGGAGACCCGGGCCCTGCCCGCCAGAAACGGGTCGGGCCCGCCAGAGTTGATTATGTCGAGCCGCGTCTCCTGCGGCGACAGAACGGTCCGGTCCATGATTTCCTCCCCCGCCCCCGAAAAAACTACCCGGTCAAAAGAGGCCGGTCAAAAGAGGCCGGCCAAAAGAGGCCGGCCGCAAGACGACGGCCGCGGGCCGACGTCCGGCCGGGACAAAAAAAAGGCCGGAAACGAGCGAAATTGCGCGTTTCCGACCTTCAAAATTGCTGACCAGCCGGGAGATTCAAATTTATGACTTTGAGACGAGTTTTCTCAAATATGACTTCGGGACGTGTTAAAAAAGCAAAAATGACAACGAAACAAGTTAGAAGTCGTCAAAACACCGAAACCGACCGACACAAATATGACGTCGGGACGAGTTTTCGTTGACACCGGCGGCTTTTTAGGCCACCTTTAAACTTTAGCACAAAAAAATAAGGCGCGCAATGACAATTTCTCTAATTTTTTGACGGAACCGGGGGGGGCCCGCCGGACCCGGTCATAACGGCCAAAAGACGCCTCCCTGTCTCCATCCCCGGACGGCCTCCGCCCGCTCGCCGCCCTGGCGGACATGCCCGCCGGGTCTGTTTTAGATCCTAAGAAGAAAAATAGCTGGATATTTTATCACTAAGATAGTATATTATTTCCAACTAGATTCAGTCTGATGAAAAATACGATCATGAACGCTCTGGTCCCATGGTCTGATGGTCTGATGGTCCCGAGGAAGACACGAGCCCCGGCGACCGCCGCCCCAAGCCGGACGGCCGCCGCCGGGTCCGGACTCCGTCGCGCGCGGCCGCCGGGGGCGGGCCGTCGCCAGCAGGCGGCGACGGGGCCCGTCGCCAAATTCCCCCGCCCCCTCCCAGGAGACAAACATGCCGAAAGGAATCAACCCGGAATTTTTCTACAAAATCTGGATGCTCATCCTGCCCTTCGTCAACACGAAACACAATATCTACCCCGGGCTGCGGAAGATCCTGGATTCGCCGAATCCGCAGATCGACGTCAGCCGGCTCATACCCGTCCGCAACAAGCTCTGGGAAAACCCGGAGCTTATCGAGGAGTTTGTCGACCTGCACGTAAACGACACCCCCCGGGAAATCATCTCGACGCTTCTTGGCTGGAGAAATCATTTTGTCAAAAACAGATTCGTGATTCTCAAGCACTATGTCGACTACTCAATGTTCATGGGTAAGGGGAAGAACGAGTCGGACGGGACTTTTTTGTTCAAAGTCTCGGGCATAAGCAACCCCATCGAGGAGTCGATCCCCTTCGCCACCCTTCCCCAGATGGCGGAAGCCGTGCTGCTGCCGTTCCAAGGAAAAATTATTTTCGACTCTTTCCTGATTGTCAACAGCATCGACTTCGGACCCAACATCAGGAAAAGGTTCAGGGAGGACGCCAAAAGGTTGAGGCTGGATAACAGGATCAAATCGAGGCTTCCCTGAGACGCCGCCTAAGACCGGGCCGCCCTCGTCCCTTAGCGCCCCGTTCGCCCCCCCCGGCCCCGTCACGGGCGGCTGACGAACCCGACCAGGAACAGACTCAGGCCGCTCAAAACGATCACGCCCGGAAAGGCGGGCCGGGAGCCGCCGCTCCCGTCGATGAGCACCCAGGACAAAAACGGGCCCGGAAACGAGGCGACGACCAGGCTGAGGTTCATGAGGCTGAAATTTAGGGAGTAGTTTTTCAGGCCGTGGAAGGTTCTGATGACCGCGGAGCCGCAGATGGGCAGGCAGCCGCGCATGAAGCCGGACAAGACGAGCCCGGCGGTCAGAAAAACCGCCCCGCCGCCCCTGAAGGCCGCGACGAGGGAGGCCCCCGCCAAGATGAAGCCCAGGTTGACGCAGGGCATGACGACCTTGCGCCCGAACCTGTCGAAGGGCAGCCCGCAGACGACGCGCCCGAACCCGTCGCCGAGGGCCGTGATCCAGGTCAGAAGGCCCGCCCTGGCCCCGAGACCCAGGCTGTCGGCCGGGGGGGGGCGGCGTTGCTGATCACCAAACGACCGCAGGCGCTGGTGATGACGTCCCAGACGAAGAAAAACATAAAGGCGGGCCTTCTGACCATCCGCGAGGCCGGCATGTACTTCCCGGCCTCCCCCGGAGCCGCCCCCCGAACACGCAGCTCGGGCAGGGCCAGCCCCGGGGACGGGACCCTGACGAAGCGCTAGCCGGCGATGATGACGACGAAGTAGACCAGGGCCATGCGCGGGAAGGCGCCCCGCCAGCCGTGGAAGGCTGTCAGACGGCCGCCGACCGCCCCAGGCAGGAGATCCCGTGGCCCATCATCAGGACGCCGGACGAGAGGCCCGGCCGCTCGGGAAACCACTTCAGGACGGCGGTGAGCACGACGTTGTCAGCCAGGCCCAACCCGAATCCGACCAGGCCGCCGTAAAAGAACGGTTCATAATGTTGGCCGCCCCCCCCTTGCCTCGACAGATGAAATGCTTAATTCTGCGTTTCATAGAAAATAGAGGCGCCCCAGGGTCGTCAGCTTGGAGACCCCGAAAAAAACCAGCCCCACCAGGGCCGGGCAGACGGCGACCACCGCCCCCGGCGAATATTTTTTGGCGGCCAGCCCGGTGACGATGCCGCCCAGGCAGAACATGGACACGCACAGGGAGAAGGCCAGGGACGTCCGGGCCCTGGTCCAGCCGAACTCTGCCTCCAGGGGCGAGACAAAGATCGACCAGCCGTAGACCAGCCCGAGGGCCAGCAACAGGACGGCAGACCCGAACAAATAGAGCCGGCGGACGGACCGGGGGCCGATGCCGCCCTCGCCTCCCCCTCCGACGCGCCACCCTCCGAAACCTCCCCGGCCGCCTTGTCGCCCGGCCTCTCAAATTCAGGCATATGTCCCGGCCCCCGGCGCTCCCAGCAAGTTTGACGGCAAAATTCTCAAGACTAGGGTTCCCGAGTCCTCCGATAATCTGTCAGGTCATCTGTGCGTCCGGCTAACAACACCTCAAAAAATTACGGCCCGTCAATGTTTCGCGACCTGCGGGCCGACGGCGAGAAAAAACCCGGCGGGCCGCCAATTCAGACGACTTCCGGCCGCCGACCGTTTCTTTCACCCCTAGTTTTAACGCGGGAAAAATCGCCCGGGAGGCGAGTCTGCTTTATTGAATTCGGACCTTTTTTCGTGTAAAATAGATTTTTAAATATTATTACTTCGGCCATAATTAATTGAAATTTGAAATTTACCAATATTATGGCTTGATATTGTACGGCATGATCATTTCCTATGTTATTTCAGTACTTTTTTGTCTACCTTTGATCTGACAATTTGTCTCTAAAAAATTTTTTCCTTCAAGAAAAAAAATTTCAATATTGCCTAAATGGAAAGACATTCTGTAAAGCGCTCTAACGATTTGGGTTAATATATTTGATAAATAATACTAAAATACTCATTTAATTATTGCTATGCTTTCGTATCGCCGTTGTATAGGCATTTTAATAAAGAGATGTGATGTTGAATTTTAAAAAAGTTTTCCTCGCCTCGCCGCGTCATAATTTAATTAGCCTTCATATTTGCAACTCTCCAGTCCGTTTGAACAGATTGTGTCGCCATATATGATTTTTCTTTCATCCATGAAGACTTAAGGCAATTTTTTTGCAATTTAAACGCTAAGCTCGACTTTCTTGGCAGTCTTAGAAATTATTATGAGGTGAAAAATGTCGAAAGCAATTATCGTCAAATTAGTTTTAGTCCTCGGGGCGGCCTTGTGGCTGGCCGGGGCGCCGACGACTCTTTTGGCCGAGCAGCAGTTCTATCCCAAAGACGGTTTCGTGACCTGGGACAGGGAGAACTTGGCTGGCGGCGTCGGCACCCTGGCGGGGAAGTTTTCCTTCACCCGCAACGACGCCAAGGAGGAGTTCGTCATCAAGGAGATCGGCTGGCTGACGCTGCCCCCCGGCGCCTCCGTCGGCCTGCACAAGCATGAGGACAACGAGGACGCCTTCATCATCGTCTCGGGGAAGGGTCTTTTCACCGACTCCGACGGAACCAAGACCGAGGTCGGCGAGGGGGACGTCACCATCGCCAGGCCTGGAGACTCCCACGCCTTGGAGAACATCGGGACCGAGGATCTGATCTTTATTGCCGTCCTCGCCAAAAGGTAGGGCCAAAATGGAGGGCCGGGAAGGGTGACGCGCGGGGCGGCCCCCGGGGTGGCCCGCCGTGACCGGGGCTCGAACCCTGCGGCCAGGTCGGAAGATCGCGACCGCGGACGGTCCTGACCGTCGATCTCAATAAAAATAAGGCCGGAAGCCTCTATTTCAGAAGGCTTTCGGCCTTGCCTGCTTTTGGCGCCCGTCCCCGAAACGGCCGCGCGCCCCGGAGCCATCTCGCCGATGCCCGCCAGGACGCCCTCGGAGTCCCGGATAATGCTGAAGGCGGCCTTATGAAGAGTTGAACATAGTGAGGGATTGCTTTCTCGCCCAACTCCCTTTTCGAAGCCGATCGGCCCTGATCAGGCCCTGGACAGGACGTCGGGCGAGGTGAAAATATTACGATGCTTGAACTCAGGCGGGGAACAATAATAATAGAGCAACTTCAATCGACCTTACGCATTATCCGTGACATACGGAGTTTTTCCCGAAAGATACGAACTGTCCTCGAAAACCCAGGCCGGAGGAGTTATGTCAAAGTCGTTGGCAAGCTTGTGGGCCGTCGCGGCTAGATACGGGAGATGCGCAGGATCACTCATCTCAAGCGAAGCCTCCGCGATGAGTGTCATTCTCACATCCGGCGTCGAGGAATAAAAATCATCCAGAAACTCGCAAAAACTATGGTCGAAGTTTCTTTTGCTATTCACAAAACTGACACCATACGGATTGTTTTCAACACGCACATTTCACACCTTCTTTCGACGGCCTTGCCTGTTTTTGGCGCCCGTCCCCGAAACGGCCGCGCGCCCCCGGAGCGATCTCGCCGGCGCCATCCCGGCGCGACAAGTCCGCATAATCTCTCACAACAGGCCGAGCTCAAAGGACAGCCTGACGTCTTTCAACCTCGGGTCGAGACCTTTTTTCTCCCAGTCGAGCAGATATGCGACGCTCTCGTAGCCGACATGCGGCGCCGGGCAGACCGCGTCGCCGTCGCAGCCATAGAAAAAGAAACCCTCCGGGCCCCCGAGACGGGAGACATGGCGCGGCAGGCCGGCCAGGGCGGCCTCGTCTTTGGCGACGACGAACGACAGGGTGGACCAGCGCGGGACCTCGTTTTCGAGCGGGAGGGCCCGCCGGAAGAGCTTGAGCAACCTGAGTTTCCTGCCGTATTTTTTAACGACGTACTGCTTGTAGTCCCACTGCCGCCAGACCTTGCCGCAGACCGGGGGGGCGCCGCGCTTGTCCTTGAGGACATAGAAATCGTCGTGGTCGGCGACGAGCGGCGCGAAGTGCGGCCTGCTTCTTTCCGCCAGCATGCCCAAATCGGCCGGCCCTGCCTCCGTCAAAATATTGTCGTCACCGACCCGCGGCCGCTTTTTGACGACGCGCACCCGGAAAGTGGAATGACGAATGTGAGCAGGCACGGCCAGTTTGCGAGGTTTCTCGAGCATCCGGTCGACGGCCAGGTTGTCTTTCAAAATCGTCGTGTGGGTGTGGCGGACGTCGTTCTGGCGGCAAAAGTCATGCGGCAGCCGGTAACATTTGGGGATATGGGAGAAACTAACGCCGCCCAGACCCGTCAAGTAGGCCACGTTGACCGTCTCGCCCAAAAAGCACATTTTGTTGACGGCGCGCCCTCCAAGGCGGCCCCGGTCGGAAAACCTCTGGTGATGGTCATTTGCCCAATGGCGTGGTAAGCCCGGTGGATAACGGCACCGGCATCCATCAAATAGACTGTCTGATCCGGCTGGGTTGGCACAAAGATCTCCTTGTTGAAACCAAACTGACCCTTTTTTTGGGAGTTCTTTTTCCAGTGTCACTTTTTTAGGGGTCTTTTTCCGGGTATCGAAAAAAGATTCGAACTGTGCTATTGAATCGAGTTGAGCACTTAAACGACCATCCTTAACACTGGCTTAATTTCATTCATTTTAGGTAGTGGTCTAAAGGGGATTACTCCGTCAATAGTCCATGAATCAATTCCACATGCAAATTGATAATGGCAATATCGTAGATCATCTAAAAACTTAACTTAGCCAACTATATTGGGGAAAAATAAGACCAGTACAAACTACTATAGTCAATATAGTTAAATTGACATAGTTGACTATAACATTGCAAAATCCATCTTGCCACTAAATTTTTACGCTGAAGTCTGCAATAGTGTCAACAGCCTACCAAGTGTATGGTCTTATCTTTATAAGTTTTGGTTTCCCAATATATTTTCTCGTCCCATGATCTTACTAAACTCTTGTCGAAGATGA
>JAISET010000126.1 GCA_031264015.1 Deltaproteobacteria bacterium | reverse complement strand
CCGCGGCCCTTTCGGCGAAAGGCGAACGGGACAACGGTTTCACCGCGTCACGTTGTGACCAGTCATGATTGGTGATATTCTAGGGGCGCCAGTCGGCGGGATTTTCAGACGCGCGACTTGCGGGACGCGCGCTTTTCCAGGCGGCCGGCGTCGGCGCGCGGGACATTTGTCCCCGCCGGTCTCGATCTGTTTTTAAGCCTTTGTTATTTCTAACAATTTTTTTTGGCGACTGGTTTTCCCCCGGGCTTTTTTTTCATGCCCGGCTTTGTTTTCGCCTCCGTTCTCTCTGTTCCTCGTTTTTGTCGGCGTTTTTCTCGTCCGCGTCCCCGTCCTTTTTTTTGACGGCGGGGACGACTTTCCCCCGGGCGTCTGCCCCGGGTCTTCCGGCTGGAACTCGATGAGCCAAGTTTTTTTGGTCGTTCGCCAGGACAAGCTGGCCCAGACGATCGCCGGCGCCTGCCAGGACCGGGGGGCGGCCGCCGAGCGTCTGCCCGACGCGGAGTCCGCCCTGGAGAAAATGGCCGCCGACAACGGGGGCGAGGCCTCGGGTGCCCTCATCCTGGACCTCTCCGAGCTGGGGACCAAGTCGGACAAGAAAATCAACCAGTTCCTGGCGGAGCTGCCCGCGGGAGTGAGAGTGGTGGGCCTGGGCTCCGGCCACGAGATCAAGTCCGTCACCTCCTTTTTCCGCTCGGGGCTGTTCGATTATTTAAATTTGCCTCTGGACCCCATCGAGCTGACCAGGGCGCTGAACAAGTGCGTGGGCTCCCTGGCCGCCCCGGAGGGCAGGACCCAGGCCGCCGCCGCCAGGCCGGCCAAAACATCCGGTGCGGCCGCCTCGCCCGCAAACTCCGCCCGCCCCCCCCAAAAGGGAACGGGCCCATCCGCCGCCTCCGACCCGCCAGACCGGGCCGCGGGCGCCATCGTGGGGCGGGACCCGGGGCTCAAGGAAGTCTTCAGAATCGTTGAGAAAGTGGCCGCCACGGACTCCACCGTCATGGTCCACGGGGAGAGCGGGACCGGCAAGGAGCTGGTGGCCAGGGCCATCCACCGGGCCTCCCCCAGACGGGACAGGCCCATGATCCCCGTCAACTGCGGGGCCATACCGGAGGAGCTTTTGGAAACGGAGCTCTTCGGGCACGAGAAGGGGGCCTTCACCAACGCCATCAGGGACAGGATCGGCCGCTTCGAGATGGCCGACGGCGGGACGATATTTTTGGACGAGATAGGCGACATGAGCGCCAAGCTCCAGGTGAAGCTCCTGCGGGTCATCCAGGAGCACGAGTTCGAGCGGGTCGGCGGCGACAGGACCATCTCGGTGGACATCCGGGTCATCACCGCCACCCACGTGGACCTGACCAGGGCCGTGGAGGACGGGCGCTTCCGGGAGGACCTGTACTACCGCCTGAACGTCATCCCCCTGACCGTCCCGCCCCTGCGGGACCGCGCGGGCGACATCCCGCTCCTGGTGGAATATTTCCTGGCCAGGCTCAGGGAGACCCGCGGCTCCAAAGTGACCGGCCTGACCCCGGAGACTCTGGCCATGATGCGCGCCTACCACTGGCCGGGCAACGTGCGCGAGCTGGAAAATTTGATGGAGCGCATGGTCATCCTGGCCGACGCGCCGATCCTCACCCCGGACGACCTGCCCCTAAGGCTGCGCCAGGAGGCCGAGTCCAAGATCGGGGCGGCGGCCAAAAGCGTCCCCGGCGCCCCGGATGTCCCGGGCGCGACGGAGACGCGGGCGGCGGACGCGGCCGGCTCCGACCATGACGAAAAACCCTTGTGGCCGGACTTTTCCAAGCTGGGCTCCGAGGACAACTTCCCCGACCTGCCGGAAGACGCGGCCGCGGACGAGCCGCCCGGGGGCCTGACAGCCGCGCCGGAACCGGGGGTGGCTGACGCGGGCGACGCCGCCGACGCCGGGGCCTCGGACCTGAGCCCGGAACTGCGGGCGCTGTTGGCCCCGATCATCGAATTCCCCGCCTCCGGAGTGGACCTGAACGGCCTGATGGGCAGGTTTGAGGACCTTTTGATCAAGTCCGCCCTCAAGGCCAACGGGCAGGTCAAAAACGTCACCGCCAAGGCCCTGGGTCTCAACAGGACGACTTTTTTGGAGAAGTTGAAGAAAAGAGGTTTGTGAGGACCATCCCGCCCGCCGGCGTCCTCTTGCGCGGATTTAGAAAACGCCGTCCGGCCCCGTTTCGTCCAGCCGGCGTCTGGCACCTATTTGTTTCCTATCAAGCGATAATTTAGCTGTTTTCTCATCAAAATTTCTTGTCTTTTTCTTCTTTTTTCATCAACAATCTCAATATTTATACAATTAACGAATTTCTATCGGCTTAATTATTCCATAGTTCAAATTTTAATATTTTAAAATAGATTTATACCATAGTTTATTTACTATAACTATTTATATTTATAAATATTTAGTATTTCATTGTCTATACAGTCTTCTTAATTGATGGTTGTATTTTCAATCTATATTTAGTATAATAGTTCTTGGCATTTGTCGCGGTTTGCCCGCGACTGCTCCGACCTGCCAGCCGCTTTTCCGACCGACAGTTCGATAAAAAATTTGAGCGGCGTCCCTAAAATTTGCGCCGAACGGGGTCAGATTGAGCCGCCGCTGGTTGAGCCGCGTCACAAGAGCCGAGTTTTTTAATAAATGATTAGTTGTTTTGCGGCTTTATTTCGATAGTCCTTGTTTTGATCGCTTGGAAAACAACCGGTCGGCGGCGGGAGACAATTAGCCAAAACCTGCGCGGGCGGGACAATTTTGCCCGGCCACCTTCAATATTCAGGCCCGTTTTTTGCTTTCTTTTTTTTGCCCGATTAATCAAAAGGGCGCTTTGGTCCGATAAATATAAG
>JAISET010000115.1 GCA_031264015.1 Deltaproteobacteria bacterium | reverse complement strand
CCGGGCGAGGTATTTCATAAATTTAGCCGGGTTAGTTTCCTAGCAGATCAAGGGGGGGGCAATTTATAGGCTACAACAAAAAAGGTCAATAGTCAAATTTCAAAAAGTACTTAGTAGTGGTAATAATTCTGATTTTTTCTAAATCCCCAAACTCCGCGGTTGTCAGGCCCGCCGTCAACAGTTCTGAAAGTTCCCGTCACTTTATAAACTGTGGGATGTTTTCCCGAGCGACGAACAATCGCGCCTTGCGACGGGAGCTCAACCCGGACTTTTGGGTCAAGGGTCATGGCGCCCCTCCTATGCATGTGTTAAATCATCACACACATATAGAGATGGTTGCCAGGCACTTTTTCGGAGGCGCCAAAAATTATTTCATCAATAATTATCTATGGTTATGAATGCAAATAAAAAATTGCATGCGCTGCGAATCTAAAAATTTTTAGGTTTTATTTAGCCGGCCGGCCGGCCAGGCGGGTTTGGCGGGCGGGTCCTCTAATGACGGCGGGCGGGGTCGGCCGCGGCGGTCCTGGGGGCGTCCCCGGCCAGGAGCTCCTCGATCTGCTCGATGGCCTCCTCGTACTCGACCTCCTGGAAGTGGCCCCACAGCTCCTCCAGGGACTTGCGCAGCCACTGGGGGATGCGCCGGTTTTGCAGGCGCTTGATGACCCGGTCGATGCCGCCGGCGTCGGTGTCGCAGAAGGCCTGCCGCAGGACAGACAGGTCGCCGTCGATCTCCTCCTGGCTGGCCATGTCGCCGCCCTCGCGCAGGGACTCGTTCTCGGCCTGGCCGACGAAGGCGGAGAGGTCGTCGATGGCGTCGGAGAGGTTGCGCAGGAGGCCGTCCACCTGGACGGAGACGGAGGCCATGTCGCCCAGGGCCACGGCGGACTCGATGGCCGTGGCCTGCTCGGCGAGGATGTTGGCGCCGATGGCCCAGCAGCTGCCCTTGAGGGCGTGGGCCTGGAAGGCGATCTCCTTGGCGTCGCGGCGGTGGTTGGCGCTGCGGATGGCCCCCGGCGTGTCCCTGACGTCCTTGAGGAAGTATTTCATGGTCTTCAGGTAGGCCTCGAGGTTGTCCCCGGATCTGGTCAGACCCATGGCGCTGTCGACGCCCCGCAGGCGGGGGAACTCGTAGCGCGTCTGGGCCAGGGAAACGGCGGCCGGGGCCGGGACGGGGATCTCGGAAATCTTCTCCGGCGGCAGCCAGCGCCTCAGGATGCTGTTGAGGCGATTGGGGTCGATGGGCTTGGGCAGGAAGTCGTTCATGCCCGAGGAGGTGAAGTACTCGGCCATGCCGTGCAGGGCGTTGGCGGTCATGGCCACGATGGGCACCCGCTTGAATCTGTCCCCCTCCAGCTCCCGAACCGCCCTGGTCGCCTCGATGCCGTCCTGGTCGCTCATCATGTGGTCCATGAAGACGATGTCGTAGTCGTTCTGCCGGATGAGCTCCACGGCCTCCTTGCCGCCCGAGCTGGTTTGTATCTTGATGTCGTAGGGTTTCAACAAGCCCTCGATGACCATCAGGTTGGTCTGTATGTCGTCGACCACCAGGGCCCTCGCCTCGGGGGCGGTGAACATGACCTGGGCCTGCCAGGCGGACATGGTCTCCGAGGGGACGTCGCGGTTGTTTAAGAACTCGGCCAGGGGCCTGGAGTAGAGGGGCAGGTACAGCCTGCGCACGTCGTCGGTCAGGAAGGGGTGCAGGTCCTCGGTGGTCACGGCCACGGAGGAGCCCGGGGCCGCCCGCAGGAGCTCCCTCTTGATGATTTTGTACTGGGAGACGGGCAGAATGATGTGGGAGAAGCCCGAGCCCGCCATGGCCTCCCGGAAGGCCTGCCACTCGTCCACCAGCAGATGGGGGACGCCCAGGTCCTCCAGGGCCTCGTGGATGGACTCGGCGAAGACCGTGCGCCGCTCGTAGACCAGCACCGACTTGCCGCCGGGGTGGTCGACCTCGGCCATGGGGGAGTCGGTCTCCACCTTCTGGGGGATCTCGACCTTGAAGACGCTGCCCTCGCCGGGACTGCTGGAGACGGAGATGCCGCCCCCCATCAGCTGGGCGAGCTGCTTGCAGATGGCCAGCCCCAGGCCCGTCCCCTGGACCTTGGGCCGCGAGCTGTCGTTGAGCTGGACGTAGTCGCCGAAGAGGGTCTTGACGTCCTCGGGCTTGATGCCGATGCCGGAGTCCCTGACCTCGGCCAGGATGGTGGTCTCGCCGCGGCGGGTCTCCGCCGCGTCCAGGGACAGGGTGACGACGCCCTCGTTGGTGTATTTGACGGCGTTGGAGAGCAAGTTTAAGAGAATCTGCCTGAGCCTGGTCACGTCCCCCACCAGCCGGTCGGGGATGTGGCTTTTGACCGAGACGATGAAGCGCACCGGCTTCTCCATTAAGCGGACGTTAATGATGTTGACCAGGTCGTTGACCAGCAGGCTCAGCCGATAGGGGGCCTCGTTGATGGTGAACTTGCCGGACTCTATTTTGGAGAGGTCCAAAATATCGTTAACGATGGAGAGCAGGTTGGCCGCGGCCTGCTTGATGTTGCGGACGTAGTTCTGGGCCTGGGCGGGGATGGCGTCGGACATCCGCAGCAGGAGCTCGCTGATGCCCATGACGGCGTTCATGGGGGTGCGGATCTCGTGGCTGATCCTGGCCAGAAAATTACTTTTGTCCTGGTTGGCCACCTTGGCCTTGCGGGCCTCCTTCTCCAGGAGCCTGAGGCTGACCAGCCCCGTGAGCATGACCAAAAGGACCGAGAGGACGTGCAGCAGGGCCACGTGGTTTAACAGCCTCCGGGAGCCCGGGCCCCGGGGGCGCAGGTCCACCCCGGCCACCGCGCGCACCTGGCCGTTCTCGTCGAAGACCGGGGCGTAGGCCCGGGACACCCCGTCGCTGCCGGACCCTCCGGCCGCGGCCGCGCCGCCCAGCGCCGAGGCGAGGGCCCCGTCCTCGTCCGTCCCCAGAAAGGCCCCGGCCGGGGGCAGGTCCGAGGCGGTCGAGGCCGAGCCCTGGGCCAGAAACTGAATCTTGCCGCCGCCAGCGTCCCTGAGCAGGAAGGCCCGGTCGACGTGGTACTCCTCGGCGAAGCGGCCCAGGGTCTCCCGCCGCCTGGCCTGGGCCGCCGGGCTGTCGCCGGCGGCCGGACTGGGCTGGTCCAGATCCCCGTCGTAGGCCAGGCCGGCCAGCATGACGCTCAGGCCCGTCAGCACCGCCGTCTCCATATCCTCGTCTTCGCGGATATAGTCGTTCATCACCGATCTGACGTACACGTTCAAGGCCAGCATGAACGCCAGAAAGACAATGAACAGGGCGAATATTGTTTTGTACCGTCCGCTTAACATAACGACATCCAGAAACAGCCGACGTTTTTCCCTGGCGAAAAAGCCGATTCCCCCGCCGGGGAAAAATCGTCCTCCCCGGCGGAAAAATGAAAGCACCGGCCATACTAACGGTTATTCGCGGCCGGCGACCAGCAAAATAACCGACTGCCCGGGAAATCCCGCGGCTGGCTTGTTTATGCCCGCCCCGGGACGCCCCGGTGACAAAGATCTGAGATTAAAAAAATCTCGGCTCAAAAAAGACTTGACCGTCCGGCCCGACGACGCGGCCGACATGACGGAAGGCCGCAAATGACCGTCCGAAAAACAGGTCGGCGCCGGAGGCCGCCTTGCGGTCGATCGGACAAAATGTCGGACGAACAACCAAATGAGACATCGAACAAACGAAAATATTAGTGACAATGACATTCAGTGACGCGTCGGACAAACGAAAAAATTAATGATAATAATGATAATGACAATAATGACGATAATAATACTGCCGCTGGGACTGGAACTAAAACAGAAACTGAAACCAACAATCGCCGACCGGGACCCGGACCAATGGACGGTCGCTCAGGACCCGGACTTGGCCTCGCCGGCAGCGGGGGCGACCGGCGTCGGTTCGGGCCCGGCGTCGACGACCCGGAGCTCCGGCCGGTCGGGCCAGAAGTCGACGATGGACAGAAAGATGTCCATCAGGAACGGGTCGAACTGAGTGCCGCGGCCCTGGCTGATGATCTCGACGGCCTCCTCGTGGGTGGAGGAAGACTTGTAGGGCCTCTGGGAGATGAGGGCGTCGTAGACGTCGGCGAAGGCCATGATTCTTCCCTCGAGGGGCACCTCTTCCTCCCGCAGGCCGTCCGGGTAGCCCTTGCCGTCCCAGCGCTCGTGGTGGGAGCGGGCCATAAGCTTGGCGTGGGCCACGAAGGCGCGGTCCTTGGCGCCCTCGATGCGGGCGATGATCTTGGCGCCCAGGGTGGTGTGCTTCTTCATCTCCTCGAACTCTTCCGCGGTGAGCCTGCCGGGCTTCAACAGGATGGAGTCGCGGATGGCCACCTTGCCCAGGTCGTGGAGCTGGGAGGAGAGCTGGATGAGGGTGAAGTCCCAGCCTTCGATCTGGTCGGAGTAGAGCCCCCTCCGTCTCATCTCCTCGAGCATGAGTCCGATATAGCGCTGTGTCCTGGCCACGTGGCCGCCGGTGACGTCGTCGCGGTACTCGACCACCTCGGCCAGGAGCTCGAAGACGGCCGCCTGAAGATCCAGGATGACGCTTGTCTTCTCGTCCACCATACTCTGGAGATTGTGGTGGTAGTCCTCGAGCTTTAAGTGTCTCTCAATTCTTTTCAACAGAAGGGGGTGGGAAAAAGGCTTGGTTATATAGTCGACAGCGCCGAGGGTCAGCCCCTCCAGCTCGTTCTCAATGGAGTTTTTCGCCGTCAGAAAGATGACCGGGATGTGCGCCGTGCGATCGTCGGCCTTGAGGATCTTGATGGCCTCGTAGCCGCCGATCTCCGGCATCTCCACGTCCAGCAAAATCAAGTCGGGAATGACCCTGTTCAGCAGATTGAACATCTTGGGGGCCGAGGGGGCCAGATAGACCGCGTAATGGCCGGACAAAGCCGCCTGGCCGTCGTTCAAATTGGTCCGATTGTCGTCGACTAAGAGGATTTTTTTTAAATTGTCAGCCATAACACCTCTGTGTGGACAATATACTAAAAAAGAATGGTTCTGTCTAGAAAAAGATCCGCAATGGGCTGACCGACGCCGTCAAGCGGGCCAGCCGAAACGACAAAAACGGACAGTTTAGCTAATTTTTAATGAAGGCGGCAAGTTTGTTATCTTTTATTTCCGGCGTCAGCCGGTCCGTCGTCAAGCCAAGCCGCAAAACAATTTTGGCGACCCCCTCCCCCGCGGGAATCCGGCTGATAGTTTTTCAACAAAGGCGCCCGAAGAAGGAATTTAGCCCTGGAGCTTTCCCAGGCAAAGGCGCCCGAGAGAGGAATTCAGCCCTGGAGCCCTCCCGGGACCGGAGCCCGAAGAAAGGTCGCGCGTCCGGGATCAGCGGCGTCCAGCATGGTCTTTGACATAGGACGGCGCCGCGACAAACCGGGGACGGCGCGTCGGATTGACCCCAAAAACTAGAATGACCAGGAAGTTGAGAGCTGGGAAATTGTAGCAAATTTCCAGCAAAAATTGAACAGCTAAAAAGGGCTGAAAATAATGCCACAATCACCTCTAAAAAAAATAGATGCCAGTTAAAATACTAATTTTTTGTAAACATTCAGGTCACGATTTTTTATAGGCTCCCTGCTCTAAATCCGGGGTGCCTAGATTATACCAGGTCCTGGGTCAGCCAGCCATATTAAAGGCCAGTAGTTCAGAGCCAAATTTTCAAAATTACCACCCTATGAGCGTCAAATTTGATCCATTTGTATATTAAGGACTAAAAATTAACATGAATTCCATCTGTAACATTCAATATATCCCAACACCTACGAGAAAAAGCCTGTCGGGGAGCCTGACAAGAAGGCGCGCCCGGGAAGGTGCTCCCTAAGAAAGAGCCTGCCGGGGAGCCTGACAAGAAGGAGCCGCCCGGGAGGGGGAGGTCGCAAACCTCCCCAGACCTTTCCAACAAAGGCTCCGCGGCCAAGCCAGGCGACAATGCGCCTCCGCCCGAGCCGCGCGGCGGGGATAAACTGCCTGAAGGCGACCGTCGCCTCCGACAAGCCCCGAAGAGAGT
>JAISET010000113.1 GCA_031264015.1 Deltaproteobacteria bacterium | reverse complement strand
GTTTTTTCGCCCGTCGGCGCCCGGCCCGGGAGGCCGTTTTTTTAGACGGCCGCCGCGTCCTCCGGGCCTCCCGAAGCATGTCCCGCGCCTCGGAGCGGTCGTCGGACGCGGGCCGCGGGTGCGAAACGGACCGCCGGGCGCGAAAACTGGTCCGAAGCCGGGGCCCGAGTCTCAAAAATTGCGGCGGAAAGGCCTTCGGGGGGCTCCCCGGCGCGCCTGTTTCGTCTAAATTTTTGCTCCGAGAGGACTCGGGCGGGACTGGACCGTCATAAGTCACTGAAAATAGGTGCTTTATCAAATAACGCCCCAAGCGCCGAGCGGATTTTAAAAATTTATTTGGCTAAAAGCAATCAAAATCTAGTCTAAAATTAATATGGATATAAATAAAGGATTATTTGATACAATAAATATATTTTATCATTCTTGAAAATGTTAATTATTCTTTTTTACCAAAAATTAATTTGTATTATTATTTCAAAATGAATTTAAAATTATATTTATTTGAAATTAGTTAGGCTATTATAGTTCTTAAGAAATATAAAATCTAGTTAAACAGTGATAATTAAACTCTTGATTTTATTTACTTTACATTATTATATTCTATTGTGAGCTTAGAAAAATTAAGTTGCCGGTCTTTAGTCGAAGTAAGTTGAAATAATGAGAGTCGGCGTCTCTATTATATTGATTTAAATGTCGCGGTCAGCCATGAGACAGCCGGCAACCACTTATTTTGTTTAGATTTGCCCCGTCGCCTCCCATTTTCTCCCTCGGCGGGGGGATTTCCCGCCCGGACCGGAAAAAAATCGGCTCCAAGCGGCGTCGTTCATAGCTTGGAGGCCTGTCCGGCCCCCGGGGGGCCGTCAAGATTTCGGAAATGAAAGCTTCATAATGGTCCATAAATTTACAAAAGGATCTTTTGTTGGAAAAAGATCCTGCCGGGAGGCCGGCGGCCCCAAAAAAAGTTTAAAAATTTTTTCTCCCCCAAAATGTTGCCGGCCCGGGACAAGGCCGCCGGCTTATGTTCCAAAATTTTGTTGTTACAGGGGGGGGGAGATGGGAGAAAATGGCGGATGCCATATATAATTTCCTGGACTTTAACGCTAACAAGACTTGACGTAGGTCACGGTATGGGATACAGTCTCACTGTGGCGTTTTGCCCCCGGAGGCCGGTTCGGCCGCCGGACGGGGACGCCGCCGACGGCCCGGGGACGGCCGCCGAGCTTTCAACGGCTTCCTGCGAACCGCACGGTCCGCGCTCAAACCATGGAAAACCAGCCCATAGACTTCACCGGACGGCATTTTCACAACATCGACGACAAGGGTCGCCTGATGCTCCCGGCCATTCTGCGCGACGAGCTGGCCAAGTCCGTCCAGAAGGAGAGGGTCTATCTGGGTTATTATCCCGGCACCAAGTTTCTGAGCCTCTATCCCGCCGAGAGATACGAGGTTTTGGCCGCCGCCTGGAAGGACGAGAGACGGTTCCCCAGCGCGCAGATGATGCAGGACGCCCAGCGTCTCTTCTTCGCCAACATCGAGCCCGTCAACGTCGACCGCTCCGGCCGCATCCTCCTGCCCGCCTTGTTCCGGGAGAGGGCGGGCCTGAAGACCGAGTGCGCCGTCCTGGGCGTGGGCGAGAAGATGGAGCTGTGGAGCGTCAACGAGCTGATCGCCAAGGAGGCCTTGTCCTACGCCGCCTGGGAGAGGGCCAGCGCCGAGGAGAACTCGCGCCCCCGCTCCCCCGAGGACGTCAGGCTGCCCTCCTTTTGACGGGGCGCGTCTAAGCCGTGGGCGGGAGGAACCCGGCCAAAAAGCCCTCGAGGCCCGGAAGACCGCGCAGGCTCCCGAGGGCCGGCGGGGAGGGGGGCGCGGTCCCCCGGGGGCCGGACGCCGACGAGGGGGCCGCCCTGGCCGCCTCCCGGGACGACGGCTTCGTCTGGTCCGACTCTTTCGGACACAAGCCGGTCATGCTGCGGGAGGCTCTGGACTGTTTGCAGGTCAGGGAGGACGGCTTCTACGTGGACGCCACCCTGGGGGGAGGGGGGCACTCGAGGGCGATACTGGGGAGGCTGGGGGAGGGAGGCAGGCTTCTGTCTTTGGACGTCGACCCGGAGCCCCTGGCCTGGGCGCGCGCCTGGGGCGGCGGCGACCCGAGGCTGATCCTCCGGCGTCAAAATTTTTCGGGCCTGGCCGGGCTTCTTCAAAGCCTGGGCCTGGGCCCGGCCGACGGGGTGCTGGCCGACCTGGGGCTCAGCTCCCGGCAGCTTCTAAACGGGGGCAGGGGGTTTTCCTTCGCCGCCGACGGCCCCCTGGACATGCGCCTGGACCCCGCGGCGCGTCTCTCGGCCGCCGAGATCGTCAACACCTATTCCGAGGAGAGCCTCAGAAACATTTTCTGGCGCCTCGGGGAGGAGAGGGGGGCGGCGAGGCTGGCCGGGGCGGTGGTCGAGGCCAGGGAAAAGGCGCCGTTTGAAACGACTTTCGAGCTGGCCGGGGTCGCCTCGAAAACCCTGGCCCGCGGCGGCAGGCCCGGGCGCCTGCATCCGGCCACCAAGGCCTTCATGGCCCTGCGGCTGGCCGTCAACGGCGAGCTGGACTCCCTGGCCGAGTTTTTGGGCGCGGCCAGGGGATGTTTGCGGACGGGGGGCAGGCTGGTCGTGATCAGCTTCCACTCCCTCGAGGACAGGCTGGTCAAGCGCGCCCTGCGGGGCCTGCCGGATTCTCCGCCCGGCCCGGCCGAATTTTTGCCTCCCGGCCCGGATGCCCGGGGCGGGGCCTCCCCGGCGCCCTTTCGTCAGGCCGGGCGGGGCGCGGAAACCGGGACGGAGGCGACGGAGGGCGCGGCCCGCTGGCGTCTTGTCAGACGCAAGGCGGTCAGGCCCTCCGAGGACGAGCTTCTGGACAACCCCCGGGCCAGGTCGGCCCGGCTGAGGGCGGCCGAGGCCGTCTGATGATTATTTTGATTTGCTCCGGACGAACGCGGCGCCAGGGGTCGGGATCCCGGGCCGCCGGCTTAAATGTGGACTCGAACTAGCAAAACTCAGGCCAAGAAACACGTCTCCGGCAAAAAAAAGCGGCCCCCCACCACAACTAAATTAAAAACTTGTCTCCGCCCGCGGGTTTTTGGCGATCCGCGGACGCGCCCACGGAGTGAAAAAAAATGGCCTTCCAGTTCCGCGGGCAGCCGCCCCTGGCGGCGCCCGGCAAAACCCGCAGGCCCCGGCCGGCGTCCTCCTGGACCCCGGCGCGGGCCGCCGCCGCCGGCCCCGTCCGCGTCCGCGCCGGCGCCGCGCGGGCGGGCCCGGGCCGCCGCGGGATCCGGCCCGCCAGGGACCCGGAGGCCTGGCGCCGCGGGCGCGAGCCGCTCGGGGGCAGGGGCGCCGCCGGCCGCGGGGCCGCGCCTGAGCCGGCCCCCGGGGACCCCGTCCTGGTCCAGGAGCCCGAGGAGAGGCCGGGGCTTCTGCCCGGCGGCAGATTTTTCAGCGTCACCGTCATGGTGTGCGTCTTCATCCTTTGTCTTTTCGTCCTCATCGGCCTGCAGATCCGCCACAACTCCCTGGGCCGCGAGGTGAGCGCGCTGACCTCCGGACGCGCGGCCCTCGTGGAGGAGAACAGGCATCTGCGGGCCGAGATGTTCAGCATCACCGTGTTGGACGACCTGGAGTACGTGGCCCAGGAGCTGGGCCTGGTGACGCCCGGCCAGGGGCAGATCGTCGTCGTCGACTAAGCCCCCGTTTCTTTTCTTTTCCATGAGACGCGGAGTCAGGCGTTTCATCTTTCGAGGCGGGGCGGCCGGCATGACGGGCCGTTTTTCTCTTTTTTCCCGCGGTTTTGTCTCCGCGGCCCGCGCTTTTCGAGGCAGTGTTTTCCGAGGTTTCAGAGATGGCTAAAGAACCGCTGAACGACAGGGCCAGATACTCGCTCTACTTCATCCTGGGGCTGTTTGTCTTCGCCTTCATGTGCATCTTCGTCCAGGCCTTCAGGATCCAGGTCGTCCACCGCGGGGAGCTGGCCGCCAAGTCCAGCCGCCAGGTCGCCAGGAAGTACAGCCCGGGGCGGATCAGGGGCGACATCTTCGACCGCAACGGCGTCAAGCTGGCGACCTCGGTCTCCGTCGACAGCGTCTTCGTGGACCAGGAGAGGGTGGAGGACCTGAGCAAGACGGCCTGGAGGCTCTCCACGGCCCTGGAGATGAACTACGGCGAGATAGTGGGCTGGCTGAGCAATTTGAAATCTCGGAGCGCCTTCATCAAGCGGCATCTGGCCGGCGAGGAGGCCGAGGTGGTCCGCAGCCTGCGGCTCAAGGGCGTGGGCCTGGTGAAGGAGTACCGCCGCGAATATCCCAACGGGACCCTGGCCGCGCACATCCTGGGCTTCGTGGGCAGCGACGGGGAGGGCCTCGAGGGTTTGGAGAAGGCTTTGAACGACCGGCTGGAGGCCGGGACGGACTCCGTCAGCGTCCGCAGGGACGGCAAGGGCCGCATCATCATGGACGACCCCAGCCAGGTCCTGGGGCAGAACAAGGGCGCCTCCGTCGTCCTGACCCTGGACATCAACATCCAGAGGATCACCGAGAACGCCATCAAAAGCGCCGTCATCAACAACAACGCCAAGGGCGGCATCGCGGTCGTCGTGCGGCCCAACACCGGCGAGATTCTGGCCTCGGCGGCCTACCCGACCTTCGACCCCAACGCCTACGGGGAGTCGGAGATGTCCGCGCGCCGCAACAAGGTCCTGACCGACACCTTCGAGCCGGGCAGCACCTTCAAAGTCTTCACCGTGGCCGCCGCCCTGGAGGACAAGGTGGTCGCCCCGGAGAGCGTTTTGTTCTGCGAGAACGGTTTCTACCAGATCGACGTCAACAACGCCATCCGGGACACCGGCAGCTACGGGAACCTGACCGTCAGCCAGGTGGTCCAGAAGTCCTCCAACATCTGCGCCGCCAAGATCGGCGAGACCCTGGGCTCGAACCGCCTGCACCATTACCTGACCAGCTTCGGCTTCGGCGAGAAGACCGGCCTGGCCTTCCCGGCGGGCGAGGCGGCGGGGACGCTGCGGCCCCCGGACAAATGGGTACTGATAGACGCGGCCAACGTCGCCTTCGGCCAGGGGCTGGCCGTCAGCGGGCTGCAGCTGGCCATGGCCGTCAGCTCCCTGGCCTACGACGGCGCCCTCATGAAACCCCGCATCGTCTCCCGCATCATCGACGCCGAGGGCAGGACCATCGACTACCGGCCGCCCACCATCGTCAGGCAGGTGGTCTCCCCCATGGTTTCCCGGCAGGTCATGGCCATGATGCGCATGGCCGTCATGAAGGGCGGCACCGGCAGCCGGGCCGAGATCCCCGGCTATCCGGTCTCGGGCAAGACCGGAACTAGTCAGAAATCAGTCTTCGGCGAGCACGGCTATTCCAAAAACAAGTACGTGGCCTCGTTCGTGGGGGTGGCCCCCTACAACAACCCCGCCCTCTGCGTCCTGGTGGTCCTCGACGAGCCCTGGCCGTCCTATTACGGCGGCGAGGTGGCCGCCCCGGTCTTCAGGGAGATCATGAGCCAGGCCCTGCCCATTTTGAACGTCCCCAAGGTGGAGGAGGAGGCGCCCCCCAAGTGGCCGAGCCTCTCCGACACGGACGACTCCGCCCCCGGGGTCCTGATGGCCAGCGCCCGGCGGCCCTACCAGCTCAGCGTCGCCATCCCCCGCAACGACAAGGGCTCGGGCGAGTTCCCGAACTTTGACAAGAAATCATTGAGCGGCCTGGTCTTCGACAAGCCCGAGCCCGAGGCCGCGGACGTCGCCCTGCCGCCCGGGGAGGGCGGCGGGGCCAGGATGCCCTCGCTGATCGGCCTGTCCGCCAGGGAGGTCTTCGAGACCATGGCCCCCTACGGCGTCCAGGTGCAGTTCCTGGGCAGCGGGCGGGCCGTCGACCAGGACCCGGCGGAGGGCCGGGCCATCGGGGCCGGGGACACCGCCAGGGTGCGCCTCGCCGCCCTCAGGAAGTGACTTGACTCGCGGGCGTCCGGCCCGCAAGTTTTGTCCGCGAGTTTTGTCCGGACGCCAAGTTTTGTCCGGACGCATGGTTCGGGCGTCCGTCGGTCGGACAGTTTCGGCTAATTTTTTTTACCCGGGGGGGCGCCAAGGCCCCCGCGGCCGTTCCCGCCGGCCCGGGCCGGGCGGGGCGTTTTTCGGAGTCGACGTGAGGCTGCGCGCGCTGGCAAGCATTTTGAATCTGCCCGTCCTGGGCGACGGGGACCCGGAGATCGTCTCCCTGGTCGACGACAGCCGGACCGCGGGCCCCGGCTCGCTGTTCGCCGCGGTCCGGGGCGGCAGGACGGACGGGCACGCCTTCGCGCAAAAAGCCTTCGCGGCCGGGGCCGAGGCCGCCCTGGTCTCGGACGCCGGGGCCGCGGGCGCGTTCGGCGCCGGGGGGGCGGGGCCCGGAAGACTTTATCTGGTCGCCCCGGAGGACGGCTTCAGAAAGCTGGTCAGCCGGGCGGCGGGCCTGGTCTACGGGCCGCCCCGGGAAAAGACGCGTCTGCTCGCGGTCACCGGGACCAACGGCAAGACCAGCACCACCTATGTTTTGGAGAGGATGCTGGGCTCCTGCGGCGTCCCCTGCGGCGTCATCGGCACGGTCGACTACCGCTGGCCGGGGGGGAGCGTCGAGGCCCCCAACACCACCCCCGAGGGCCCGCTCTTGTGGCGGACGCTCGGCCGGATGGTCGAGGCCGGGGTCGGGGCCGTCGTCATGGAGGCGAGCTCCCACGCCCTGGAGCTGGGCAGGCTCGGGGACCTGCGCTTCGACCTGGCCCTCTTCACCAACCTGACCCGCGACCACCTGGACTTCCACGCGGACATGGAGGCCTACTTCCGGGCCAAGAGACGGCTGTTCGCCGAGGCCCTCAAACCGGGCGGCGCGGCGGTGGTCTGCGGCGACGACCCCCACGGGCGGAGGCTTCTGGACGAGCTCCGGGCGGCGGGCGGGCCGGGCGGGCCGGGGGTCAAAGTCCTCAGCTTCGGTTTCCAGCCCGGCAACGATTTTTTAGGCTCGGCGCTGAGCCTGGGCCGCCGGGGCTTCCGGATGGAGGTCGCGTCCCCCGGAAACGACAAGGTCGAGGTGGCCTGCCCCATGCTGGGCGGCTTCAACGCCATGAACGTCCTGGGCTCGCTGGCCGCGGCCTCGGCCCTGGGCGTCGGGACGCGCGAGGCCGCCCGGTCGGTCCGGGATTTTCCGGGCGCGCCGGGGAGGCTCAGCAGGGTCGGCCGCAACGACGACTATCTGGTCCTGGTGGACTACGCCCACACCCCGGACGCCCTCAGGTCGGCTCTTCTGGCCCTGCGGGAGCTGGGGCCCGCGAGACTCCTGTGCGTCTTCGGCTGCGGCGGGGACCGCGACAAGGGCAAGAGGCCCCTGATGGGGGCGGCCGCGGGCGGGCTCTCCGACCTGGCCGTCCTGACCTCCGACAACCCCAGGACCGAGGACCCCGCGGCCATTATCGGGGACGTCCGGGCCGGGCTCGCGGGGGCCGGCCTGGACGAGGCCGGGAAAAACGCCGGGAGCGACGTCGGCAAAAATTTCGGCACCTATCTGGTCGAGCCGGACAGGGGCGCGGCCATAGAGGCAGCCTGCGGCCTGATGGGCGCGGGCGACGTTCTGCTGATAGCGGGCAAGGGCCACGAGAACTATCAGATAGTCGGGACGGAGAAAAGGCGCTTTGACGACGCCGAGCGGGCCCTGGCCGCGCTCGAGGCTCTCGGGAGGGCCTGAGACATGGGCGGCGACTTTTTCGAGGTGGACGCCCCCGGCGGGCTGACCAGCGGGCCCGGTCTCGGGGGCTTCGGGCTGTCCCTGGACGACGCGGCCGGCTTTTGCCGGGGCGGCGCGGCCGGGCGGGGCGGGGCCGGGCGGGGCGGCGCGGCGCGGCGGGGCGGCGCCGGCCGGGGGGAGGCCGGCCGGAGGACGGTCGCCTCCGTCACCCTGGACAGCAGGCTGGCGGGCCCCGGCTCGCTCTTCGTGGCCCTCAAAGGCGAGTCCCGCGACGGCCACGAGTTCGTCCCCATGGCCCTGGGCCGGGGCGCCCTGGCCGCCGTGGTCTCGCGGGACCACCGGGCGGGGGACGCGGGCGAGGACAGGCTCATCCGGGTCGACGACACTCTGAAAGCCCTGGGCCGCCTGGCCGCGGCCGTCAGAGTCAAATCCGGGGCCCTGGTGGCGGCCGTCACCGGCTCGGTGGGCAAGACGACCGTCAAGGAGTTTTTGAGGCACATTTTCGCGTCTTATCTGAGCCCGGAGGAGTTTCATTTCACCAAAGGCAACTTCAACAACCACGTCGGCCTGCCGCTGACGCTTTTGTCGCTGACCCCGAAAACCAGGGTTGCCGTGGTGGAGATGGGGGCGGGGGGCTTCGGCGAGGTGGCGGAGCTGACGGCCATGGCCCGGCCCGACGTCGGCCTGGTCACCGGGGCGGCCGAGGCCCACCTGGAGTTTTTCGGGTCCGTGGAGGGCGTGGCCCGGGCCAAGGGCGAGCTCTACCGGGGCCTGCCCGAGGGCTCCGTCGCCGTGGTCAACGCCCGCGACGGCCTGATGGTCGCCCAGAGCGAAAACTTTTTTGGCAACAAGCTTTTCTTCGGCTTCGGGCCCGCCGTGGAAAAAGGCCCGGACCCGGCCGGCGGGCCCGGGCGGGACGCCGGAAAGCCCCGCGTCCTGGTGGAGGGCGTCGTCGACGGCGGGCTCGCGGGCCAGACCGTCGTCCTGTCGGGGCCGGGCCTCGACGGGACGATCTCGGCGAGGCTGAGCCTGCCCGGACGCCACAACGCCCTCAACGCGGCCGCCGCCGCCGCCGCCGCCCTGGCCGCGGGGGCGGGCTGGCCCGAGATCAGGGCCGGCCTGGAGGCGGCCAGGAGTTTCCCGGGGCGGCTCAGGGTCAGGGAGGCCCCCGGGGGGCTCAGGGTCGTCGACGACTGCTACAACGCCAACCCCGGGTCCATGGCCGCCGCCCTGGAGTTTTTGGGGACTTTGGCGGGGGCCTCGCCCGTCGGCGCCATTCTGGGCGACATGCTGGCCCTGGGCGAGTTCTCGGAGGAAAGGCACCTGGGGCTCGGACGGCTGGCGGCCAAGGCCGGCCTCTCGTTTCTGGCCCTGGTGGGCGCGATGGCCCCGGCGGTGGCCAGGGGCGTCGGAAGCGTCGGGGAGTCCGGCGGGGGCTCCGTCCCGGAGGGGATGACGCGGATTTTCGAGAGTCCCGTCGAGGCCGCGCGCTGGGCCCGGTCGGCGGCGCCGCCGGGCGCCGTCGTCCTGGTCAAGGCGTCCCGGGACATGGGCCTCGAGGCGGCGGTCATGGAACTGGTGGGGAACTAAGGGAAAGGCGGTCCGACGACAACAATGCTGTACAAGCTGCTCTTGAGCCTGGCGGACGCGGCGAGCTTCTTCAACGTCTTCCGATACATCACCTTCAGGATCATCCTGGCGGCCCTGACCTCCATGGGGCTGTGGCTGTTTTTCGGGAAGGCCTACATCGAGCGGATCAGGCGCTACAACATCCAGCAGATCGTCCGGGCCGACGGCCCCAAGCACCACGGCAAGAAATCGGGGACGCCGACCATGGGCGGGGTGATGATCCTGGGGGCGGCCCTGTTCTCCTGCCTGCTGTGGTGCGACGTGGTCTCGTCCCTGGTCGTCTTCGTCTGGGCGGTCATCCTGCTCTACGCCCTGATCGGCTTCCAGGACGACTACATTAAGATCAGACGCAGGCGCAACCAGGGCCTGACCGGCAGGCAGAAGCTGGTCCTCCAGAGCCTGGTCGGCCTCGGCGCCGGGGCGGTTCTCTATTTTAGCGACCAGTTCAGCCCCACCCTGACGGTCCCGGTCTTCAAGGGCCTCATCTTCAACCTGGGGCCCTTCTACATTCCTTTCGCGGCGCTGGTCCTGGTGGCCTCGTCCAACAGCTGCAACCTGACCGACGGGCTCGACGGGCTGGCCGTCGGCCCCATCATCATGGCGGCGGGCACCTACATGATCTTCGCCTACTGCGCCGGGAACGTGGTCATCGCCAGACACCTGCAGATCGCCAGCGTCCCCGGCTCGGCCGAGCTGGCCGTGGTGCTGGCGGCCCTGATCGGGGCCTGCCTGGGGTTTTTGTGGTTCAACACCTACCCCGCGCAGATTTTTTTGGGTGACGTGGGCTCCCTCTCCCTGGGGGCGGCTTTGGGGCTGGCCGCCCTGATCGTCAAGCAGGAGATACTTTTGGTGCTGGTCGGGGGCCTGTTCGTCATCGAGGCCCTCTCGGTCATCATCCAGGTGGTCGTCTTCAAGGCCACCAAGGGGTCGCGGGTCTTCCGCATGGCCCCGCTGCATCACCACTTTGAGCTTCTAGGATGGGAGGAGCCCAAGGTGATCGTCCGATTTTGGATCATCGCCATTATTTTAAGCCTGGCGGGGCTTTCGACTTTGAAGCTGCGCTGAGGCCGGCTTTCGCCGGGGGCCCGTCGGCCGGGCCGGGCGACGGGCCCGGCCCGGGCCGCCGTCTGAGGAGGGGTCGATTTTGAGTCAGGAACACGACAAGAAAGGAAGCCAGAGGGCCGGCCATCTCCAGGGCCTGGCGGGGCATCCGCGCCCCGGCCTGGTCGCCAGGAGCAACTGGCCCAAGCCGGGCGAGCCCGCCAGGCGGGCCCTGGTCATGGGCCTGGGGGTCAGCGGGGCCGCCGTCTCCAGGCTCCTGGTCAGGCTCGGCTTCGAGGTGGTCGTCTCCGAGCGCCGCAAGGCCGCCGACTTCGGGCCCGAGGCCGCCGAGCTCGACTCCCTGGGCGTCAACATCGTCGACGAGGAGAGGGCCTACAACATCCTGCAGGCCAGGTACGGCGGGCCCGACCTGGTCGTCCCCTCCCCGGGCGTCCCCTATGACCACGTCTTGCTGTCCCTGGCCCGGGAGAGCAAGATCGAGGTGGCGGGCGAGCTGGAGGTGGCCTTCCGGCACCAGCCGCTGCCGGTCCTGGCCGTGACGGGCTCGAATGGAAAAACCACCGTGGCGTCCCTGACCGGCCACATCCTGCGGGCCGCGGGCGTCCCCTGCTTCGTGGGCGGCAACATCGGGAACCCCCTCTCGAACCTGGCCCTGGACTTCCAGAACGACGCCCTGGGCGACAGGCGCCTCGCCGTGGTCGAGGCCTCGAGCTTCCAGCTGGAGACGATAAGCCGCTTCAAGGCCAAGGCGGCGGCCCTGTTAAACCTGACCCCCGACCACCTGGACCGCCACAAGGACATGGACGGGTATCTGGCCGCCAAAAAGAGAGTCTTCAACCTCCAGGGCCGCAACGACGTGGCCGTGGTCAACCTCGACGACCCGGCGGTCGCGGGCCTGGGCGCCCCGGCCAACGTCTTCGGCTTCTCCCGGGCGGGAAGGCCCGCCCTGGGGGCCTGGGCCAGCGGGGGCAGAATAGAGGTGGCCGACGGCGGGCTGGTCCTGGCCTCCAAAAGCTGGTCCGACTTCAGTCTCGCCGGCGGGCACAACATGGACAACGTCATGGCCGCCGCCGGCCTGGCCTGGGCCGCGGGCGTCGACCCCGGGGCGGCCCTGGAGCACGCGGCCGGCTTCCGGCCCTCGGACCACCGGCTCCAGCTGGTGGGGGTCTTCGGGGGGATCAGCTTCGTCGACGACTCCAAGGGCACCAACGTCGGGGCCGTGGCCAGCGCCCTGGAGAGTTTCGACCGGCCGGTGGTCCTGATCGCCGGCGGCCGGGACAAGGATTTGGACTTCGCCTATCTGATTCCCCACGTGGCAAAAAAGGTCAGGCGCCTGGTTCTGATGGGGGAGTGCCGCGAGAAGATGCGCAGGGCCCTGGCCGGCTCCGCCCCCGTCTCCATGGCCGTCGACATGAGGCAGGCCGTGGCCGCCGCCCTCAGGGAGGCCAGGGCGGGCGACGTGGTCCTTTTGAGCCCGGCCTGCGCCAGCTTCGACCAGTTCTCCGACTACAGGCAGCGGGGCGAGACCTTCGCCTTGGAGGCCGTCGTCCAGGCCAAGGCCCTGGGGCTCGAGTCGGACGGTCCCGACGGCGGGCGGGCGGACGAGAGCGGCGACGGCCATAAAAACGGCGACGGGAACGGCGACGGGAACGGCAACGGCAAGAAAAACGGCAACGGCAACAACGGGAACAAAGGCCCCGGCGACGACGGGACCCCCCCGGTCACCGGTCCGGAAGGGGCGTGCTAGGGCATCCATGATCGCCAGACTGAAAAAAATTGACACCGTCATGCTGGTCATTTTCATTCTCCTGGTTCTCCTGGGGGCCGCGACCCTTTTGTCCGCGAGCTTCGCCCAGGCGGATTTGGACAAGAAGAACCCCTACTTCTTTTTCATGATCCACGTCCGCCATCTGGGCCTCGGGCTGGCCGCGGTCTTTTTCCTATATTTCGTGCCCTACCAGCTCTGGGTGCGCCTGTACTGGCTGCTGGCCCTCGCCGCCGTCTTCTGCCTGGTGCTCCCGCTGGTCTCGTCCCTCTCCCAGGAGGTCAACAAGACCCTCCGCTGGTCCCCGTACCTGATGTTCCAGCCCTCGGAGGTCTCCAAGCTGGCCGTGGTCTGCGTCCTGGCCTATTACTTCAGTCATTTTTCCCACAAAGTCCGGGATTTTCGCTACGGGGTCCTCTTCCCCGTGCTGCTGATGCTCCTGGTGGCCGGCCTCATTTATCTGGGCATGGACCTGGGCGGCTCCGTCATCGTCTGCGGGATAGTTTATTTAATGATGGTCCTGGGAGGGGTCGGAGTCCGCTGGCTGGTCCTGATGTTCGGCCTCCTGGTCTTCGCCACCTACCGGCTGGCCATGGTCGTCTCGTACCGCTCCGACCGCCTCGTCGGCTGGAACAACCCCTGGGGCGACCCCTCGGGCACGGGGCTGCAGATCGTCCAGTCCCTCTACGCCTTCGCCAACGGCGGCGTCGCGGGGGTGGGCCCGGGCCAGAGCCAGCAGAAGCTCTTCTTCCTGCCGGAGGCCTTCACCGACTATATTTTCGCCATCCTGGGGGAGGAGTTCGGCCTGATCGGCGTGCTGCTGACCGCCTTCCTGTTCCTGGCCTTCGCCGGCCGGGGCTTCGTCATCGCCAGGGCCGCCAAGAACATGTCCGGCTTCTACCTGGCCGCGGGCATGACGCTCTGCGTGGTCATCCCGGCCTTCCTGAACATGTTCGTGGCCCTGTCCATCCTGCCGCCCAAGGGCCTGCCGCTCCCTTTCTTCAGCTACGGGGGCTCCAGCATGGTGGTCTCCTGCGCGGCCGTGGGCATCATCCTGGCCGTGGCCTCCCAGAGCCAGGAGGAAAAGAAGCCCGCCCAGGCCGAGCGGCCGGCCCCGGAGCCCAGGGGCGCCCACCCCGCGGCCGCGCCGGTCTGAGGCGAACGCCGGCGGGGCTAAGATATTGGACAAGACCCGGCCGGGGCGGGATCGTCCCAGGAAAGTTTTTTGACGTTCCGATCTTTTTTGACTGATTGACTGATTGACTGACCGATTAACTGATTAACTGACTGACTGACTGATTGACTGACCGATTAACTGACTGACTGACTGACTGATTAACTGACTGACTGACTGATTATTTTAATGACTTTCGGAGATCGTTTGATGAGCGACGTCACCCCCGCAGCAGAAACCATCGACTTCGCCGAGGGCTGGGAGCGCGCCAGGGACGAGCCCCGGGTGCTGGTCGCGGCGGGGGGCACGGGGGGCCACGTGGTCCCGGCGGCCAGCCTCTGCGAGGAGCTGAAAAAACTAAGGCCTCAAACCAAGACACTTTTTGTCGGCGTCGGCAGGCAGGCCGAGGCGGACATCCTGGACCCCCTGGGCTACGAGCGCGCGGTTTTGCAAGTGCCGCAGCTGGCCGGCAAAAGCCCCGTCAGGGCCCTGGGCTCCGTCTTCGGGCTGCTCAAGGCCCAGGCGGGGGCCATGGACCTGGTCCGCAAGTTCAGGCCCGACCTCTGCCTCGCCTTCGGGGGCTACGTCTGCGGGCCGGTGGGCCTGGCCGCCAAGATGTTCGGGGTCCCCCTGGTCCTCCACGAGCAGAACTCCAGCCCGGGCCTGACCAACCGCTGGCTGGCCATGATCTCGGATTTGGTCATGCTGGGCTTCGAGGAGGCCGCCGGGAAGTTTTCGACCAGGAAGATCGTCTTCTCGGGCAACCCCGTCAGGGAGTCCATCAGCAAGATCGGGGCCGAAAAACCCGAGATCAATCTGAAAAAGCCCTGTCTCCTAATAGTCGGCGGCTCCCAGGGCTCCAAAAGACTCAACGCCGCCGCCCTGGAGCTGGCGGCCGACCTCAGGGGCCGCGGAGTCGACTTCCGGGTCGTCCACCAGACGGGGGCGGGGGCCGCCGACGAGACCGCCGAAAGCTACCGGGACCTGGGGGTCGACGCCAGGGTCTCAGCCTTCATCACCGACATGGCCGGCCGCTACCTGGAGGCCGACCTGGCCGTGACCCGGGCCGGGGCCCTGACCCTGGCCGAGCAGGCGGCGGCGGGCGTCCCGGCCGTGCTGGTCCCCCTGCCCGCGGCGGCGGGCGACCACCAGACCGTCAACGCCCTGGCGGTCGAGGCCAGGGGCGCGGCCAAAGTCGTCCGGGAGTCGGAGTTGGAGAGTGGCCTTTTGTCAAAAACGGTCCTGGAGCTTCTGGGCAGCCCCGACAAGCTCCCCGAGATGGCCCGCCGGGCCCGCGAGTCGGGGGCCGGGGCCGGACAAGTCGGCGCCAGGATGGCCAGACTGGCCCTGGCCGCCATGGCAAGAGGGAAATATGCGGTTCGTTCGGAGGCGAAATAGTTTCGAGGGGGCGGCGGCGGGGAAAAAAAAGCGGGGTCGGCGAGGCGGCGGCGGCGACGGAGTTTTTTGGAAGTCACAATCATTTAATGTTTTTTGTTGTTTAAGGTCTGATTTGACCAGTTGATTTCGCGAGGCGCCCCGAGGGGCGCGCGGCCTGGCCGGGCGTCCGGGCCCGGGGGAAAGACCATGTACCATAGGAACAGGCGCGTCCATTTTGTCGGGGTCGGCGGCATCGGCATGAGCGGCATCGCCGAGGTGCTCTTCAACCTCGGCCACGCCGTCAGCGGCTCCGACCAGCAGGCCAGCGCCCAGACGGCCAGGCTGGCGGCCATGGGCGTGGAGATCTTCATCGGGCACGAGGCCGCCCAGGCGGAGGGGGCCGACGTGGTGGTCGTCTCCAGCGCCGTCGGCGACGACAACCCGGAGATCGTCAGGGCCAGGTCCCTGTCCGTCCCCGTCATCCCCAGGGCCGAGATGCTCTCGGAGCTGATGCGGCTGAAGACCTCCGTGGCCGTGGCCGGGGCCCACGGCAAGACCAGCACCTGCTCTTTGATCGGCATGCTTCTGACCAAGGCGGGCCTCGACCCGACCCTGGTCATCGGCGGCCGCATCAACAACCTGGGCGTCAACGCCCGTCTGGGCCAGGGGGATCTTCTGGTCGCCGAGGCCGACGAGAGCGACGGCAGCTTTCTGCTGCTCTCGCCCACCTTCGCCGTGGTCACCAACATCGACCGCGAGCATATGAACTATTACCGGGACATGGACCACCTGAGGGAGACTTTTCTCACCTTCATCAACCGCGTCCCCTTCTACGGGGCGTCCATTCTTTGCCTGGACGACCCCGAGGTGCAAGCCCTGGTGCCCAGGGTCAGGAAGCGCTTCGTCACCTACGGCCTCTCCGCCCAGGCCGACGTCACCGCCAAGGACGTCAGGCGCCTGGACTGGGGCTACGGCTTCAACCTCTGGCACAGGGGCGAGGAGCTGGTCCGGGTCGAGGTCAGCCTGCCCGGCAGGCACAACGTCCTGAACGCTTTGGCCGCGGCGGCGGCCGGGCTGGAGCTTGGCCTCTCCCCCGACGACGTGGCCAGGGGCATCGCCGGCCTCAAAGGCGTGGGGCGCCGCTTCGAGCTCAAGGGCGAGTGCCGGGGGATATCGGTCCTTGACGACTACGGCCACCACCCCACCGAGATCAGGGCGACCCTGTCCGCCTTGGCCGAGTGCTACCCCGACCGCAGGCGGGTGGTCCTCTTCCAACCCCACCGGCACACCAGAACCGGGGACTTGTTCGCGGAGTTTCTGACCTCGTTCAACGAGGCCGACAAGCTCTACGTGGCCGACATCTACGCGGCCGGCGAGCCCGCCAGGGAGGGCGTCGACTCGGAGTCCCTGGCCAAGGCCATCGCCAACCACGGGCACCGGGGCGTCGAGTATGTCGGCCCCTCCTCCGGCGTCCCCAGGGCCGTCGTCTCCGAGCTCAAAAGCGGGGACGTGGTCATGACCCTGGGCGCCGGCAACATCGTCCAGGCGGGCGAGGAGCTTCTGAGGCTTTTGGCCGGGCCGGACGCGGCCGGCGCCTGACCGCGACGCCG
Source organism: Deltaproteobacteria bacterium (assembly GCA_031264015.1). Classification (GTDB taxonomy): domain Bacteria; phylum Desulfobacterota; class Desulfarculia; order Adiutricales; family Adiutricaceae; genus JAIRNQ01. The sequence continues at coordinate 12,976 of JAISET010000113.1, read as the reverse complement.
ACGGAAACGCGGCGACGACGCCGGCGGAAACGCGACAATCAAGTCGGCGGACGCCGATTGAATGGAGAAAGACAGGGCGGGTGAGCAAGGAACGGGAAAAGACATGGCGGTCGGCCTCGAACGCCTTCAGCCATGAGGAGAACAGAAGGGCGCGCCTGGACGCCTTCTTCGAGCGCTTCTCCGAGCTCGTCCGGCCCGTGGACCTGAAGACCGTCTCCACCATGGGGGTCGGCGACTTCGGCATGGTGGCGACGGTCCCCGACCTCGAAAAACTCCGGGAGCTGGTCCTCTTCTGCCGGACGATCGAGCTGGCCTGGCTGCCCCTGGGCGGGGCCAGCAACTGCCTGTTTCCCGACGGGATCCTGGGGGCGGTCCTGGTGAGGCTCGGGGAGCCCTTCGAGGAAATAAGTTTGGAGGACGGGCTGGTCGTCTGCGGCGCCGGGGCCTCGGCCGCCAAGCTGTTAAATTTCTCCCTCGCCAACGACCTGGGCGGGCTCGAGATTCTGGCCGGCCTCCCCGGCACCGTCGGGGGCGCGCTGGCCGGGAACGCCGGCGCCAAGGACGCGGGGCTCGCCGACCTGGCCGCGGAGATCGAGGCGGTCGGGACCGACGGCCTGCCCAGGACCCTCCGCCGGGGCGAGTTCAAGTCCGGCTACCGGTTCCTGGGGCTGCCGCCGGAACTGGAGGGCTCGGTCGTCACCAGATGCCGGCTGGAGCTCCCCCGGGCGAGGCGCGAGGAGACTTCCTCCAAGGTCGCCGAGCTGCTGGCCGCCCGCAGGCGGAGCCAGCCCATGGGCGCCAGAAGCCTCGGCTGCGTCTTCAAAAACCCGCCGGGCCGCTCGGCGGGGGAGCTGATAGACCTCTGCGGCCTCAAGGGGCGGGAGGTCGGCGGGGCCCGGATCAGCCCCGTCCACGCCAACTTTATCGTCAACTTGGGCGGCGCCTCGTCCAAGGACGTCCTGGAGCTGGCCGGCCTGGCCCGGGAAAGCGTCCTCAAGACCCACGGCGTCGTTCTGAGTCTCGAGATCAAGGCCCTGGACCGGCGGGGGCGGCTTCTCTTCTGGTGACGCGCGGCCGGCGGCCGAGGAGACATTGGCCGGCGGCTTGAGGAACTTATGAGAATTTATAGACGTTGACGAGTGTTTTAAGATGTTTGACAACTTTTAATCGCGGATGATCGCGGATGGTAGTTTTTGAGATTATTCGGAAAATTTCAACCCCTTTTCAACCCTCCGGCGTCCCCCAGGGATCCGGGCGGACTCCCGGCGCCGCTTTTCCGGCGGCCCCAGGCTGGTGACATATGAGCGGCGCCTTCCCGAGAACATGGCAACCGGCCTCCCGGTTCGACGACCAGCCCGGCCGGCGGGCGGGGGGCATGGCCGTGCCGAGACCCGCGGCCAGGGAAAAGAGAAGGCCGCCGACCGTCAGTTTAAGTCTGCCGCCCGTCGGCAGGCTCGTCAGGAGGGGTTTCAAGCTGCTGTTTTACGGCGTGGCGAGCTTCGCGGTGCTGGTCGGCATCTCCCTGGCGTTGATTTTCGGCTATATGTACGCCCATGAGTCCACTTATTTTCTGGTCGAGCCCAACTCGGTCATGGTCACGGGCCTGGTAAAACTCTCCAGATCCGAGGTCATGGAGGTTGCCGGCCTAAATAAGCCTATAAATTATTTGACATTGAACTCGCAAGCTGTTAAAAATAGTCTTAAATATATCCCTTGGATAGACAGAGTTGATATTACTAGATCATTCCCCAATGGAATAAAGATAAATATTGTCGAATTCGAGCCTAAAGCTATTGTAAATTTGGAGTATTTATACTATATTGATAGTCAGGGGATGCCGTTTAAGAAGCTCGAGCCCGGCGAAATATCGTCCCTGCCCATCATAAGCGGATTTTCCATAGACGAGCTCCAGAACAAAGGCCCGCTGGTCAAGGACGGCCTGGACGAGGTCTTCTCCCTGGTGGAGATCCTCTCCAAGCGGACCGACGACTTCCGCCTGGACAACATCTCCGAGTTTCACCGCGACCCCGACCGCGGGCTGACCATCTTCACCAAGGGGGCGGGCCTGCAGGTCAAGGTCGGCCGGGGCGGCTTCGAGAAGAAGATCTGGCGCCTGGGCCGGGTCATGGACCACCTGCTCCGGGAGGACAAGGCCCGGGGCCTCGGCTACGTCAACCTGGACTGCCCGCCCCGGGTCACCGTCAGCTACAAAAGGCCCGGCGGCGCCTGAGCGGTTGTTGGTGAGGGTCCGTCGCCCACGGTGGCGCGGGGTTTTCAGTTTTCGAGCGTTGTTTCTTTCTTTCTTGCTTTCTTGTTTTCTTGCTTTCTTTCTTAGTTTTTTTTTCGAGCCGGCTTGCAGTCAGGCGCGCGAACGGGGGCGGCGCTTCCGCCCGTCACATCAAAATTTCACAGGAACCGGGGGTAAACGCCAGATGGCCAACTTAGAGGAACTTTCCGTCGCCTTGGATATCGGAACCACCAAGGTCGTTTGTTTAGTGGGATCCGTCAAGCCGGGCGGCTGCGTCGACATCAAGGGGCTCGGACTGGCCACTTCCAGAGGGCTCCGCAACGGCCGGATCATCGACATCGACCAGACGGTGGACGCCATCAACCAGGCGGTCGACCAGGCCTCGGACATGTCCGGGGCCGACATCGCCGCGGCCTACGTGGGCATCGCGGGCGAGCACATCGTCGGCCGCAAGTTCGAGGGCTCGGTCTCCATCCAGACCGGCACCGTCACCGAGGACGACATCAAGCGCTGCGTCAAGAACGCCATGATCCTGGGCATGTCCACCTCCAGCGAGATACTGGCCAAGGTGCCCATGGAGTACCAGATCGACGACCGCACGGGCATCCAGAACCCCGTCGGCATGTGCGGCACGGCCCTGGGCGTGAAGCTGCACGTCTTCTCGGCGGACCACAACGCCCTCTACGACATGGTCAAGTGCGTCGAGGACGCCGACCTGGCCATCCAGAACGTGCTTCTGGAGTCCATCGCCTCGGCGGAGTCCGTCCTGTATCCCGCCGAGAAGCAGCAGGGGGTGGCCCTGATCGACATCGGCGGCGGCACTACCGACATGGCCGTCTTCATCAAGGGATCTGTCCACCACGTCTACGAAGTGGGCTTCGCCGGGGACCTTTTGAGCTACGACCTGGCCACCGGGCTGCGCATCCCGCTGGAGACGGCGGGGCTCTTGAAGGAGACCCACGGCTGCTGCTTTCCGGGCCTCATCCCCGACGACTACGTGGTCGAGCTGGTGGGCCGCGACGGCCAGGGCGACACCAGGGTCGACGCCTCCGCCGCCTGCTCGGTGCTCTCCGGCCGCGTCGACGAGCTGCTGGGCTATCTCGCCGCCGACCTGGCCAAGTCCGGCCTCGAGGACTCCGTCAGGAACATCGTCCTGACCGGCGGCACCTCGCAGCTCAGGGGGCTCCCCCAGAAGGCGGTGGAGTTCTTCAACCGGCCGGTCCGGGTGGGCTTTCCCCTCAACGTCAGCGGCCTGGGCGACGCCGTGGTCAGCCCGATCTTCTCCACCGCCGTGGGCCTGCTGCTCTACGGCCTCCAGGACAGGGACCCCCTGCCGCTGAACGGCGATGGCCGCAAGGCCTCCCCGGGCTTCCTCGCCCGCCTGGGCCGCAGGGTCAAGGCCGTCTTCACCGGGGCCGGCGTCCAGGAAAGGATGCGGTGAGAGTCGGAAGATCCCTTGACGGACCGTCATGGCGACGGCGGGGAGGGGAGGGGCGGGAGCGCCGCATGTCGCGCCGCGGCGAGTTTTCCGCCCGCGGGCGCCGCCGCCCCCGGGCTAAAACAAGGGGTCAAAGCGTCCGCCGGGGGAACAAAACTGAGGATCAGGGCCTATATTATGTCCGTCCGGCCTCAATTAAAATTGAATTCGCTCCAGGTGGAGACGTTTGGCCGCCAAAAATTTCGGCTTTGGTTGGCGATCCGGGCCAAAAAATAGACCTCAGCCCAGCAAAACCTCACCAGGTGGTGCCGACGACCTCACAGTGAGTTCTTCTTGGTTGAATAGAAGCTGAAATTTAAACTAAAATTGGCGGAGAAAATCATTTTAACTATTGCTTTCTGGTTGTAAATGTGCTACACATAAGTCTACAATCTTTTCTTTGAGCTGTTTGTCCTCCAGACCGCGCTAATTTTTTTCAATTGGAACGCAATTTTAGGCGGTCGGACAATAATTGGGGGGACCGGGACGGCGGGGAAGAGCGGGACGAAAAGGAAAGGTGTCAAAAAATGACGCAGACAGAGACGAGACCAACAGATGCCGGACGGACGGCCGCCCCCAGGGTTATGGTCCTGGGCTTGGGCGGCTGCGGCTGCAACGCCGTCCGCAACCTCCACCGGAGCGGCGCGGACGGGGCCGGGCTGGTCGCCGCCGACGCCGACGGGGAAAGCCTGGAGGCGTCCCCCGCCGGGACCAAGATTCTGATGGGACCGGAGTCGAACGGGGGCTTAGGCTCCGGGGGCGACCCCGAGGCCGGCCGCCTGGCCGCCCTGGAGAGTCTGCCGAGCATCATGGGCAGTCTGGGCGGGGCCGAGGTCGTCTTCCTGGCCTGCGGGCTGGGGGGAGGGACGGGCACCCCGTCCTCCGTCCTGGTGGCCGAGGCCCTCTCGCGACTGGAGCCGAGGCCCCGGGTGGTCGCCTGCGCGACGACGCCCTTCAGCCACGAGAGGACGAGGACCGGGCCGGCCCGGGAGGCCCTGGCGGAGCTCGGGCGGCTCTGCGACGAGGCGGTCGAGGTCTCCAACGCCCGACTGTCGGAAACCATGCCCGGGGCCTCGTTCGCGGAGGTCATGGCGGCGGCCGACGAGACCCTCCGTCTGGCCGTCGGGGAGGCCCTCCGGTCATAGGCGGCCGGGGCGGGCCGGGGGGGTTGTCCGCCGGCCCCCCCGGACAAAAGTTTTTTTTCGGGGTGACAAAAATTATGAACGAGGTGATAGAACCGATGGTCGGACCCAGCAGCGACTTGTTTAAGATCAAAGTTTTCGGAATCGGCGGCTGCGGCAACAACGCCGTCAACCACATGGTCCGCAGGGGGCTCGAGGGCCCCGTGCTGGTGGCCGCCAACACCGACGTGGCCGACTTGAGAAGGTCCGTCGCCCCGGTCAAGCTGCAGATCGGCCCCGAGCTGACCAACGGCTTCGGCTCCGGGGGCCGCGTCGAGATCGGCCGCCAGGCGGCCCAGGAGAGCCTGGGCCCGATACTGGATCTCCTGGACGGTGCGGACATAGTCTTTTTGACCTGCGGGCTGGGCGGCGGCACGGGCACGGGCGGGGCCCCGGTGGTGGCCGAGGCCCTGGGCAGGCTCAAGAGGCCCCCGCTGGTGGTGACGGTGGCCGTGCTGCCCTTCGTCTTCGAAAAGGACCGCCAGAAGAAGGCCCTGCCGGCTTTAAAGAGCCTTCTGCAGTTCAGCAACAGCGTCATCGCCATCTCGAACGGCAAGTTCGCCGAGATCATGCCCGACGCCACCTTCAAAGAGTGCCGGGCCATGGCCGACGACGTCCTCTACCACGCCGTGCGCTGCATCACCGAGCTCATCCTGCGGCCGGGGGAGATCCACAACGACTTCTCCGACATCCGCTCCACCCTTTCCATCAAGGGCCGCACCATCATGGGCATGGGCCAGGCCAAGGGCCCGAACCGCGGCCTCAAGGCCCTGGAGGAGGCCGTCTCCTGCCCGCTGATGGTCGACCAGTCCATCGACGGCGCCAAGGTCCTTCTGATCAACATCGTCTCCGACGAGGACGTCAAGATGAAGGAGATCGCCGAGATCAACAACCGTCTGGTCGAGCTGGCCTCCCCAGACGTGGTGGTCTTCTCCGGCCACGGCGTCGACAACTCGCTGGCCGACTCCGGGATCATCAAGGTGACGGTCATGGCCACCGGCCTGGAGTTCGAGGATCTCGAGACCAGGGAGGCCCTCGAGGAGGCCGAGGCGGCCCGGGCTCTTCCGGACGGCCAGGAGCCCCTGCCGGCCCCGCCGGTCCGGCAGCCGCAGTCCCCGCAGTCCCCGCGGCAGCCGCCGGCCCAGCAGCCGCGGCGGCAGGCCCCCCAGGGGCAGCCCCCGCTGGCCGGGCGGGAGATCCCGGGCCAGGCCAGCCAGGGCGCGGTCGTGCACATCGAGGGCGACGACTCGCTTTTGGTCCTCGAGGACCTCGGCCAGGAAGTCGACCTCGACTACGAGGAGGAGCCGGTGGCGGTGGAGGAGGAGGAGCGCCTGGTGGCCTCGTCCTCCGGCTACGGCCAGGTGGTCCAGCCCAGCAGGGACTTCGTGCCCCCCCCCAAGAGGGTGGTCAGGGTCGAGCCGACGGTGGTCGACCGCCTGCCGAGAATCAAGTAGCCGGCGGGAGTCAGGCGGCCGGCTAGTTTCAACCGAACAACCGGCCGAAGGGCGCGGGGCCGGCCGGGAACGATTTCCCGTCCTCCCGGTCCGCGCGGGGCGTCCGCCCGGGGCCGACGACAAGACCAGACCAGACCAGACCAGACCAGATCAGACCAGCACAGCACAGCACAGGGGGAGAGAACATGACGGAATTATACGGGCCGGAGGACGACGGCCGGGAGCTCCACAAGATAAGAGTCCTGGGGATCGGCGGCTGCGGCAACAACGCCATCAACCACATGGTCAAGATGGGCCTGGACGGGCCCAGGATGATCGCGGCCAACACGGACATCTGCGACCTCGACCGCTGCCTGGCAGGCACCAAGATCCAGATCGGGGTGGACTGCACCGAGGGCTTCGGCTGCGGCGGCGACCCGGCCAAGGGACGCCGGTCGGCCGAGGAGAACATGGAGGATATCCTCAGGGCCCTGGACGGCGCCAACATCGTCTTCGTGACGGCCGGCCTCGGCGGCGGCACGGGGACGGGCGGGGCCCCGACGGTCATCGAGGCCTTGTCCAAGGTCAAGAAGCCCCCCCTGGTCGTCTCGGTGGTCGTCACGCCCTTCTTCTTCGAGCCCAACCGGGTGCGCGTGGCCCAGCCGGCCCTGGAGGAGCTTCTGCGCGTCTCCAACTCGCTCATAACCATCTCCAACGGGAAGTTGAGCGAGCACTTCAGCGACTTCTCTTTCAAGCAGTGCCGGGAGATGGCCGACGACGTCCTCTACCGGGCCGTCCACTGCATCACCGACCTCATCGAGACCTCCGGCGAGATCAACCTCGACTTCGCCGACATCAGCGAGGCCCTCTCCGCCAGGGGCCGGGCCATCATGGGCGTGGGCGAGGCCAGCGGGCCCGACCGGGCGGCCAAGGCCGTGGACATGGCCGTCAACTGCCCGCTGATGGACGATCAGTCCATCAAGGGCGCCAAGTTCATCCTGGTCAACGTCACCGCCGACGACGACATCAGGTACCGGGAGCTCGAGGATATCAACTCCTGTCTGGTCGCCCAGGCCTCCCCGGACGTCAAGGTCTTCTCGGGCCTCAAGTACGACAACAGCCTGGCCGCCTCCGGCACCGTCAAGGTCACCGTCATCGCCACCGGCCTGGACTACGGGGAGCAGGCCGACGCCGGCCTCGAGGACGAGCCCATCCCCCTGGACCTCGAGCCCGAGCCCCAGATAGTCCTGGCCCCCGAGCCCTCCTCCTACCGGTCCGCCCCGGCCCTGGCCGACCCGGTCCCGGCCCCGAGCCTGGTCCCGACGACCGCCGCCGCCGGGCAGCCTCTTCCCGTGGTCAGGGCCGTCCCCCTGGGCGTCCCCCTGGTCCAGCCCCTGACCGTCCCGCAGGCGGGCCCGGCCCTCGTTCAGGCAAGTCCGGCCCGCAACAGGCTCGCCCCCCTGCCCCCCGTGCCCGGCGTCCGGCTGCCCGACCCGGCCGGCCAGGTCTACCGTCCGGTCAACCAGCCCCTGGGCCCGGCCGACCTCGCCGACCAGCGGACGGCGGGCCAGCAGCGCAACATCCGCCTGAGCTCCCCCCAGCAGGGCTCCCGGCCGGCGCCCCAGGCGCCCGGAGGCGGCGGCTTCAACAAGTACGCCACCAGCAGCATCGCCGACGCCGGCTCCGTCAACCTCAGGGGCGCCGACCCCCGCCAGGCCCCGGCCAAGGATCCCGGACAGGAGCCCGGCCCCTACAACCGCCGCACCGTGGAGGACGCCCGCACCTCGCCCGTCCCCGCCTTCATGGTCTACCGGGCCTGCTGAGGGCCCGCCTCGGCGGCCCCTTTTCAAGGCGGCCGGAAACTCCAGCGGGCCCCCGGGCCCGCGGAGTGTTTTGGGGGCCGGCTTTTTTTGGGAAAAGAGGGCGGCTGACAGCAGTTTTTAGTGTCGGAGTCTTTACTTTTAACATTAATTTGTGACAATAATTAGTAGTAGCAGCACTAGTAGTAGTAGTAGTAGTAGTAGTAGTAGTAGCAGCAGCAGCAGCAGCAGCAATAATGATAATTAACCAATACTTTTATCATCAGATGAACGTATATTTTTATCATCAGATGACTGTTTGCTCATTTGATCTTTAGTCGAACTTCCGGACTCCCCGGACGTTAAAAAAAATCGCCCGGCCGTCCGTTTTTAGAGCCTCGTCCCCCGAGGTTAGGAGTCCCCATGACCACGGGAAAGGCCCGGCCCCTCGGGGGACCCCTCGGAGGCATTGTTGGCTAGCTCCAAAGACCGCCCCGGACGCGGCGGGCGCGGAAAGCCGGGCGGGCCGGTCAAATCGCCGTCCAAGCCCGGTCCGGGACGGGAGCCGAACCTGGCCGAGCTGGCCGCCCTGGAGCGCGGGGCCGCGAGACGCGACCCCGGAGGGAGGCTCTCGGTGGCCCTGGTCTGGCCGGGGTCCTACCACACGGGACAGTCGTCGCTGGGCTTTTTGTGGGTCTACCGGTTTTTAAGCCGCAGGGCCGACGCCCTGGCGGAAAGATTTTTCGCCCTGACCCCGCCCGCGGGCAGGCCGGTCTCGCTTGAGAGCGGCAGGGCCCTGGCGGACTTCGACCTGATCGCCGCCTCCATGGTCCTGGAGAACGACTACTGGCTTCTTCTGGACATTCTCTCCCGGGCGGGCCTCGACCCTTTGCGCGAAAACCGGGCGGGCTCGGGGCCCCTGGTCCTGGCCGGGGGGGTGGGCGTCTGGGGCAACCCCTGGCCCCTGATGCCCTACGTCGACGTCTTTCTGACGGGCGAGGGGGAGGCCCAGTGGCCGCGGCTCGCCGATCTCTTCGTCTCCCGGGACTTTCTGGGGCTCGACCGCCGGGGGAGGCTGGAGGCGCTGGCCGGGGAGGTCCCGGGCGTGTTGGCGCCGGAGCTCTGGCCCGGGGAGGTTTTTTCCGAGGAGCGGCCCTTCGACCCGGACGACGCGGCGGGGTTTGAGCCCGTCAGGCCCGCGGCTCTGGGCTGGCCTTTTCCCGCCGGTCTGATCCCGCCGTCGTCGCCGATCCTGACGCCGGCCACGGAATTCCCGGAGACCACCCTGGTGGAGATCAGCCGGGGCTGCCCCTGGGGCTGCCGCTTCTGCCTGGCCGGGGCCCTCTACCGACCGCACAGGCCCTGGCCCCTGGCGGGCGTGCTGGAGGCCGCCGCGTCTATGGTGCCGACGGGCGGGCGGGTGGGGCTGGTCAGTCCCGCCGTGGCCGACCACCCGGAGCTGGGGGACATTTTCGACGCCCTGGCGGAGAGGGGGGCCTCGGTGGGGGTGTCGTCCCTGCGGCTCTCGTCTCTGACGGAGGGCCTCGTCGGCAGGCTCTCCCGGGCGGGGCTCAGGGCCCTGGCCGTGGCCCCGGAGGCGGGCACCCAGACGCTGAGGGAGAGGATCAACAAGAACCTCACCGCCGGCGAGACCGTGGGGGCGGCGTCGCTTCTGGCCGGCCTGGGTTTAAGGCGCCTGAAGCTCTACTTCATGACCGGCTTCGACTCGGAGACGGAGGACGACCTGAGGGGCCTGGCCGGGCTGGTCTTCGAGGTCATGCGTGCCGTCAGGAGGCGCGGGGGCGGGCCCCTGGTCTCGGTCTCCCTGGCCAACTTCACCCCCAAGCCCCACACGCCCCTCGAGGGGACGCCTCTTCTGACCGAGAGCCAGATGCGGGAGAGGGGGCGTCTCGCCGCCTCGTTTTTCTCCGGGAGGGGCGGGGTGGAGCTGAGACTCGACCCCCCCAGATGGACGCTGGTCCAGGGCCTTCTGGCCAGGGGCGGGCCCGGGAGCCACCGGCTGGTCGCCGCCCAGCACAGGCACGGCGGCAGGGCGGGCCCGGCCCTGCGGGAGTACGGCTACGACCCCGCGGCCAGCCCCGTCCACCGGCCCTGGTCCGGACCCCGGCCCTGGAGGGTGGTCGCCCCGTCCGCCGGACTGGAGTTTCTGGCCCGGGAGGCCCGGCGCTCCGAGGAGGGCAGGCCGACGCCCCCGTGCCCCGCCGAGCGTTCGTGCGGCCGCTGCGGGGCCTGCGACGGCCTGGCGGGCCCGGGAAAGTGACCGGCCGGGCCGGACAAGGGACCGAACCGGGCCGGACAAGGGACCGGGCCGGGCCCGCCGAAGAAATAAACCGGGCCCGACGAACGGCCCGCCTGTCCGACCGACCCGACCGACCCGACCGACCCGACCCGCCCGGGGAACGGGCCGCGCGGACGAGGAATTAGACTGGCGAGACCTGCTTTGACTTGACCGGCGGGACCGACGACGGGCCCGGCCTTTGTGGAGGGAGACGATGGCGCCAGGGAAGACGGAGGTCCCGAGCGGGAGGAGGAGAAAGCCGGCCGCCTCCGCGGCGAAGGCGGCCGCGAAGCCGGTTTCGGAAAAGCCGGTTCCGGAAAAGCCGGGTCCGGAAAAGGCCGTTCCGGAAAAGGCCGTTTCGGAAAAGGCCGTTTCGGAAAAGGCCGGGACCGCGGGCGAGGGGATCAGGACGTGCTTTTTGGGCGTCGACAGCATGGGCCTCGAGGTCCTCAGCCGTCTGAGGTCGCCGGCCGTCACGGGGGCCAGGACGGTGCTGGCCGACTCCCGGGCGGACAGGCCACCCAGGGGGGTGGCGGACGCCGAGTTCGTCTTCGACCGTAAGCTGGCCTTGGAGTCCGGCGACGACGCCCCGCCCCTGGTCGAGGCCCGGGGGAGGCTCGGCGAGTCTTTGTCCGAGGCCGACTTGGTCTTTCTCTTCGCCGAGGCCGACGCGGGCGAGACGGCGCCGTTGGTCCGCCAGGTGGTCCTGGCCCTCGGGGGGGTGAAAAAACGCCAGCGGGTCCTGGCCTTCACCTGCCACTCCCAGGTCTCCAGCAGGCGCTCCAACAACCTGACCAGGAGGCTCGGCAAGGTCTGCGACTCCGTGGTCAACTATTTCGGGGCCGAGGGCCTGGTCAGGCGCGACCGCGGGCTGGTCGCCCCCAGGCGCCGGGCCGTCGAGGACATCGCCGCCTTCGCCGACGCCGTGGCCGTCGGCGCCGCGGAGCCGGGGACCCTCTCCCTGGACCTGGCCGACCTGGTCGCCGTCATGACGGCCAGGGGCAAGATTTTGTGGGGCCGGGGCGAGGGCTCCGGCGAGGACCGGGCGGCCAGGGCCGTGGGCGCCGCCCTGGACGACGGCCGGGGCGGCGGGCTGGACCTGGCCGGCGCCGGCGTCCTGATGGTCATGACCACGGGCGACGAGAACCTGAAGATGCGCGAGCTCGAGATCGTCAACCGGGCTTTTCTGGACCGGGCGGGCGAGCAGGCCAGGGTTTTCTCCGGGGTCGGGTTCGACGGCGCGCCCGGCAGGGTCAGGATATTTTTTCTGGCCTCGGGCCTGCCTCTGCCCCGCTGGAAAGCCGGCAACGACAGGTATTTCCGCGTCACCGAGTGGCGGCGCAAATGAGCCCGACCGCGACCTCCAAAACCTCCAGGGCCTCCCGGGCTCTCGTCGCCGCCGGGGGCTACATGCTCCTGGGCTGGGAGGGGACCGGGCTCGAGGAGCCCCTGGAGCTGGTGGAGAAGTTTCGTCCGGCCGGGCTGGTCTTCTTCAAAAGAAACTACCCCGGCGGCGGGGGCGAGGAGCTCCGGCGCCAGCTGAGGGCGCTGCAGGCCAGGGCCCTGGAGGTCATGGACAGGCCGTTGCTCATCGCCGTCGACCACGAGGGCGGGACGGTCAGGCGCCTCCCCGCGCCCCACCTGCAGACGCCCTCGGCCCGGGAGTCTTTCGAGCGGGGCGGGCTGGGCGGGATCTTCGAGACGGCCCTGAACGCCGGCCGCGAGCTGGCCTGGCTGGGCTTCAACCTCAATCTCGCGCCGGTTTTGGACCTGCGCGTCGAGGGGAGCTTTCTGACCACCCGCTGCTTCAGCTCCGACCCGGCCGAGGTGGCCGCCTGCGCCAAGGTCTTCGTCGACGGCTTCAGGCAGGCGGGGGTTTTGTGCTGCGGGAAGCACTTCCCCGGGCTGGGCGCGGCCGGCCGCGACCCCCACGCCGCCATGCCCTCGGTGGAGCTGGACAAAAAGCAGATGCAGAGCCATCTGAGGCCGTTCAAAGACCTGGTCGAGGCCGGGCTGCCCATGATCATGACCAGCCACTGCCTCTACCCCGGGGCGGGCCTCGACAAGCCGGCCACTTTCGCCAAGGAAATCCCGGACCTCCTGCGCCGGGAGCTCAACTTCGAGGGGCTGATTCTCTCGGACGATTTGGAGATGGGGGCCGTCACCACCAGCATGACGCCCGGGGAGGCCGCCCTCGGGGCCGTTTTGGCCGGGCACGACCTGGTTCTGGTCTGCCGCCGGAGGGAGCTGGCCCTGGAGGCCCGGGCGGCGCTGGCCGGGGCCCTGGAGTCCGGCGTCATCTGCGACGACCAGTTCGTCGGGAGCTACGGCCGCCTCTGCTCCGTGGTGGACGCCTCGCTGGGCTTCGAGTAGGGCGGGACGGTTTTTCGAGGCGGCGGCGGGGCCTGCCCCGGGTCGTTTTCAGGCGCCCGCCAGGACGGGGCGGGGCAGTCAAGGCTGTCAAGGCAGTCAAGGCAGTCAAGGCAGTCAAGGCAGTCAAGGCAGTCAAGGCAGTCAAGGCAGTCCAGGCAGTCAAGGC